>URJS01000025.1 GCA_900548205.1 uncultured Roseburia sp. | reverse complement strand
GAGCTGCTTTAACTGCTGACGAGATCGCAACCGAGGCTGATTTCTTTTGCTTTGGTACAAACGATCTGACACAGATGACATTCGGATTCTCCCGTGATGATGCAGGTAAGTTCTTAGACGCTTACTATGACACCAAGATTTTCGAGAACGATCCGTTTGCAAAGTTAGACCAGACAGGTGTCGGCAAGCTGATGGAGACAGCGATCAAGCTTGGCAAGCCGGTAAATCCGAAGCTTCATGTCGGTATCTGTGGAGAGCACGGCGGAGATCCGTCTTCCGTAGAGTTCTGCCATAAGATTGGTCTGGATTATGTATCCTGCTCACCGTTCCGTGTGCCGATCGCAAGATTAGCCGCTGCACAGGCAGCAATCGCAAGTAAATAGTTGCAGGGCAGTAGGAGGCTGCGGCTGCAGCGTGCACAGAGCAGCGATAAAAATAATATATACATTATTTTTGGGAGAAGGTAATGGATAAAGAGAGCGTCCCTGTATCAGATCGTGCCTGATACAGGGACGCTTGTGTGTTTGGAATAAATCTGATATACTTTACTCCATATATATAAAACAGGGAGAGTAGGTTATGAAAGAAAGAGAGACCTTTGGTTCAAGACTCGGATTTATTCTTGTTTCTGCAGGCTGTGCGATCGGGCTTGGAAATGTATGGAAGTTTCCTTATGTTTGCGGACAGTATGGCGGTGCGGCGTTTATTTTGATCTATCTGGCATTTCTTCTTGTACTGGGACTGCCGATTTTAATCTGTGAATTTGCGGTCGGCAGAGGAAGCAGAGCTGGTATGGGAAAAGCTTTTGAACGATTAGAGCCTCATGGGGGATGGTGGCATCGTCTAAAGTGGATCAGTATTCTGGGCAGTTATCTTCTTATGATGTTTTATACGATGGTCAGCGGCTGGATGCTCTACTATGCATACCGCATGGCGGCAGGAAAGCTGTCGGGTCTTGATTCTGCGGGAGTTTCTGAAGCCTTTTATGAGATGCTCGGAAACGCGCCGCTTTTGTCTGGCTGGATGATCGCGGCAGTCGTCGTGTCATTTGCAGTTTGCGCCATGGGGCTTAGGAATGGAGTAGAGAAAATCACAAAGGTCATGATGAGCCTTTTGATCGTCTTGATCGTGGTGCTTGCCATAAATTCTCTTTTGCTGCCGGGGGCATTGGAGGGGATCAGATTTTATCTTGTGCCCAATTTTGAGCTGGTGAGACAGCAGGGCATCGGCGTGGTTGTTTATGCCGCAATGTCGCAGGCGTTTTTTACTCTGAGTATTGGGATCGGGGCAATGGAAATCTTTGGGAGCTATTTAAAAAAGGAGCGCAGTCTGATGGGGGAGGCAACAGGGATCATTCTGCTTGATACCTTTGTGGCTCTCATGGCAGGTTTTATCATTATTCCGGCATGCTTTGCCTATGGCGTAAAGCCGGATGCCGGACCGTCGCTGCTGTTTATTACGCTTCCGAATGTTTTTGATCATATGAGAGGCGGAAGGATCTGGGGCATATGCTTCTTTGTTTTCATGTCCTTTGCAGCGCTGTCTACCGTCATCGCGGTGTTTGAGAATATCATCTCTTTTTATATGGATATGGGAGACTGGAAAAGAAGTAAGGCAGTGGGCTTTAATATGGCGCTTATCATTTTGCTGTCGTTTCCGGCAGTACTTGGCTTTAATCTGCTTTCCGGTATCGAGCCGCTTGGTGCGGGAAGTACGATTATGGATTTGGAGGATTTTTTGGTGTCATCGAATCTCCTGCCGCTGGGAAGCATGGTATTTGTATTGTTTTGTTTGAATAAAAACGGTTGGGGCTTTGAAAATTTCATTGCCGAGGCAAATGACGGAGAGGGCAGAAAGCTTCCGGCTTCCAAATGGCTGTGGTGCTATATGCAGTATCTGCTGCCGTTTGTCATCGGTGTTGTTTACTTAAAGGGTTATTATGATATGTTTAAAGGCCGCCCGGCGCCGGTGCTGACCGGTTGGATGGCATTTGCCGTGCTCTTGCTTGTTTTTGTTTTATGGACGTCATTGCACGGATTGAAGAAAGCAAGGGCTTAAAGAGCGTATGATAGTTTGCGAGTGGAGGAGCATATGAAGGACATGGAGCGCTTAGAGCGCATGGATGAGAAGGATTTTAATGAAATATGGGAGATTATGGAACAGAGCTTTCCTGTCGATGAACGCAGGACCTGTTTGGGGCAGAGAGAATTGCTCAAAAATCCATACTATCGTCTTTACGGTTATCGCAGGGGGGGAACGGTTGCCGCGTTTTTTGCTGTATGGCATTTAGAAAAACTGGCGTTTGTCGAGCACTTTGCAGTGGATGGGAAGTTCCGAAACGGGGGACTTGGCGCGGGGCTGCTGCAGGAATTGCTGCAGGGGCTGGCGGTACAGACAGTGCTTGAGGTAGAGCTGCCGGAGCGGGAGATTGCGGCACGCCGCATCCGTTTCTATGAGAGAAACGGATTTGTGCTCAATCCCTATGAGGATTATGTGCAGCCGGCGCTCTCCGCGGAGGGGGAGGAGCTGCCGCTTTTGCTTATGACCTATCCCTCCGCAGTAACACGGGCAGAGTATGAGCAGATTCGCAACGAGCTGTATCGCAAGGTATATGGGCTTTTGGTTTAAAGCGAAAGTGTAAGCTCAACCGGACAGTGGTCAGAACCGAACACATCCGTATGGATTTTTGCACCCGTCAGTCTGTCATTTAAGGCGGCGGATGTGATAAAGTAATCAATACGCCATCCCGCATTCTTTTCCCGTGCCTTAAAACGATAGGACCACCAGGAGTAGGCGCCCTCGGTGTCAGGATAAAAATACCGGAAGGTGTCGGTGAAGCCACTAGAGAGCAGCGTTGTCATTTTTTCGCGCTCCTCGTCGGTAAAGCCGGCATTTTTTCTGTTTGTCTTGGGATTCTTTAAATCAATTTCTTTATGTGCGACATTTAAGTCTCCGCACAAAATCAGCGGCTTTTTGGCATCAAGCTTTTTTAGATAAGCGAGGAAATCATCCTCCCACTGCATGCGGTAAGGGAGTCTTGCAAGCTCGTTCTGGGAATTTGGCGTATAGCAGGTAAGCATATAAAAGTTCTCATATTCCAGTGTGATGACACGTCCCTCGTGGTCATGCTCCGGGATGCCGATGCCGTAGGTGACGGCGAGCGGCTCTTTTTTTGTGAAAATGGCAGTGCCGGAGTAGCCCTTTTTTTCGGCATAATTCCAGTACTGGTGATAGCCGGGAAGCTCCAGCGTAATCTGCCCTGCCGAAAGCTTGGATTCCTGAATACAGAATATATCCGCATCTGCGGTGTTGAAAAAGTCCTCAAAGCCTTTTTGCATACATGCGCGAAGTCCATTGACATTCCATGAAATTAGTTTCATAAGCGGTCTCCTTTGTGTTATGATATAGCAGACGATGCTGCCACAAAGATTATAAACGTTTTTTCTAAAATGCACAAGGAAAAACAAAGAGGGGGCGCGGCGGGGGTAGATGACGTTCCCTTGGGCAGGCAGATGGGGGAGCACAGATCAAAGAAATAGAATAGGAAGAATAACGGATGATAGAGATCATTGGAACAAAAGAAACGCGAACGGTCAGGGAGCTGTCGGGAGAGAAAAGTTTGCTTGCATTGCTGCAGGAGGAGGGGCTTGCGCCCGGTGCGCCCTGCGGAGGGAGAGGCGTGTGCGGCAGGTGCAGGGTCCGTTTTTTGGAAGGCGTGACAGAACCGACAGAGCAGGAGCGCAGGCTTTTAACGGAGGACGAGCTGGCAGAGGGCGTCCGGCTTGCGTGTGAAGCGCGCGTGAGTGCGCCGTGCCGTATTCGCATCGAACCGGATGATAAAAATCTGGCGGTATTGCTGGATGGCGAGGAGGGAGCGCCTGTTTCTTCTGCCTCTGAAGACAGCAGGGCAGGGTGGAGTGAGGCAGACTGTGCGATTGTCGTGGATATTGGCACTACCACGCTTGCGGCGGAGCTGTTTTGTTTAAAAGATGGGCAGACGCTTGCGACGGCGTCCGGTGTGAATAGCCAGAGAGCTTACGGGGCAGACGTATTGTCGCGTATTCTGGCGTCAAATGAGGGGAAAGGGGCGCTGCTCCGCGCCTGTATGCAGAGTGATATTTTAAAGCTGATGGAGCAGCTGCTGAAAAATGCCGGGCACGCAGTGACGGTGAGACGGCTGGCACTCGTGGGGAATACGGCGATGTGTCATCTTTTGCGCGGACTTTCCTGTCAGGGGCTGGGACGCGCCCCCTTTACGCCCACCGATCATTCTTTGTTTCAAAGCAGCGCCGCCAAATTGCTTGGGTCATGGGACTGGGAGGCGGAGGCAACGATTCTGCCGGGGATTTCCGCGTTTGTCGGCGCTGATTTTGTGGCGGGAGTTTTTGCGAACGGGCTGATTTCAAAAAAGGGGCCGTGTCTGTTGCTTGATATTGGAACAAACGGCGAGATGGGCGTATGGGATGGGCAAAGGCTTTTGGTGACTTCCGCGCCGGCAGGACCGGTTTTTGAGGGAGGAACTGTTTCCTGCGGGATCCCAGGCATACCGGGGGCGATTTCCCATACGGCATACTGGGGCGGACGCTTTTTGTGTGAAACGATCGGAGAACAGCCGCCGATTGGAATTTGTGGGAGCGGGATGATCGATCTTGTAAGTGAGTTGGCGGCGCACGGCTATGTGGACAGGAACGGAACGCTGAAAGAGCCGTGGTTTACAAACGGTATTTCGCTTGCAGAGGGCGTATCTTTTCTTCAGAAGGACGTGCGCGAGGTGCAGATGGGAAAAGCGGCGATACGGGCGGGCATTGAAGTGCTGCTCTCTACAGCAGGGGTGAAAAAAGAGGAATGCGCGCAGATTTTTCTTGCGGGAGGCTTTGGCTATTTTATCCATGAGCAGCGTGCGATCCGTCTGGGTCTGCTTCCGCAGGAGTTTGCGGGAAGGATCAAGCATGTGGGAAACAGTGCGTTAAAGGGAGCGAAACGGTTTCTTTTGGAAAACGGAGCGGGCGAAAGGGAGCTTGCGCAGATTTGTGCGCGCGCAGAAGAAGTTTCTTTGGCAAATCATCCCTTGTTTCAGGAAACCTATGTTTCTCAGATGCTCCTGTGAGCAGGATGAGGCTTTGTGCCTGTAAGGGAATGCATTGTGACAGAATTGACAGAAATTTTTGTTGCGTGTATAATAAGGACAGAAAATTGTTCTAAATAGAACAATATAAGTGAGGAGATGCCTGATATGGAACAGAAGAATGAATTTTTGGGAACGGAGCCGATCGGAAAATTACTGTGGAAGCTGTCAATTCCCGCGATCGCGGCACAGATCATCAATCTGCTTTACAATCTTGTAGACCGTATTTACATCGGACATATGCCGGAAAACGGAGCGCTTGCGCTGACGGGCGTTGGTGTGTGCATGCCGATCATTATGATCGTGAGCGCATTTGCGGCGCTTGTCAGCAACGGCGGTGCGCCGCGTGCTTCTATGGCGATGGGAAAAGGAGATTATGACGAAGCGGAGCGTATTTTAAGCAACAGCTTTTCGCTGCAGCTTGTTATTTCTTTTCTTCTGACGATCGTGCTGCTTTTATTTAACAGACCGCTGCTTTTGACCTTCGGAGGAAGTGAGAATACGATCGGATATGCGACGGCATATATGAACATCTATGCGATCGGCACGGTGTTTGTGCAGCTCACGCTCGGAATGAACGCCTTTATTACGGCACAGGGGTTTGCAAAAACAGGGATGCTGAGCGTTTTGATCGGAGCAGTCTGCAACATTATTTTGGATCCGATCCTTATCTATGGCTTTGATATGGGTGTGCGTGGAGCGGCAGTCGCTACGGTGCTCTCGCAGGCGGTGTCAACGATCTGGGTGTTGTGCTTTTTGACAGGTAAGTGTACTCTGATCCGAATACGAAGAAAGTACATGCGGATGCAGGCAAAGATCGTGATCCCCGGCATCACGCTTGGTCTGGCGCCATTTATTATGCAGGCAAGCGAAAGCATTATTATCGTATGCTTTAATGCCTCTCTGTTAAAATACGGCGGAGATGTTGCGGTGGGCGCAATGACGATCCTCTCAAGCGCGATGCAGTTTTCCATGCTGCCGATGCAGGGACTCGGGCAGGGAGCGCAGCCGATTTCAAGCTATAATTACGGTACGAAAAATGCAGCGCGCGTAAAAAAGACTTTCCAGCTTCTGCTGCTTTCTACCGTGATTTATGCTGTGACGATCTGGGCGCTTTTGATGCTCTTTCCGCAATGGTTTGCAATGATCTTTGCAAAAAAGTCAGACATGGAGCTGATCCTCTATACAAAAGACGCGCTTCGCATCTACTGTGCGGCAATGGGGATTTTCGGCATACAGATGGCTTGCCAGTTTACCTTTATTTCGATTGGAAACGCCGGCGCTTCGATCATGGTCGCGGTTATGCGGAAATTTGTGCTTTTGCTGCCGCTTATTTATCTGCTCCCTAAGATATTTCAGGAGAACAAGGCGCAGGCAGTTTATCTGGCAGAGCCGGTTGCAGATATTTTAGCAGTCATATTTACCGTGATATTATTTTATTTCCAATTTCGTAAGGCGCTGCGCAAATTAGAAGATAGTAATTGAAAAGAAGTGTCAACTCTGCTATGATAAAAGAAGAATAATGGTATTTGAAATATTCTGTACCTTTAGAGGAAGACGGGGTAAGGAAGATGAGCGGAAAGAATCAGATACTGATGGTAGAGGAGACGGGAGCTGACCGCGCCGCCCTAAGAGAGATTTTGGGATCGGATTATGAGATCATAGAAGCAGAGAGCGTGAAACAGGCGCTTGCGATTTTAAATGCAGCGGCAGGGCCGGATGAGTTTTCGGCTGTGCTGCTGCACTTTGTGCACCCTAAGCGGGGGGCGTATTCTTTTTTACAGGAATATCAAAAGACAGAGACTTACCGGAGGATTCCGGTCATTATCGCTGCCGAGGAGGGGGATGCTGCCGCGGAGCGGGAATGTCTGACGCTCGGTGCATGGGATTATGTAAGAAAGCCGTACGATCCGCGCGTGCTGAGTCTGCGTCTTAGGAATATCATTGAGAGAAGTCAGCAGCAGATGAGCCGGGAATTAAAATATCGTGCAAATTTTGACCGTCTGACAGGTATTTATAACAAAATGCGGTTTTTTGAGGAGACAAGACTGCTGTTAGACCGCTATCCTAACGGGCATTTTGCATTTCTGCGCATTGATATTGCCAAGTTTCAGCTGGTCAATACCTTTTTTGGAGTGAAGGAGGGAGACCGGCTGCTGCGCTATATTGCGGATGTGCTGCAGGAGTTCAGCGGAAGAAGTCTGCGTGTCTGTTATGGAAGGATTGAGGCGGATATTTTCTGTATGTGTATGCCGTACCACAAGGAAGCGGAGCTGGAAGAATTTATCCGGTATCTGCGCAGCCGGATATGGAGCTGTCATCCGGACTATGATCTCGTTCCGACGGTCGGCATCTATGTGATCGAGGATTCCTCGCTCTCGATTGACCGCATGTACGACCGTGCAAATCTCGCCGTAAAGCAGTGCAAAGGAAATTATATCCGCAATTACGCATTTTATACGCCCGATATGAGCGAAGCGCTGCTAAAGGAGCAGCGGATTGCAGGACGTATGCAAAATGCGCTGGAAGCGGAGGAGTTTGTGCTCTATCTGCAGCCCAAATATGATCTGCAGAATAATACGATCGAGGGGGCGGAGGTTTTGGTGCGCTGGATGAGTCCCTTGGAGGGTGTGATACCTCCCGGAGAGTTTATCCCGATTTTTGAGCGCAACGGATTTATCACAAAGCTTGATTTTTATGTATGGGAAAAGACCTGTCAGCTGCTTGCAAAGTGGCTGCGGGAGGGGAGAAATCCGGAGCCGGTGTCTGTGAATATTTCCCGTGTGAGCCTTTATAACCCAAGGCTTGTGGAAACGATCACGGGGCTCGTCGATAAATATCAGATACCGCCGCGTTTACTTCAGCTTGAGCTTACGGAAAGCGCGTGCACGCATAATCTGCAGGCGATTCATGAGATGATGGAGAAGCTGCAGCGGGTCGGATTTTCGATTTTGATGGATGATTTCGGAAGCGGCTATTCCTCTTTGAATGTCTTAAAGGATATTACCGTTGATATTTTAAAAATTGATATGAAGTTTCTCTCGGATACCTCCAAGCAGGGGCGCAGTGAGAATATTCTTGCGTCGGTGGTGCGCATGGCAAAATGGCTTGATATGCCTGTGATCGCGGAGGGTGTTGAGCGCAGGGAGCAGGCGGATTTTTTGCGGAGCATCGGATGTGAGTATGTGCAGGGCTATTATTTTGCAAAGCCGATGTCGGTGGAGGATTACGAGACGCTTGCATTTGCACATAAGGGAAATCATGACGTGCAGGAGCTGCCGGTTGAGACGAATGCGGACAGCCTGTGGACCTCAACCTCGCAGATGGAGATTTTATTTTCGGATATGCTGCAGGCGGTTGCGGTCTATGAGTATGAGGATCAGTCGGAACAATTTGATATTATACGGGTGAATAATGCTTACTACGAGCTGTTTGGCTATCAGGATATTGACGATGCGCAAAAGAGTATTTTAAATTCGGTGGATATTGACGGGCAGAATACGCTAAAGGCTGCATTTCGCGAGGTGGTAAAGACGCGGGAGATGACAGACTGTGAGTTTGTGCGTCAGAGTGAATCGGGAAAATGGATGTGGATCCAGCTAAAGCTAAAGTACATTAACCAGGTCGGAAAAAAGCATGTCATTTTCGGTACGCTGACAAACGTCACGGAGCAAAAGGAAATCGACAGGGAGCTGCAGCGCTACAGACAGGCGTTTGCGGTCCGCCCGCATGAAGAAAAAACACTGCTGATCGCAGACGATATTGAGTTGAACCGGGTATCGCTCCGCTGTATCTTTGAGGAGAAATACCGTGTGCTGGAGGCGGAAAACGGAAAAGCGGCATTGGAATGCCTAAAGGAGCATCCGGGCGAGGTCGACGTGATCCTGCTCGATTTAATGATGCCGGAGATGGATGGGATTGAATTTTTGCGTTACAAGAAAATGGACACGCAGACTGCGGGTATCCCGGTTGTGATCATTACCTCGGATGATACGACAAGACGTCAGGCACAGGCAATGGAGCTTGGGGCAGACGACTATATTGTAAAACCGTTTATTCCGGAAATTGCAAAAAGGCGTGTGCACAATGTGCTTGAGGCACAGCGCAGATTAACGGGAGCGCTGCAGCGATACAGTGCGGATGATGTGCAGTCAGGGGCATCGCTGTTTTCCGCACAGGGAGTGCCGGATATGGGAATCAAGGCGCTGCTGCTTGTGGAGATCAATAATCTTTCGGAGATCGCCGACGCTTATACCTACAAGGTGGCGGAGCAGATTTCCTATATCGTGGCAGAGCGGTTAAAGCGTCATTTTGTCCGTGGAAATATTGTTGCGCGCTGCAGCCGCAGAGAGTTCGTCATTACCTTTATGGAGTCTCTGAAGGATGAGGAGCTGCTGCTTTTGTGTCGTTTGTTTCTGCGTGATGTCGGAGAGATCGGTGCGGACGGTATTCAGCTTGACTGTTCGATCGGAGCCGTGCTTGCAGAAGGGGAGGGAGGGAGCTTTGCCCAGCTGGCAGAGCTTGCGGATCAGGCGCTTTATGAGGCGCTCCAGAAGGGAAAGAACCAATTTGCAGTCCGCACGGACTCATAATGCAGGAAAGGAGCGTTTCTCCAATGGAAATCTATGTGATGGAGGTCGGAGAGCTTTTCGGAGAGCATATGCCATTGGAATTTTTAGAGATGCTCACGCCTGAGAGGCGCGAAAGGATCAAACGTATTCGGGCAGAATCGGAACAGAGAAGGAGTGTGGCAGTCGGTCTGCTGTTGGAGTACGGACTGCGGCAGCGTGGGTACTCTCTGGTTTGTGATGACGGCTTGCGGAAGCTTGGGCTTTCGCGTGAAAAGCATGGAAAGCCATATGTGACGGGGACCGAGCAGCTTTTTTTTAATCTTTCACACAGCGGAGGTTATGCGGCTGCAGTATTTTCCGGTCAGCCGGTCGGGATTGACGTTGAACGGATTCGGTCGATCGGTCTTGCTCTCGCAAAACGCTTTTTTGCGGCGGAGGAGTATGCAGCGCTTTGCGCTGTCTCTGGCGCATATGGCACAAGCAGGCGGCTGGATCGGGAATTCATACGACTGTGGACAAGAAAAGAAAGCTACATCAAAGCGGTAGGCGAGGGAATGCACCTGCCGCTTGCTGATTTTTCTGTACTATCAGATACAGTGAGGTATGGGCAGTTTGGTACCTATTATTTAAAGACATGGGAGATTTTTGATGATGCAGTGCTCTCTGTCTGCGCAGGCAAGGCGATTGAGTCACAGGTACGACACATTTCCTTTGATGAGCTGTCGCGCGTACTGCTGTGCGAAAGAAATCTGCTGCATTGATATGCAATTTTTCACACTCGAATTTGTGCGGAGGCGTCACAAATTCAATCGCAGAGGCGAATTTAAAATTCGACTCGCGTTTCCTTGCGATAAATCGCTTCGGAATGGAGGTTATTATGTATGATGAATTGACAGAGCAGGATATAAAAAAAATGGAGGAGGAGATTGAGTACCGCAAGCTTGTGGTGCGTAAGCAGGCGTTAGAGGCGGTAAAAGAGGCGCGTGCGCATGGCGATCTATCCGAAAATTTTGAGTATCATGCGGCAAAAAAGGACAAGAACCAGAATGAGAGCAGGATTCGTTATCTGGAACGGATGATCAAGACAGCGAAGATCATATCTACAGATTCCGCGGACGATGAGGTTGGGATGAATAATACCGTGACTGTTTATTTCGAGGAGGATGATGAGGAGGAGATTTACCGCATCGTGACAACGGTGCGCGGAAATTCTCTCAAAAATTTGATCAGCAATGAATCGCCGCTTGGAAAAGCACTGCTTGGACATAAGGTTGGGGACAGAGTCCGGGTAAAGGTCAATGAGGGATATTCTTATTTTGTAGAGATTCGTCATATTGAGAATACGGTCGATGATGGAACCGATCAATTGCGTAGCTTTTAGGAAAGGGGAACATATGAGGCTAAAAGAGCTGTTGGAGACAGATGAGATCACGATTTCCTGCGAGCTGTTTCCGCCAAAGCAGGGAGCGCAGCTTGAAAATTATAAAAAGCTTGTGGCGGAAATGGCGGCGTTAAAGCCGGCATATATGAGCGTTACCTACGGCGCAGCCGGCGGAACCTCCGATTATACGGTGGAGCTTGCCAACGAGATATGTCATGTGAACCATATTCCGGCGCTTGCGCATCTGACCTGCGCATCTTCAACAAAAGAAAAGGTAGCGTCGGTGCTTAAGGAGTTAAAGGAAAAGAAGATTGAAAATATATTAGCGCTGCGCGGGGATATTTTGCCGCAGACTTCGTTTCCGCTTCCAAACCAGTATCATCATGCGAGCGAGCTGATCGCCGAGATCAAGCAGCAGGGCGATTTTTATATCGGAGGAGCCTGTTATCCGGAAGGGCATCCTGAGGCGGAAACGATTTTTGAGGATTTGGACCACTTAAAAGAGAAGGTTGACGCGGGATGTGAATTTTTGACTACACAGATGTTTTTTGATAATCATATTCTCTATAATTTTATGTATAAAGCATTAAAGAAGGGGATTGATGTGCCGGTCGTGGCAGGTATTATGCCGGTGACAAACCGTGCGCAGGTGAAGCGGATTATGAAGCTTTCGGGTAATCTGGTGCCGCCGCGTTTTCTTGCGATCGTGGACCGGTTCGGCGATCATCCGGCGGCGATGAAGCAGGCGGGCATTGCCTATGCGACGGAGCAGATCATCGACCTGATCGCTAACGGAGTCAATCATGTGCATATTTACACGATGAATAAGCCGGATGTGGCGGGCGCGATCTTAAATAATCTCTCGGATATTTATGTGCGCGGGAGGGATTAAAACGCACGGAAAATAACAGAGAGTAAGCATGTAAAAGGAGCAGTGGAAACAATGAAGCAGGAAGTATTGAGTAGAAGGCTGACAGAACTGATTGCCGAGACAAAGCAGGGAAAGGTGCATTGGATGGTGGAGCTGCAGACCACGGAGGCAAATGAGGAGGAGCAAAAGCCGCATGAGACGGAGGACGGTATTGAGTGGATCGTTGACGAATGCTATGTGTCCTACTGCTGCAAGTACAGAGGTGAGGAATTTTGCTTTATTACCTATGAGCTGATCAAGACAGCAGGCACGCAGGTGAAAACAAGTAACCTTGTATTTGTGCCGCCGCTTGGCATCCGTTATTTTGATCTTCGTACCTTGCTGCCAAGCAGCGTGGAAACCTCGGCGGTGCTGATGGAGCAGATCCATCAGTTGTGGAAGCTTTTGCTTGCGATGTACGAGGCGGATAAAAGCAGCGTAACCCTGCATGCCCGTTCGGGAGTGCTTACGATTGAGGATGAGCCGGGCTTTGAACGATGAGAACAAAGAAGTTAAGACACAATTCTATCCAGCCACAGTGTGATTGACCGGAGTATTTTGGTTTGATTGGAAAAGGGAGCTTATCGTGACAGATAGCTCCCTTTTCCAAAGGGCTGCGTCTTCTTAAGTCGGCAGCTGCCGTTTTTGCTTGACATAAAAGCGGATCGCGAAGCATGTCGCTCGTTGTTATTGTTTGCGCACCGGCTTTGCATGCTGCAGGGACTGTGTGACGTCATCCAGAGAGCAGCCGCTCTTTCGTACAGCCGTTTTTAAATCTTCAAATTCCGGCTTTGTTTTTTCTATTCCATAGCCGACACTTCGCTTGATGCGGATTTCTCCGTAGGGGGATTCCAGCGTCTGAAAGGAGGAATCCAGCTTGGCGCGTTCAAAGGTCTGGAAGCGCACGCCGCGCGTGGTAGTGTGCAGGAAAAACAGCCCAGTAAATTTTTCGCGGTCGTTTGGCGTACAAAGGCAGGTCAGCAGAACGCCCGGACGATTTTTTTTCATCTGGATTGGTGCGGTCCAGACATCAAGTGCACCCGCTTCTGTAAGCAGCTCAACGGCAAGTCCGATCGCCTCGCCCGTCATATCGTCAAGATTACAGGAAATTGCAAGTACGGTGTCATCACAGGGAAAGCTGTCCTCGTCTTCAGTGGAAAGAAGGGAAGCGCTTTCGCCCCAAAAGGCACGGACGCAGTTTGCGATCTCAAAATCCTTTGTACCCATACCGTAGCCGATTGTGGTTGTCGTCATAGCAGGCATCGGTAAAAAGCGTGTGACATAGTGCTTTAGGAGCGCGGCGCCGGTCGGTGTACACAGCTCGCTTGTGACAGATCCCATATAATAAGGAATGCCGCGCAGGAGCTCGGCAGTAGCCGGAGCAGGCACCGGAAGCACTCCGTGTGCGCAGCGGATAAAGCCGTTGCCGACATGGACCGGGGAGGCAAGGATCTGCTCCGGTGCAAGCATATGGATCAAAAGTGCGCAGCCTACGACGTCGGCAAGCGCGTCAAGCGTTCCAACCTCATGAAAATGGATCTGCTCCAGAGTCGTCCCGTGCACCCTCGCCTCTGCCTCGCCGATGAGGCGATAGATGGCGCAGGCGTCCTGTTTCACCTCGTCCGCGAGGGGAAGGGAGCTGATCTTCACTAAAATAGAAGCATAATCCGCGTGAGGATGCTCGTGTTCCTGTGTATGGGAATGAGCACCGTGCGTGTGTGCGGGATGGCTATGTACATGCGTAGGATGCTCGTGCATAGCATGCACATGTTCACCGCCCGCTATGGTATCATGCTCCGTATGTGTGTGCTCCGATTGCGTATGATTGTCTAGCTGAGAGGGCGGACAGTGACTGTCAGCGTCTGTCTGCGGGGCGGTCTCCTCACTGCCCAAAACGGAAACGCGCATATGCGTACCGTGTATGCCGCATTTGACGGCAGGCTCTGCGGTGATGCTGACCGAAAAGGGGGCGAGTGCCTCATTGATCGTCTGTAAAAACAGTTCCTTTTGCGGGCAAAGCTCATAGAGCGCGCTCATCAGCATATCTCCGGCAGCGCCCATATGGCATTCAAGATAAATCGTTTTCATAAGAATATCCTCCTGCTTTTTATTTACTGCACATGTGATTGATCATGCTGGCGAGATAGCCGGCGCCAAAGCCGTTGTCAATATTGACGACAGAGACGCCGCTCGCGCATGAATTGAGCATGGATAAAAGTGCGGAGACGCCCTGAAAGCTTGCGCCGTAGCCGATGCTTGTCGGTACGCCGATGACCGGACAGTCGCTTAGTCCGCCGATCACACTGGCAAGCGCGCCCTCCATGCCGGCAACGGCAATGATGACATTCGCGCTGCTGATCAATTCCAAATGAGAGAGCAGACGGTGAATGCCGGCAACGCCGACATCATAGAGGCGGACAACCTCATTTCCGAGCGCCTCTGCAGTCAGGGCAGCCTCCTCGGCGACCGGAATATCGCTTGTCCCTCCGGTTGCCACAACGATCGTTCCGCTCGCAGAAATATGGCTGTGCCGATTGACGATGCCGATGCGTGAAGCCTCGTCATAAAAAAGAGAAAAGCGCGCGGCGAGATAGGAGGCGGAATCAGGCGCTAAGCGCGTGATCAGGATGTTTTCCGGGCAATGCAAAAGCAAGCTTGCTACAATGCCCTCTATTTGTTCCTTTGTCTTGGAAGCGCCGTAAATAACCTCCGGCACGCCCTGCCTGATCTCGCGGTGGTGATCCACCTTTGCAAAGCCTAAGTCCTCATAGGGGGTCAGCTTCAGCCGGGCATACCCTTCGCCGGCAGTAATTTTGCCCTCCTCAATATCTGTCAGAATCTGGCGGATGTGTTCATTCTCCATAGTATATGTGCCTTTCTTTTGCTTAGATAAATTTATTATACATAGTGCAAGAGAGGAATGCAAGAGAGGGAGGATTTGGAAAAATAACGCCGGTTATGTATTGACAAGCGTCACGCTTATGCATAGAGTAGAAAACAGATGATCTCGGTATTCTTTGTTATTTTCCGCAGATATGGGAAAGCGACGATACGGATGCCGTCTGCCGTGCTGAGATTCAGAATGGTTATAGCTGCGGGGATCCCATGTCGGTCGTGAGCGCGCATGCTTCCGTCTGCCCAAACCATCAGAACCTGCAGAGCACACCGTTGGAAACGAGATTCCCCATAGCGGCGTTTGGGGTTTGCAGCTATGAGTACAATCTTTGTGAGACGAGCGAGGAAGAATTTGCGGCTGTATTTCATGGAAAAAACAGAGACAGACAGGGCTTAAGTCCTGTTCCGCTTTGCCCTGCTCATGCCGCCTGTCATATGAGAGATCTCCCTGCTGTCGGAGGGCTGCTCGATAAAGCAGGCGCGTTTGACGGAATCCTCCCCATAGCGGCCGCGGATTTGATCGACGGCAGAATTTAATCTGGAAAGCTTTTCGTTGCGTGAACTCTCAAATAAATCGTACTGCTCATACTGCTCTAAGGTTGCCCGGCTGGTGTAAACGCCGAGCAGCCGGATCGGCGTGCCGTCCCATGCAGCATGAAACAGCTCACAGACACAGGTGTAAATACGTTCTGTGATATTTGTGGAGGAGGCGAGCGTAGTCTGACGGGAGGTGTTACGAAATTCACAGTCCGTGATCTGGACCTGTACGACACTGATATAGGCGCCGGCGGCGCGAAGTCTTGCCCCGACGGTTTCACACAGCGAGAGGAGGACGCGCTTTGCAGTCGCCTCGTCGGTGACGTCGAATGGGATTGTCATGGAATTGCCGTATCCCTTGTTGGCGGGTTCACTGTGTGTTAAGGGGACGGCTTCGATGCCGTTGGCATAATTCCAGAGCGTGTCTCCATGCGCCTTTAGGGCAGAGACGATGCGGGAGCGGTCTGATGCTGCAAGCTCCCCGATCGTTGTGATGCCAAGACTGCGCAGACGGTTGGCAGAGGAGCGGCCCACAAAGAACAGCTCCTCAATAGGAAGCGGCCAGAACTTTTGGGGAAGCTCGTCCAAAAAAAGCGTATGCACACGGTCGGGTTTTTCAAAATCAGAAGCCATTTTGGCAAGCAGACGGTTGGTAGATACGCCGATATTGACCGTGAAACCAAGCTCCTCATAAATGATACTTTTTAATTTGTGGGCAAATGCGACGGGATCACCGTAAAGGAGCCTTGTTCCTGTCATATCACAAAACGCTTCGTCAATGCTGTAGGCTTCCACGGAGGGCGCGTATTTGCGCAGCAATTCTAAAAACTGTGCGGAGCGCTGTACATAGAGATCAAAATGAGGCGGGTATATTTTTAACGTCGGGCACTTGCGCCGCGCTGCGGCAAGCGGCTCGCCGGTGCGTATACCATAGCGCTTGGCAGAGGGGGATTTTGCAAGAACAATGCCGCGCCGCAGCTGTTCATCCCCTCCGATCACTGCGGGAAATGTGCGGATATCAGGAGCAGCCGCATCCTGTTCGAGCCTCCAGACGGCGTCCCAGCTTAAAAAGGCAGAATTGACGTCAATATGATAAATCACGGTTTCCGGCATGAAAGGACCTCCTTGTATGAAAAGATGTCTGTCGATGTGTCGATAGAAGCATTATAGCAGGGAATCGAAAGAATGTAAATAAAAATCGAACAAATATTCGGTTTTACAGAGGGATTGCAAATGCAGATCGCAGAGCCGCAGCCGAAATAAGGATGGCGGTCCTCTGCGTCAAAACGCTTCGGAATGGAGGAGTAATATGAGACTTCGTATCTATGCCATGACGCATAAAAAATTTGAGACACCAAAGGATGAGCTTTACCAGCCGCTTCATGTCGGGCGTGCGGGAAGTGGGGATTTGGGCTATCCGGGAGATGACACGGGAGAAAATATTTCTGCGTTAAACTGTTATTACAGCGAGCTTACAGGGCTTTACTGGGTATGGAAAAATTGCAAGGATCAGGACGCCGTCGGCACCTGCCATTACAGGCGCTACCTACTCAATGAGCATGAGAAGATTTTTACAAAAGCCGAATATGAAAAGCTTTTGGGGGAGTATGATCTGATCACGACGAAGCGCGTCAAGCTGAATCATTCATATTTTGACGGATTTTCGGCAAATCACAATCAAAAAGCGCTCGTTGCGGCAGGGGAAGCGATTCGGGAGCTTCATCCCGAATATCACGAGACGTTCGTCCGTCTGGTCAACGGTACGGAAACTTATTTTGGAAATATGCTCGTTGCCCGTAAGAGCCTTTATGATGCCTACTGTCAGTGGCTGTTTTCCATATTTGCACTTGTTTCGGAGCGCATCGAATTGGAGACCGGCGAGGACGCCTATCATAAGCGGGTTTTTGGCTTTATCTCAGAGTTTTTGCTGCTTGTATGGGTGACAAAGCAGGGGCTGCGCGTGAAGGAATGTAAGGTTGGAATGCTGGGGGAGAAGGCAGAGACGCGCGAATTAAAGGAGCGTCTGGCAGAATATTTCCTCCGCCGGGATATTGATGGTGCGAAGACCTATTTTCTGAAGCGGAAGCAGGAGCGGCCGGATGTGCTGATGGAGGCGTCCGATGTGACGGGAGAGCTGCGTCTTAGTATGCAGGTCATCGCAACGGCGGGGCTGGAGCGTGCGGCGTGTGGCGGCAGCATTTTAGATAGGGAA
This sequence comes from uncultured Roseburia sp., assembly GCA_900548205.1. Classification (GTDB taxonomy): domain Bacteria; phylum Bacillota; class Clostridia; order Lachnospirales; family Lachnospiraceae; genus Roseburia. Next base: position 9,771 of record URJS01000025.1, on the reverse strand, counting down.
AACCGCTTCCCGGAGCTGATGCGGATTTTTGAGGGGATTAACCGGGCGGTGTATCAGACGCGGATCGGCTGTCTGCGGGAAGAAGATATTGATTTTTTAAAGAAGCATCAGATTTCCAGGACAGCGCTTGAGGTGGCGGTACAGCTTCCGGGAGATAAAAAAGAGGAGACAAAGCGTGTGCTGGAAGAAATTTTTAAGCACATGGAGGAAGAAGAAACACATTTTTCTATAATATAATTATTAATTTTTATAGAATGTCTTGAAAAAAATAAAAATTTCTGTTACCATAAACGAGTTGCTTCTTGTAGATGAAATTCTAGGAGCGGCTGGCAACCGTAGTCTAATGGATAGAACACCGGACTCCGACTCCGGCAATGCGGGTTCGATTCCCGCCGGGTGCATTGTTAAGAGATACAGCAGGAGGAGACGCCTGCTGTTTAGTTTCGGAAAAGAGCAGTAGTGAGATGCGCACGCAGGTGCGGCGTCTGTTGTTGACATGAGGGAAGCGCACAGAGCGTGAGAATCGTTGTTTGTCGGAAAGGTACGGTGGATAAGAATATGGAAAATTCTAAGTTAAATGATAGATTAAAAAAACAAAAAAATGATAAGATCCTTCAGTTTATTAAGGAAAATATCCGTTATTTTGCGGCGGGTGCATTGTTTGTCGTTATGGTGACAGTGCTTGCGATGTGTGCGAAGCCGCAGGAGGGCAAGACGCCGGAGGGAGATGTGCCTGCCGTTACACAGGAGTATGAGGTGGATGCACATGCGGAGGTGAATGCGCTGATCCAGCAGTATTATACCGCCTATGCCGCAGGGGACGTGGCGACGCTTAGTACGCTTGCAACTCCGGTTTCCGCGAACGAGCAGAGCTATATTACAATGTTCAGCCAGTATGTGGATGAATATCAGAATATCAAGTGCTATACAAAGCCGGGCTTGGACGAGAAGTCCTATCTGGTTTCCGTTTCCATGGAGATTAAATTTACCGGAGTTGATACGCTTGCACCGGGACTTGATTTCTTTTATGTGAGAACAAACGAGAGCGGCGCGCTCTATATTGATAATCTGTACTGTCAGTATAATCTGGCGAATCAGGAAAATGCGCTTGATACCAGTGTGCAGAATCTGATCGGTGAATTTGAGGATCAGGAGGATGTGATCGCACTGCAGAGCGAGGTGCAGACGAGGTTCGATGAAGCGGTAGCGGCAGATGCGAATCTTTCCGCGATGATAACGACTACGATTCCGGATGCGATCAATGGCTGGGTGACACAGCTTGCACAGGCACAGCCGCAGGAGCAACCTCCAGCTACAGAAGCACCGCAGGAACCGGTACCGGAGCAGCCTCCGGCTACGGAAGCACCGCAGGAGCCGGCGTCCGAGCAGCCGCAGGAGCAGCCTCCGCAGGAAATGCTCTATGCAGTAGATACCGTTAATGTAAGAGCCGCAGCAGATACGGCTTCTGAGAAGATCGGAAGTCTGGAAAAGGGAGTTGCGATTGCGAGAACTGCCGTCGAGGGCGAGTGGAGCAAGGTCAATTACGGAGGCTACGAGGGCTACATAAAGAGCGAATATCTGTCAGCAGAGCCGCCAGCAGCCGATGCAGCGGCAGACGCAGGACAGCCTGCGGATACAGGCGCAGCCCTTTCGGAGGGAACAGAGGTTCAGCTTAAGGATACGGTAAATATCCGTGCAAGCATGAGCGAGGATTCCGAGCGTATCGGTACGGCATATTCCGGTGAGAAGGTAACCGTTATCATGAGCTATGCAGAGGGCTGGACAAAGGTTACATGGAATAATAAGACAGGCTATATCAAATCATCATTATTACAGTAGGAGTAAACGGAGACTTTTCAAGACGAAGTCTCCGTTTTTTCACAGGAGCGTACATGGAAGAACAGGGAATCCGGATCAATAAGTTTTTAAGTGAGGCGGGCGTTTGCTCCAGGCGGGAAGCGGACCGTCAGGTGGCGGAGGGAAATGTCACGGTGGACGGCAGGAGAGCAGAGGTCGGCACGCGGGTACTGCCGGGGCAGAGCGTCTGCTTTTGCGGCAGAGAGGTCGCAAAGGAGGAGGAGATGATACTGCTGGCGCTTTATAAGCCTGTCGGCATTGTCTGTACGGCAGAAAAGCGTGAGAAGAATAATGTCATTGACTATATCGGTTATCCGAAGCGCATTTATCCGATCGGAAGGCTGGATAAGGACTCGGAGGGACTGCTGTTATTGACGAATAACGGGGATATTGTCAATAAGCTGATGCGCGCCGGAAATATGCATGAGAAGGAGTATCTTGTGACGGTGGACAAGCCAATAACGGAGTCCTTTTTGCGCGGAATGGCAGGCGGGGTTCCCCTGCGCGAGCTTGGTGTTACGACGCGAAAATGCCGGGTGGAACGCGTTGGCAAACGGGAGTTTCGGATCATATTGACACAGGGCTTAAACCGTCAGATCCGCAGGATGTGCGAATATTTTGGGTATCGTGTCGTAAAATTAGTCCGTACCCGTATTATGAACATAGAATTGGGCAACTTAGAGAAAGGGAAGTACCGTGCAGTTACCACAGAGGAGTATGGCAGGCTTCAGAAATTGCTGCGTGGTTCCTCGAATGAGACGGTCATCCCGCGGCAGGAGGATAAAAAGAAATGACGCCAAAAGAGAGAATTGCTGCGCTGCGTGAGCAGATCGCATATCACAGTGACAAATATTACAATGAGGATGATCCTGAAATTACAGATCATGAATTTGACATGCTGATGCGGGAATTAAAGCAGCTTGAGAAGGAAAATCCGTCTCTGGTGACTGCGGATTCGCCGACACAGAAGGTCGGAGGGACGGCAAAGCGGACCGCAGGTGTTTTGGTGCGCCATAATGTACCGATGCTGAGTCTGCAGGATGTATTTTCCAAAGAGGAGGTCTTGGAATTTGTCGAGCAGATGAGAGAGCAGCTTGACGATCCCCAGTTCGTGGTGGAGTATAAGATCGACGGGCTTTCACTGGCGCTGCGCTATGAGAACGGTACGCTTGTTTTGGCGGAGACGCGCGGAGACGGGATCAATTTCGGAGAGGAAGTGACGGCAAATGCGCTGGCGATCGCAGACGTTCGCAAAAAGCTAAAGGACGCGCCGGAGTACCTTGAGCTGCGCGGCGAGGTTTATATGAAAAACGACGCTTTTGAAGCGGTCAATGAAAAACAGGAGCTTCTGGGGAAGAAGCCGTTTGCCAACCCAAGAAACTGTGCAGCCGGCACATTACGTCAGCTTGACTCTGCAGTGACAAAGGAACGCGGGCTCTCTCTTTTTATTTTTAATATCCAGCAGGTGCGGGGAATGGAGATTAACACGCACACGGAGGGCTATGAATATTTAAAGAAACAGGGGATCACCGTGATCGATGATTACAGGGTATGTGCAACAGCGGACGAGGTCTGGGCGGCGATCGAGGAGATCGGTGAGAATCGCGGAAAGCTTGGCTACGACATTGACGGGGCGGTGGTAAAGGTCAACCGCTATGAGGATCGTGAGAAGCTTGGAGCGACCTCTAAGGTACCGCGCTGGGCGGTCGCCTATAAATATCCGCCGGAGGAGAAGGAGAGCCGTATTTTAGATATTGAGCTTTCAGTCGGAAGGACCGGAAGAATCACTCCGACTGCGATCTTTGCGCCGGTCCGTCTTTGCGGGACAACTGTCTCAAGGGCGACGCTGCACAATCAGGATTTTATTGACGAGCTGGACATTGGAATCGGCGATACGGTTGTTGTTTATAAATCGGGAGAAATCATTCCAAAGATCAAGGAAGTGAAAAAGGAAAAGCGGCCGGCAGACTGGAAGCGTTTTGTAATTCCCGACAGTTGTCCTGCGTGCGGAGCAAAGACAGAGCGCGAGCGCGATACGGCGGACATCAAATGCACATCACCCAACTGTCCGGCGCAGCTGGAGTGTCATATCATTAATTTTGTCGGCAGGGACGCGATGGACATCAAGGGCTTTGGTACGGTTTCTATTGAAGAACTGATCCGAATGGGGTATATTAAGGATATTGCAGATATTTACAGGCTGTATGAACATAGAGATGATCTGATCGCACAGGGAATTATCGGAAAAGAAAAAAACACGGACAAGCTTTTGGAGGCGATCGAGCGGTCAAAGCAAAACGACGGCTACAGGCTTTTGACAGGCTTTGGAATCCCAAATGTCGGGAAAGCGGCGGCGAAAGCGGTGATGAAGCATTTTCAGAAAATGGATCGTCTTATGGAGGCAACGACGGAGGAACTGACGGCTGTCAACGACATCGGAGAGGTGAGCGCGGCATGCATCAGGAGCTTTTTCACAGAGGAAAAGAATCGCGCGATCATTGCGCGTCTAAAGGACTGCGGCGTCAATATGGATGCCGCCGAGGATGAGACGGTCGATTCGGTATTCAGCGGAAAAACAATCGTTGTCACGGGCACACTGCCGACGCTTGGGCGCAAGGAGGCGCAGGAGCTGATTGAGCGCTGCGGCGGAAAGGCATCAGGCTCTGTCTCCAAAAAGACAGATTATGTGCTGGCAGGAGAAAATGCCGGCAGCAAGCTTGTAAAAGCACAGGAGCTTGGAATTTCGATTATTTCCGAGGAAGAATTTTTGGCGATGTTAAACAGATAGAGAGGAATCGGATATGCCAATCAAAACACAGAGTGATCTGCCGGCAAAAGAAATATTGGAGAAGGAAAATATATTTGTTATGGATGAGAAGCGAGCGGTGCATCAGGATATACGATCGATCGAGATCGGGATCTTAAATCTGATGCCGTTAAAGGAGGAGACGGAGCTGCAGCTTTTGCGCTCCCTATCGAACACGCCGCTGCAGGTAGATGTGACTTTTATCACAGTCTCCACACATGAATTTAAGAATGCCTCTATGAGCCATTTGAAGAAGTTTTATGAAACCTTTTCGGATATCAAGCACCGTTTTTTTGACGGATTGATCATTACGGGTGCGCCGATCGAGCAGATGGAATATGAGGATGTGGATTACTGGGGAGAGATTTGTGAGATTTTTGAATGGACAAAAACGCATGTCACGTCTACGCTGCATCTTTGCTGGGGAGCACAGGCAGGGATTTACTATCATTACGGCTTGAAAAAGCATCTGCTGCCAAAGAAAATGTTTGGCGTGTACGAGCATCGTGTGATGAACCGAAAGGTGCCGTTAGTGCGCGGATTTGACGATTGCTTTATGGCGCCGCATTCGAGACATACCGAGGTGCGCGCAGAGGATATACGAAGGGTACGGGAACTGACGATTCTGGCAGAGTCTTGCGACGCGGGCGTATTTTTGGCGGTTGCCGACGAGGGGAGGAAAATCTTTGTGATGGGTCATCCCGAATATGACCGCATGACACTGGATAAGGAGTATAAGCGCGACAAGAATAAGGGGCTTTCGATCGCGCTTCCTGTTAATTATTATCCAAATGATGATGATTCGGCAAAGCCAAAGCTTCAGTGGCGTTCTCACGGCAATATTTTGTACAGCAACTGGCTGAATTACTACGTCTATCAAGTGACACCTTATGATCTGGCGGGAACGCCGTTTTAATGCGGCGGCTTAGGGAATTTACGGAAACGGCACTGTGAGGGTATATTGTAAACGGCAATATACCCTCAAATTTTTGACATAAGAGTGGCTCGCGAAGCGTGTTGCTCGTTGTTTTACATAAATTACGGCAGAACAAGCGAAAAACAGACGCGTAAAAAATACTTGCGGGGCGCATACTTCCATGCAATTTGGACTTGCTAGCCATCTGAGGTGAGAAAAAGCATAATAGATACCGGAAGGAGGAACACATAACATGAGATTAGGACAGACAATTACAGAAATACGAAAAGAAAGAAAAATGACACAAGAAGAATTTGCCCAAATTTTTCATGTTACAAGACAGACCGTATCAAATTGGGAGAAGGAAAAAAATTAGGCTCTTCATTAGGATGTGTGGTATAGAAAATCGGCTCAAAGCCGCATAAAACTTGAAAAAGCATATGGGCTCTATTAAGATTTTTTTGTCTAGGGAAACGCTGATTAATTAACTTTATTCTCGGCATTATTCCAGTTTGTCAAGTTTTTATAAAAACCAAGAGGATTTTTATCTCAGATACCTGTTATATCCTCTTGCTATTTATCCTTTTTTGAGGATATTCCCTAAAAATGGGCACAATTATGCTGTACACCCTATAAAGTCTTTTGTTCTGCCAGCCCTGCTGCACATGATAAGATTTGCACTGGCAAACAACATATGGAATCGATGCATGTTTTTTGCGATTCCACGATATACAACTTTTGAGTATCCCATCTGCTTCTTTACAATGAGAAATGGGTGCTCAACCTTACAGCGGACGGCGGACTTTTCATGTTCCATTTTTTTGTCCCAGTTAGGACCTTTGAAATCATCCGCCATTTTGAGACTGGACGGACGCTTATTTACCCGGAACTCAATCTTGGATTTCTTCTCATCATCCTTAATTGCAGGTTGGCTGACAGCTCCAAGATATCCGGAATCGCCATATACAACCTCATCATCTTCTCTGATGAGATTTGCCGTTTCTGTGACATCATGCATATTTGCAGATGTGCCAGTTATTGTATGAACATACCCACTGCCTGCATCAACACCGGCATGTACCTTCATTCCGAAGTACCATTCATTGCCCTTCTTTGTCTGATGCATTTCAGGATCACGTTTGCCCTCCTGATTCTTAGTGGATTTTGGCGCTGCTATAAGGCTTGCATCAACAATAGTGCCACCATGCATCATAAGACCGGCTTTATCGAGGCGGCTGTTGACATCATCAAACATTTTCTCGCCAAGCTTGTTTGTTTCAAGCATATGTCTGAACTTAAGCAGGGCAGTCGCATCCGGTACTTGTTGTTCATGGAAATCTATATGCATAAAGGAACGCATAGCGTAACTGTCGTAGATAGAATCCTCGATTCCTTCATCGGACAGATTAAAGCATATCTGCATGAGATACATGCGAAGCATGGTTTCAATACCAATCGGTTTGCGACCACGCTTGTTAGCGAAATAATACGGGCGGATCATTTCTACCCAGTATGACCATGGGATGATTTCTTCCATGGCATCAAGGAATTCTTCACGTTTGGTTTTTTTCTTGCGATTGGAGTATTCCATATCAGAAAATGTAAGTTGATTCATAGATATACGACCTTTCAGTTGATATCTGTATTATATCAAAAATTATGATGAAATGCATGAATTAATCAGCGTTTCCCTAGAAAAAATCGTAAAGGAAAGAGTCACCACATGCTCAACAAAAATTCTATCAAAACTATCCTAAATGTCAAGCACACTTGTATTGATAAAGTTACTATGCTCGCAGATACCTCTATCATGATTGAGGTGCATGCCACCAAAGGCGAGCAGTGTCGATGTGGCATTTGTGGAAAAAAATCAAAGTTCTATGACAATGGTAATGAAGGTGCCAGAACCTGGAGAGCCTGCGACTGGGCAGGACATAAAGTTATTCTGGTTGGCCCCTCTTGCAGAGTCAATTGTAAGGAGCATGGTGTCGTTACATGCCGCTTCCCTTGGGCTAGACATGGTTCTCGCTTTACACGTAAATTCGAGGAACAGACTGCTTGGATGGCTGTTAATTGTTCTCGTGTAGCAGTTGCTGCATTCATGAGAATTTCATGGAATACAGTAGGTCCTATCATCGAACGTGTTGAGAAAGACCTTGATATTAATCCAAATGCAAGATTTGATAACCTTGTTCGTATTGGTGTTGATGAAACAAGCTATCGCAAGGGACATAAATACATCACAACAGTCGTTAATCATGATACGGGCAATGTCATCTGGGTTGCCAAGGGGCATGGGAAAACTATTTTTGAGCAGTTCTTTAAGCTGCTTACACCAGAACAGAGAAACAGCATTCAGCTGGTATCTGGTGACGGTGCTAAATGGATTGATGAATGTATAAAAGAATACTGCCCGAATGCTAACCGTTGTGTGGATCCATTCCATGTTATTGAATGGGCAATGGCTGCTCTTGATTCGGTTCGAGTAGATGCTTGGCGAGAAGCAAAGGCAGCCACAAAGGAGCAACCAAAAGCCAAAAGAGGTCGTCCCAAGAAGGGCACTCCATCAAAAGATACCACTGCCACAGAACTCAAAAATTCTAAAATGGCATTGGGTAAAGCCTCTTCAAATCTCACTCCTAACCAACAAGCTAAGGTTGAGTGGATAGCAAAAACAGACCCACGATTGTATCGTGCATACAAACTCAAGGAAGCTTTACGTCTAGGGAAACGCTGATTAATTCATGCATTTCATCATAATTTTTGATATAATACAGATATCAACTGAAAGGTCGTATATCTATGAATCAACTTACATTTTCTGATATGGATTAACCAATGCAAGGATTGAGGCAATAAACAACAAGATAAAGCTATCAATACGAATGGTGATATTGTCAATATTACTTTACACATTTTCTGCACGGAATCTTTAAGCCACCTGCTCCAATGATTCATAATACTGTTTTCTTTTGAGCATTGGAGGTAGCCCACCGTTAGCTGCGCATACTCTTCGGGTGTTCCAGTAGATGATGAAGTATCTCCAGATGAGAGTCTTCAGTTCCCCGATCTTCATCTTTTTTGTCTCGTATCTGCCATACAAAAGTTCCTCCTTCATCCTCGCCCACATCGCTTCACAGCGTGCATTGTCATGGCATCTGCCTCCGTCACTGTTCATGCTCTGTATGATCCCGGTACGGGCAAGCTCTGCTCTGTAGCATGCGCTTGTATACTGGCTTCCGCGGTCACTGTGAAGAACCGCCCCTCTGATCTTTGGGAACGCTTTTGCGGCATTGTGGACTGTAGCCACGCACAAATCTGCTTTCATGTGATCTGCCATTGCAAGTCCAAGAACTCCCAGATCATAGCAGTCAAAGATCGCTGAAACATAAAGCTTACCATCCGCAGCCGGAATCTCCGTGATATCCGTCACGCATTTCTCGAGCGGCTTTTTGGACATGAAATCACGTTTTAACAGATCTTCCGATTTCCGGGCATTTCTTTCTGCCTTTGTAATCCAATTCGGTTTACACTTGGGTCTGTGGGCCAGTCCGGTTTCCTGCATGATCCGGTAAACGGTTCTTTCGCCGGGAATCTTTTCGTCCGGAAATTTCAGTTTCAGAGCCTGGTACATCCGGCAGCGTCCATACGTATCGTTGCATTCGTCCTCTGCCACAATCCCCCGCATTTTTTCGGCGATCTCCGCATATTTCCAGGGATCATCCCGATGTTTTAAATACCAGTAAAATCCCTGCCTTGTCACACCAAGTGCATGACAGTAGAGCGCGATTTTCCCTTTCACCGTGCCGTCGTTTGTCTTCTGTGCAATAAAACGCATTCTCAGGTTTTTGTTGACCTCCGACGGCTCGCCGCGAAAAAAGCGCTTGCTTCCGCCAGAAACTCATTTTCCTCTTTTAAACGGACGATTTTCCTTGCCTGCTCCCTGTTCTGTTGTCTGAGTTTTTGCACTTCCTCTGTAAGGCTCATTGCGCTATCCGGCGTATGGCTTCCCGGTCCCAGATCCAGCCGGGCGTCTTTCGCGCGTTTATTCCAGCCGTAAAGAGTATCTGTATTGACACCAAGCTCCTTCGCAGCTTTACTAAAACCGATCTCTCTCCCCAGCTTCACAGCCTGAATTTTAAATTCCTCGTCATAAACTTTTTTCTGTGCCATTTTACGACCTCCATTCCAC
>URJS01000024.1 GCA_900548205.1 uncultured Roseburia sp. | reverse complement strand
TATTGCTTCGCAATCATGCTCGGCGCGGCAAAAGTGTGCTTCCTTTGCAGTTTATGGGGGCGCGGGAGTGTGCGAAGCACACTTTTGTTAGTTCATAGAAATTTTCCAAGAACAAAAAAGCAATTTGTGCGATGATACGCACACGCATGAGAGGAAAGTATTGCCGCAAATGGCGCCTAAGGCGGCAGAATAACTCCATGCACAGGGTATACCTGCGAATTCTTTGCGCATACTAGGACTAAGAAATGGAAATCGAGGTCTTTTATGGAATCATTGTGGAGAAAGCAGCAAAAGGGAGTTCCTCTCAGTGGGAAAAAACCGCCGGAGGAAAATCGTAATTATGATGTGATCGTGATCGGGGCGGGAATGGCAGGCTTACTGACTGCCTGCTTTTTAAAGGAGAGGGGAAAGCGTGTTCTGGTGCTGGAGGCAGAAACGATCGCTTCAGGGCAGACTGAGCGGACGACCGCAAAGATTACGAGCCAGCATGGGATAAAATACAGCACGCTGATTGAAAAAATCGGAAAGAAGAAAGCTGCGCTTTATGCAAAGGCAAATGAGGAGGCGATTTTAGAATATGAGAAGCTGATAGGACGAAAGAATATTGTATGTGACTTTGTGCGGACGCCTTCTTATCTGTATACGATGAAGCAGGAGACTGTTTTAAGGGAGGAGGCAAAAGCGGCAGCCGCTCTTGGGATCAAGGCGGAATTTACGACGGAGTCGGAGCTTCCGTTTCAACCCGAGGGTATTTTGTGTTTCCATGGACAGGCGCAGTTTTCACCCCTTGCGTTCCTTCGTGCTATCGCATCGGAACTGGAGATCAGAGAGCATACGATGGCAGAGGCAGTGTACGGCAGCCGCGTGATCACAGAAAACGGTGTTTTTATGGCAGAGGATATTGTCGTGGCGGCGCATTATCCGTTTCTCAATATTCCGGGCTTTTATTTTCTGCGTCAGCATCAGGAGCGTAGCTATGTACTGGCGCTTTCCGGCTGTCCGAAGATCCATGGGATGTATTATGGCATTGATGCGGATGGAATCTCGCTGCGTCAGTCAGGCGATCTGCTGTTGTTTGGCGGTGCAGGGCACAGGACCGGGGAGGCGAAGCGGTGCGGTGCGTATGATACGCTCTTGGAAAAAGCAAAATATTATTTTCCTGGGTGCAAGGAGGAGGCGCGCTGGTCGGCGCAGGATTGCATGCCGCATGACGGAGTGCCGCTGATTGGCAGATATTCTGTTTTTACACCGCACCTTTATGTGGCGACGGGCTTTCAAAAATGGGGGATGACGTCGTCTATGGTGGCAGCAATGCTCCTGACGGATGAAATATGCGGAGTGAAAAGTCCGTATCGTCGGCTTTTTTCGCCGCAGAGACTGTATCTGTCTGCGGGAATCACAAATTTGCTTAAGGATGTCGGAATGAGCATAAAGGGCTTGGCACGCGGACTTTTTTTCCGTCCCCGCTGCCCGCATATGGGGTGTGAGCTGGAGTGGAATCCGCAGGAAAAAAGCTGGGACTGTCCGTGTCACGGTTCGAGGTTTGATGAGCGTGGGAGACGTCTCGATAATCCGTCGCGAAAGGATATTACGCGTTGGTGAGAAGTGTTTGACGGACGGAACAGGCCCTGGCGTGTTTTCGGTTCTTGCCTATTGAAAGAAGGCATAGACTTTACAACAGAAGGTCTTTGGGATAGGGAGAAGAACATGCTGCTTTTGCTCTTGTTTGGAACACATCTTTACTTTACATTTCGTCTTGGCATCATTCAAAGAAAGCTTCCGCTTGGAATCCGGCTCAGCCTCACACGCGACGTATCGCAGCCGCTTACGGGAAAAGGGGTGTCTCCGTACTCAGCGCTTGCGACAGCGCTTGCAGCGACGATCGGTACGGGAAATATCATAGGAATCTCAACAGCGATCGCGATCGGCGGTCCGGGAGCAGTATTCTGGTGCTGGCTGACAGGCTTTCTTGGTATTGCAACCTGCTACGCCGAGAGCTTTCTTTCCATGCGCTACAGAGTGCAGGGAGAGGATGGACGGCTGGAGGGCGGTCCGATGTATGTGCTGGAGCGGCGATTGGGGCAAAAGTGGCTGGCAGTTCTTTTTTCTGTCTTTGCCGTGCTGGCATCGTTTGGCATTGGGAGCAGCGTGCAGGCATATTCGATCCGTGCGGCGTTGGAGGAGCTTGCCGTTGTTTCGCCGCATGTGATAGGGATCGTGGCAGCGCTCATGGTGGGGATCGTCATCATCGGCGGCAGACAAAAAATCGCAAAGGTCTGTACCTGGCTTGTTCCGCTGATGAGTGCGCTGTATCTTGGAGGCTGCATCTGGATCATAGGAAAAAATTTTGAGGTGCTGCCGCAGACGGTAAGCATGATTTTTCGTTCGGCTTTCAGCGGGGAGGCAGCCGTCGGCGGTGCGGCGGGAGGCGCTGTCCTGACGGCGGTCCGCACAGGAGTGGCGCGCGGTCTTTTCACGAATGAAGCGGGACTTGGTTCGATTCCCATGGCGGCTGCTTCATCCGACAGCAAGGACGCGGTGCGTCAGGCGCTCGTCTCCATGACGGGCCCCTTTTGGGATACCGTCGTTATGTGCGCCGTGACAGGTGTGGCGACCATAAGCAGCATGATAAAAAATCCTGTGCAGTACGCCGGCATTTCCGCCGATAAAATATGTTTTACTGCATTTTCGGAGCTTCCGGCATACGGCGGGGAAATATTGGCGGTGTCGTTGGCACTGTTCGCGTTTGCGACGATCATCGGCTGGAATGTCTATGGTGTTTCCGCTGTGCGTTATCTGTTTGGGGAACGTGGCGTTTTTGTCTATCAGATATGCTATCTGGTCTCTGTCTGGCTGGGAGCAGTGCTTTCGATGGAAATCGTGTGGGGACTTGCGGATCTGTTCAATGTTTTGATGGCGCTGCCAAATCTGCTGTGTCTGTTTTTGCTGCAAAAGGAAGTAAAAGAGGGAATCCAGGCTGCAGATCTGTCTGAAAAAGGTAGTTGATTTTTAAAATTGGGAAATGTATAATCTAAGAGATACATAGGAATTTAAGGATATTGACAAAGGATAGGGAGAATCATATGGGGACAAAAAGAGAGTTTTTATATGCAAGCAAAGAGGCGCAATTAAAAAGATCCAACCGGTTTTTGATGGTCGGATTCGTTGTGTTCTACGCGGCAGTGCTGGTGTCGATTATTAACGGGTACGTATCGGGATGGAGAAGTCTGGGATATACGCTTTTGGTTTCGGGAATTACTGTCGCATCGTTTCTGGTGGATCTGGTTGTGTGGTTAAAGGATAAGGGGGACGCCAGACTCCGCTATGTGAGTATGGCGGGAGCACTGATTGTTACGTTTCTGATCTCCTGCGCATTTGACAGCTACCATATGCGGTTTTTGACGATCGTGCCGCTGATCGGTTACATGGTATTTTTTGACCTGAAGCTTTCGATTGCTACGGCAGCTATCATGACGGCATTACATATGATCGTCATCGCTGTCAAGTGTTTTGCACTGGGCATTTATACGGGGGATGCCGCAGTGAATCAGTGGAACGCGAATTTTGTCATTGCGCTGATGATGGTGCTGGTTCCGTGGACAGTGTACATCATCTCGATGTTTAACCGGGATATGGTAGGTAGCTTGGAGGAGAAGGAGGCTGTGCAGAAGAAGCTGCTGGATGATGTGATATCCGTGGCAGATGAGGTGCGCAGGGGAACAGAGAGCGCGATGAATATCATGACAGAACTCAACAGTTCCACAGAGGTTGTCAACGGCGTGATGAAGGATATTTCTGACAGTACTTTGAGCACGGCAGAGAATATTCAGACGCAGACAGCAATGACACAGAATATTCAGGATTCGATTGCTATAACCTTAAAACGTTCTGAGCAGATGGTGACGGTCGCAAAGGAGTCCGGGGAACTAAATAGTAAGAGTGCAAAGATCATGAGCGACCTGAAAAAACAGTCGGAGGTCATCGCTGCGACAAATTCAGAGGTTGCCGATTCCATGCACAGGCTTCAGGAGCGTACAAGCACAGTGAAAAGCATTGCAGATACGATTTTTGCAATTTCAAGTCAGACGAATCTGCTTGCCCTAAACGCCTCGATCGAGAGTGCAAGAGCCGGAGAGGCGGGACGCGGCTTTGCCGTTGTGGCAGATGAGATCCGCCAGCTGGCAGAAAAAACAAGACAGGAGACGGAGAGCATCGCCGCAATTTTAGCCGAGCTTTCGGACAATGCGCAGATGGCTGCGGAGGCAGTGGCACGTTCCGTTGACGCGGCGGGAGCCCAGGATGAAATGATCGGTATGGCGTCAGAGAGCTTTGATGAGATGAATCAGAATGTAAATGAGCTGATTTCGGATATTGGTGAGATTGATGTGATGTTAAACAGTCTGTCTGAGGCGAATACGCAGATTGTGGAAAATATCATGCACCTTTCCGCAACGACGGAGGAGGTCACGGCATCCTCGGTACAGGCGGCGGATCTGAGTGTCCAGAATCTTGGAAATGCAAAGAATACAAGTGAACTGCTGGAAAACGTGCTGGATGTTTCCGGTCAGTTGGAGAAATACATAAGCTAAGCTAAAGGACATCAGAATGCGACAGAAAATCAGAGATTATGGAGTTATTTTTCTTGGTTCCTTCCTGTTTTGTGCGGGCTTGAACTGGTTTATCGTTCCGTTGGGGCTTTATAACGGGGGCACTGTCGGAATCGCGCAGATCATACGGACGCTACTGGACCTTGACACGGGCTTTGACATCGCCGGGATCATAAATTTCGGATTGAACATCCCGTTGTTGATTTTGGCGTATTTCCAGTTCGGAAGATCGCTGTTTGTGAAAACATTTTTCAGTATTGTGGCGCAGACGCTGATTTTGACATACCTGCCGATTCCTGCGCAGCCTGTGATCCAAGAGTATGCGGTTTCCTGCTTAATGGGAGGCATGCTGGCGGGAACGGGCGTTGGGATTACCTTAAAGGCGGGCGGCTCCGGCGGCGGCTTGGACATTTTGGGACTGTATTTTACAAAGAAAAAGAAGGATTTCGGCGTCGGGCGCTTTACGATGCTTGTCAATGCCGGAATCTACCTTGTATGTGCGTTTTTGTTTGAGCTTCCGGTTGCCATTTATTCCGTTTTATATTCGGCGATCTATTCCCTGGCAGTCGATAGGACCCATTTGCAGAGCATCAATACCAGCGTTATGATTTTTACCAGAAATAAAGAGGTCTGCGGGATGATCCTAAAGGAATTAAACCGCGGAGTTACTTATTGGGAGGGCGTCGGCGGCTATACGCAGACGAACACCTATGTTGTATATACCGTTCTCTCAAAATATGAGGTTCGGATCCTGGAGGACAAGCTCAGACAGCTCGATCCGGATGCTTTTGTGATTGTGACGGAGCAGGATCAGATTTTGGGAAATTATGAGGTTCGTTTATAAGCGTAGGCAGGAGTGTGGAAGCAATGAGAAAATTGTTTTATAATGGTACGATTCTGACGATGGATCGAAACAACCCTGAGGCGGCGGCAGTTGCCGTGGAAGGTGATCGGATCACAGAGGTTTATGAGGAGGCTCCGTCCGATTGGAGCGAGGAACGCGTGGACCTTGGCGGGCGGACGCTTTTGCCGGGATTTATTGACGGGCATTCTCATTTTGTGGCATGTGCAAATGCGTTGTTCCAGTGTGATTTATCAGGTGCGCACAATTTTCATGACATTGTGGTTTTGATGAAGGAGTTTTTGCAGGAACGCAGACTTCCAAAGGGTGCATGGGTGATCGGCATAAATTATGATCACAATTTTTTGGAGGAGAAGCGTCATCCTGACCGTCATGTGCTGGATAAGATCAGCAGTGAGCATCCGGTACTGGTGATTCATATCTCGAATCATATGGGCGTCGCTAATTCGCTGGCACTCCGTCAGCATCAGCTGGATGCTTCGGCAGAGGATCCGCAGGGCGGGCGTTACGGCCGCTTTGCAGAGGACGGATCGCTGGACGGTTATATGGAAGAAAATGCATTTATGGATTTTCGGAAAGCGGATGCAGTCTTTGATCTGGAGACGATGAAGACAAATATAGAGGAGGCGCAAAAACTGTATGCTAGGCATGGGATCACGACGATTCAGGACGGCATGGTCAACGAAGATCTGTATCAGCTGTTGAAGCTGTTGGCAGAACAGGGACTTTTCAAGCTCGATGTTGTCGGCTATGTGGATCTTGAGCATTGCCGCAGTCTCTATCAGGAGCGTCCGAACGAGCATGCTTATCAGGATCACTTTCGATTGGGCGGTTATAAGATATTTCTCGATGGTTCGCCGCAGGGCAGGACGGCCTGGATGAAAGAGCCCTATGAGGGAAGTGACGATTGCGGGTATCCGGTCCATTCAGACGAGGAGTTATATCGGTTGATCACCGGGGCGCTGGAGGACGGGGCGCAGCTGTTGGCGCACTGCAACGGGGATGCCGCGGCAGAGCAGTATGTGGATCAGTTTACGAAGGTTATGGAGGAGCATCCCGACTGGGAGACACATCGTCCGGTTATGATCCATGCACAGCTGGTGCAGAAGGCAGAGCTAAGGAGGATGAAAGAGCTGGAAATGATCCCGAGCTTTTTTGTCGCCCACACCTATTATTGGGGAGATATTCATCTTCAGAATTTTGGGAGGGCGCGGGCAGAGAGGGTTTCTCCCGTACAGGATGCGATACAGGCAGGACTTCGATATACGTTTCATCAGGATACGCCCGTTCTGCCGCCGGATATGATGAAAACGATCAGCTGTGCAGTCAACCGTATCACGCGTGAGGGCGTTTTGCTGGCGAAGGAGCAGAGAGTTACAGTGCAGCAAGCGTTGGAGGCAGTCACGATCCATGCGGCTTATCAATATGGCGAGGAAGCAGATAAAGGAAGTATCGAAGCGGGTAAGAAGGCAAATTTCGTCATTCTGGAGCAAAATCCCTTGTCTGTGCCTGTCGGCGAGCTGGAAAAAATAAAGGTATTTCAGACGATTGCAGACGGGGAGATAATTTTTTGCAGAGAGACGGGGAGCTCTGTGTGAAGCAATTTATTGAAACTATAGAAAAAGAGGAAAAAGAATGTATATTATACAGTTTATCAGAGGCTTTTGTATGGCATTGGCGGACAGTGTGCCGGGAGTATCGGGCGGTACGGTGGCGTTTTTGCTTGGTTTTTATGATCAGTTTATTGATTCGATCGACGATCTGGTGTCAGGGTCAAGGGAGCAGAAAAAGGCAGCGCTTTTCTTTTTGATCAAGCTTGGGATCGGCTGGGTGATCGGTATGGTGCTTGCGATGCTCGTCCTTGCAAGCGTGTTTGAAAGTCATATTTATGCGATTAGTTCACTGTTCATCGGCTTTATCATATTTGCCATTCCGATCGTGGTGAAAGAGGAAAAGGAAACGCTTGCGGCAAAAAAGGGTGCGATTCCGTTTGCGCTGATCGGGATGATCTTAGTTTGTGCACTGACCCTTTTTAATCCGGTCGGCGGCGGCGACGGTGTGAATCTCGAGCATTTATCGATCGGTCTTGGGATTTTTGTGTTTGTGGCGGGGATGATCGCGATCTCTGCAATGGTGCTTCCAGGTATTTCCGGCTCGACGCTGCTGCTTATTATGGGTCTGTATCTTCCGATCGTTACGGCGATCAAGGATATTCTCCACTTTGATTTTGCGGCGTTTCCGACAGTCTTTGTGTTTGGCTGCGGTGTATTAGTGGGAGCGTTTAGTGTGGTTAAGATCATCCGCAAGGCGTTGGAGGATTTTCGTGCGCAGACGATCTATCTGATCATCGGTCTGATGCTCGGCTCTATCTATGCAGTCATCATGGGGCCGGAGACATTAGATGTGCCGCAGCCTGCGATGACGCTTCAAACCTTTGATATTTTATTTTTCCTGATTGGTGGGGCAGTTATTTTCGGGATGCAGCTGCTGAAGGGAAAGAAAGAAGCTTAATGGGAGCGGCAGAATGAAAAAGCTACTGGTATATTTCAAGGATTATAAAAAAGAATGCGTATTAGGACCGCTGTTTAAGCTGTTAGAGGCTTCTTTTGAGCTCATCGTGCCTCTTGTTATGGCGGCGATGATCGATATTGGGGTCGGGGAGCACAATACCTCATACATTGCCGGTATGAGCTTTTTACTGGTACTTTTGGCAGTGATCGGCATGGTGTGCTCGATCACGGCGCAGTATTTTGCGGCAAAGGCGGCGGTCGGAGGCGCGACTAAGCTGCGCCGCGCGCTGTTTTGGCATGTGGAGAGCCTTGCTTTTCAGGAATTGGATACTGTCGGAACAGCGACGCTGATCACGCGGCTGACAAGTGATGTAAATCAGGTGCAGAATGGGGTAAATCTCGTTCTGCGCCTGTTTCTGCGTTCGCCGTTTATTGTCATCGGCGCAATGGTCATGGCGTTTACGATCGATGTGCCGTCCGCGCTTGTTTTTGCCGTCGCGATTCCGCTGCTCTCAGTCGTCGTATTTGGCGTGATGCTTATCTGTATTCCGATCTATAAGCGGGTACAAAACGCGCTGGATGGCGTGCTTGGCATCACGCGTGAGAATCTGACCGGAAGCCGCGTCATCCGAGCCTTTCACAAACAGGAGGAGGAGCAGGAGAATTTTTGCGGGAAAAATGAGGCGCTTACAAAATTACAGCTTTTTGCTGGAAGAATCTCTGCGCTGATGAATCCCCTGACCTACCTCATTATTAACGGGGCGCTGATCGCGCTGCTTTGGACGGGGGCATTGGGAACGGACAGCGGAAGGATTACGCAGGGAGAGGTTGTGGCGCTTGTCAATTACATGTCCCAGATTTTGGTTGAGCTTGTGAAGCTCGCAAGCCTGATCGTAAGTATTAATAAGGCGGCGGCATGTGCAAACCGCGTCGCGGCTGTGTTTGAGGTGCAGCCGTCCATGGCAGGGGAGTGCGCGGGAGGCAGTGAAAGGAAGACTTCTGCCACAGAAAGCGAGGAGCGCGCAGCAGATGCCTGTGCGGTCGAGTTTTCCCATGTCGGACTGACCTATCAGGGCGCAGGAGAGGAAGCGCTTACGGAGATCGACTTTAAGGCAAACAGAGGGGAGACGATCGGCATTATCGGAGGAACGGGCAGCGGCAAGTCCTCTGTGGTTCAGCTGATCCCGCGCTTCTATGAGGCGACGCGGGGGATGGTGAAGGTAGATGGAAAGGATGTGCGCGCATACGACCTTTTAGAGCTTCGCGGTAAAATTGGCGTAGTTCCGCAGAAGGCGGTGCTCTTTGCGGGAACGATCCGTGAAAATCTCAAATGGGGAAATCCAAATGCGTCTGACGAAGAATTGCTCGCTGCTCTAGAGACGGCGCAGGCGCGGGAAGTTATAGAGCAAAAGGAGGGTGGTCTTGACTATATGCTCGAGCAGGGAGGAAGAAATCTTTCCGGCGGTCAGAGACAGCGCCTTACGATCGCAAGGGCGCTTGTGAAGAAGCCAGAGATTCTGATTTTGGATGACAGCGCTTCGGCGCTTGACTTTGCAACAGACGCAAGACTGCGCGCCGCGATCGCAGGGCTTGGCAGCGGGATGACAGTCTTTATTGTTTCCCAGCGCGCTGCGTCGATCCGAGAGGCAGATAAGATCATTGTGCTTGAGGATGGAAGGATCGTGGGAAGCGGAACGCATGAGCAGCTTCTCTTGGACTGTGAGGTTTATCAGGAAATCTATGAGTCGCAGTTCCAAAAAGGGACTGGGGGTGAGAGCGTATGAGAGCACCGATCGGTAAGGAACAAAGACAGATATTAAAAAAGGTATTGCGTTATATCAGACGCTATTGGGGGTATCTTGGATGCTCGGTGATGCTTGCGGCGTTTACCGCGCTATTGACGCTTTATGTGCCGATCCTGATCGGGCAGGCGGTAGACTGGATCATAGGAGCAGGAAATGTCGGCTTTACGGAGCTTTTTTCGGTTCTTCGGAAAATGTCGGTCGTCATTTTTTTGACCGCGGCAGCGCAGTGGGTGATGAACGTCTGCAACAATAGGCTGACCTATCATGTGGTCCGTGACATACGAAAAGAGGCGTTTGACAAGCTGCTGCATCTTCCGCTCAAATATATTGACGGACATTCCAACGGTGAGATCGTCAGCCGGATGATCGCGGATGTGGATCAGTTTGCGGATGGACTTCTGCTTGGCTTTACGCAGCTGTTTACCGGTATCGTCACAATTTTCGGAACGCTGTTTTTTATGTTGACGATCAGCGTGCAGATTACGGCTGCGGTCGTTATTTTAACGCCGATCTCACTGTTTGTCGCAAGCTATATTGCGAAAAAGACCTTCTCAATGTTCCGTCTTCAGTCCGTGACAAGAGGAGAGCAGACGGCGTTTATCGAGGAGATCGTTGGAAATCAGAAGGTTGTTTTGGCATTCTCGCATGAACGTGAGGCGCTGGAGAGGTTTGACGTTTTGAACGAAGCGCTGGAGAAATGCTCCCTGCGGGCAATTTTCTTTTCCAGCATCACGAATCCGGCGACACGTTTTGTAAACAGTCTTGTATATGCCGCGGTGGGCGTCATCGGCGCTTATCTTGCGATTGCAGGAAGGATCAGTGTGGGACAGCTGACCAGTCTGCTTGGCTATGCAAATCAGTATACGAAGCCCTTCAATGAGATTTCAGGGGTGATCACAGAGCTGCAGAATGCGCTTGCCTGCGCCGGCAGGGTGTTTGAGCTGATCGAGGAGGAGGCGGAGACTCCTGACGCGCCGGACGCAGTTGCTTTGCAGAAGGCAGACGGAAGCGTTTGTCTGTCCCATGTGTATTTTTCGTATACGGAAGGGCAAAGGCTGATCGAGGATTTTTGTCTTTCCGTGCGACCGGGGCAGCGTGTTGCCATTGTCGGACCGACGGGGTGCGGGAAAACGACGCTGATCAATCTTTTGATGCGGTTTTATGAAACAAACAGCGGAGAAATACGCGTAAGCCAGATTCCGATCAAGTATATGACGCGCGCGAGCCTACGGGACAATTATGGTATGGTGCTGCAGGATACCTGGCTGCGCAGCGGAACGATTCGGGAGAATATTGCGTTTGGGAGACCAGAGGCGCGTGAGGAGGAGATTATCGCGGCGGCGAAAGCGTCCCATGCGCACAGCTTTATCAAGCGCCTGCCGCATGGATATGATACAGTTATTGCAGAGGACGGCGGAAATCTCTCACAGGGGCAAAAGCAGCTCCTTTGCATTGCGCGCGTGATGCTGACACTGCCGCCGATGCTGATTTTGGACGAGGCGACCTCCTCGATCGACACACGCACGGAAATGCAGATCCAGCGGGCGTTTGAAAAAATGATGCAGGGACGTACAAGCTTTATCGTAGCGCACCGCCTTTCCACGATTCGCGGGGCGGATGTGATTCTTGTGATGAAGGACGGAAGTGTGATTGAGCAGGGAAGGCATGAGGAGCTTTTGGAGAAGGGCGGTTTTTATGCTGCACTTTATGAGAGCCAGTTTTTGCGGAGCGGGGACGCTTAGGTTTTGTGCGGAAGGCAGATTGTAATTTTTAGTTTCTTATTCTATAATAGAGCAGGAATTGACGGGCAGTAAGGATAGAACGGAGCAAGAAAAGATGAAGAAAAAGCAGACGGCTGTGCAGACGGAAGCAGCAGAGGAATCAAACAGAGAGGAAAAGAAAAGCTACAAGGAGATACGTTGGGAGCGTCTTGATAATACGGCGCATCTTTTTCCGGTGATCGCGGGAGAGAGCATGAGTAATGTTTACCGTATCAGTGTGACGCTTTCCGAGCTGGTAGAGCCTGCGCTGCTGCAGGAAGCCTTAGATATTGTGCTGCCAAAGTTTGACGGCTTTAATCTCAGATTAAGACAAGGGATTTTTTGGTATTATTTTGAGGAGAACGGCAAGCCGGCGCCAAGGGTGCGCAAGGAGCACACGTTTCCGTGCCGGTTTATCCACCAGAATAAAAATCACAGCTATATGTTTCGGGTAACATATTATAAATACCGGATCAATCTGGAGGTCTTTCATGTGCTGACGGACGGGATGGGCGGCATCAACTTTTTAAAGGAGCTGACCTATCAGTATCTGCGCTTGGCACACCCACAGCTAAAGGAAAAGGTCGGTGATTCGTTAGACAGCAGCACCTCCTTAAACAGAGAGGACAGCTTTTTGAAAAATTATAAGAAAAGCTCCCAGAAGGGATACCAGACGAAAAAGGCGTATCTGCTCAAGGGGGAGCGTCTTCCGGCGGGAGAGTTCGGGGTGATGCACGGCTATATGCCTGTGGAGGAGCTAAAAAAGGTCTGCCGGAGCTATGGAGTAACGATCAACGAATATCTGGTGGCGGTTTATGTGTGGAGCGTGTATACGGAATGTATGCACGGAATGGCGTCGGAGAAGCCGATCCGTGTGGCTGTTCCGGTGAACCTGCGTCCGTTTTTTGATTCGATCACGACAAAGAATTTTTTTGTCATGGTTTCTGCAGAGTTTCATCCGGTCAATGAGACCTATACCTTTGAGGAGGTGCTTGGCGCGGTCAGCGAAAGCTTGCGCAGTCAGATCAACCGTGAGCATTTGGAGAAGGTATTTTCCTACAATGTGTCGAATGAGAAGCTGTTGATCGCACGGGCAGTCCCCCTGTTTTTAAAAAATATCGCGATGCGCCATGTTTACCGAAGCTCTGCACTTGCCAATACGACAACGATCACGAATATCGGGAATATTACGGTGGCGGAGGAGTATCAGCCGTATATCGAGCAGTTTCACTCCTTTCTGGCGATGTCAAAGGGACAGCATTTAAAGGGAAATATCTGCTCCTATGGCGGGACGCTGGTATTTAGCTTTAGCTACGATCTTGCCGATCCTTCCGTGCAGCGCGGATTTTTCCGTAAGGTGGCCTCTGACGGGATTTCCGTCGAGGTGGAGAGCAACGGCGTAAATTATAAATAGGGGATGAGCATATGAGTAAGTGCAGAAAATGTAATATTGAAATTCTGGATGAGACAGAGCGGTGTCCGCTCTGCAACTCTGTTTTGGAGCAGACCGAGGAGCTTGAAAATATGTACCCGAACGTCAGGGTCATGGCGCGAAAGCTGATGCTGATCAGCCGGATATATCTGTTTGCAGCGATCCTTCTTGAGGTTTTGCTCGTATATATCAATGTAAAAGAGGAGGATCAGACTTGGTGGAGCCTGATCACGGGGCTTGGCTTTGTGTATGTGTACATGCTGTTACGTTTTGCGATACTTGGCAAATCAGGTTATCGCGGAAAGGCAGTCATTTTAACGCTGATCGCAGTTTTGATCGCGGTGGCGGCGGATTTTGTGATCGGCTATCGCGGCTGGTCCGTCAATTATGCGCTTCCGGCGGGAATTTTATTTATGGATGCGGGGATTCTCGTGTTGATGTTGTGCAAACGGAGAAACTGGCAGAGCTATCTGATGTGGCAGATCTTTATGATTTTGTGCAGCATTGTGCCGTTAGTGTTTTCGCTGGTGGGAATCGCAACGGCACCGTTTTTGGGCGAGCTGGCATTTGCGGCGTCCGCGCTGCTTTTTGTGGGAACGCTGATCATCGGCGACCGAAAGGCGCGGACAGAGCTTAAGAGGAGATTTCATATTCGATAGGACAAAAGAGGATGAAAAGGGTATGCGGGAGAATGAGACAAGTGTGAGAGGACGCGTGATACGGGAGTTGATCGCGCGCATCACAGACGATGAGAAAATCGGGAAAAAGATAAAGAGCGGTGAGCTGCGAAAAAATATTGGTACCAATGAGCCGCCGTGGAGATGCCCGGAGCTGTTTGTTATGGAGACGATCGAGCGGGAGCATTATCAGATGGAGCTGCTTTCGCTTAAGGAGGGAGCAAGAGAGGACAAGGTGATCCTGCAGCTTCATGGAGGCGGCTATGTGGGAGGTATGCGAAATGCCTACCGTATGTTTGCGGGTCTTTACAATGAGGTAAGCCATGGAATGAGCGTGCTTACGCCCGATTACCGGGTTGCGCCGGAGGACCCTTATCCGGCGGCGTTGCTCGATGCCTATGATGCCTATGAGTGGCTGTTGGAGCAGGGCTGGTTTTCCGAGCAGATCATTCTGGCGGGAGATTCAGCCGGGGGCGGACTGGCGCTTGCGCTGTGTCACTACCTTAAGGATAAGGGGAGACAGCTCCCCTGCGGAATTGTGGCAATGTCGCCGTGGACG
This sequence comes from uncultured Roseburia sp., assembly GCA_900548205.1. Classification (GTDB taxonomy): domain Bacteria; phylum Bacillota; class Clostridia; order Lachnospirales; family Lachnospiraceae; genus Roseburia. The sequence goes on along the minus strand of URJS01000024.1, from coordinate 13,289 downwards.
GATCTGACTGCGAGCGGGGAATCGTATGAGACAAATTATGAGAAGGATCCGCTGTTTGGAAGAACGAGAGACAGCTTGATTTACAATAAGGATTATATTGGAGAGCATGATCCGATGAATGCTTATATTTCACCGCTGTTTGGAGATTTCAGAGGATTTCCGCCGATGCTCCTTCAGGTAGGCTCCTATGAGATGCTCCTGTCTGATTCTGTGAATGTAGCGGCGAAAGCGCGCGAGCAGGGGGGAAAGGTCCGCCTGAGCGTGTATGAGGGGATGTTCCACGTCTTTCAGATGGCGGCAAAGCTGATGCCGGAATCCAAAAGAGCGTGGATAGAGATCGGAAGGTTTATGGATGTTTTGACAAATGACTGACATCCATATAAACAGGAAGTCCGTTCTCATAGACAACGTTCGTTTCGCCCTGGATCAGTGGTCTTAGGTAGTCGATCAGCGGCTGTGTCACATCGTTGCCAGCCCGAGCGATCCATTCGGTAGGAACGGATTTTGCCTCATTTGCGATATGTGAAATCTGTGCATAGCCGTATGAAACCTGATAAGGTGCATTTGAAATACGATGAATTGTGACCATGGAAGCCGTTACACCCTCCTCGGAGAGTGAGACGGCTTTTTCTCCAAGCGCCACAGACTCGTCCAAATCGGTTTTTGAGGTAAGGTGAGACGCACAGCGCTGGAGCACATTTAACTCGACGGAGCGCACTTTAACGCCGAGCTTTTCCTTTACGAGAAATTCCAGTGTCTTTCCGGCGCCGCTGAGCTGGCTGTGCCCGAAGCTGTCGATCGTGCCCTCGGAGGCGCTGATATATTCGCCGGACGCGTTGCGGATACCCTCTGAGACTGCGATGATGACATTGTTGCGCTCAAAGAGCAGACGCTTTACGTCAAGCAGGAAATCATCGGTGTCGAAGGGAACCTCCGGCAGATAGATCAGATGCGGCGCGGTGTTGTATTCATTTCTTGCGAGTGCGGCTGCTGCCGTCAGCCATCCCGCGTCACGTCCCATGATTTCAACAATGGTCACGCTTTTTACGGCATAGATAAAGGTATCGTGCGCGATCTCGAGCAGGGAGGTCGCAATATATTTGGCGGCAGAGCCAAAGCCCGGCGTATGGTCCGTCTCGCAAAGATCGTTGTCGATCGTCTTTGGGATGCCTATGATGCGTACCCGGCTGCCGATCTTCTCGCCATAGGAGGAGAGCTTTGCCACGGTATCCATCGAATCATTACCGCCGATATAGAAAAACGCTTCAATATGGTAGGTTTCAAACTGGTTGAAGATAAAGACATAGGGAGAATCGTCATCCATATAATCGGGAAGCTTATAGCGGCACGAGCCAAGATACATGGCAGGGGTTGTGACAAGCCGCGTGAGATTCTCAGGATGTTGGTCTATCAAATCGGTCAGATTGATCAATTCATTATTTAAAATTCCGGTGATACCGTTTAAGGAACCGTAGACAGTGTCGTAGACCGATGAGGCGTACACGCCGCGGATGACGCCTGAAAGACTGGCGTTTATCGCAGCCGTAGGTCCGCCGGACTGTGCCACCATACAGTTTTTTAAAGCCATAACAGAAACTCCTTCACTCTTGTTAAATATAGCCGGTCTTGCCGCAGAAGAAAAGCTGCGGCAAGCCTTGGCATGTAAATCTATCATAACCAAAAAGACGGAGTTTCGCAAGCTTGAAATAAAGAGAAAGGAATGCATGGAATATGCCAAGATGTAATCTCTGTCCGCGAAACTGCGGTGCAGACAGAAAAAACGGAATGCGCGGCTTCTGCGGGCAGGATGAAACACTAAAGATCGCCCGCGCGGCGCTCCACTATTGGGAGGAGCCCTGTATTTCCGGAACAGCCGGCTCCGGCGCTGTATTTTTCAGCGGCTGCGCGCTGCACTGTGTGTTTTGTCAGAACCGTAATATTGCAAACGGGACGGCGGGGGAGCGTGTGAGCGCAGGGCGGCTTACGAAAATATTTTTAGAGCTTCAGGAAAAAGGGGCGAACAATATCAATCTTGTCACGCCGGGGCACTTTGTGCCGCAGATCATAACGGCGCTTACAGCGGCAAAAGCGCAGGGGCTTACACTTCCTGTCATTTACAATACGGGCAGCTATGAAAAGACGGAGACGCTTCACCGTCTGGAGGGGCTCATTGACATTTATCTGCCCGATTTTAAATATATGGATGCGGCTCTTAGTGCGAAATATTCCCATGCGCCCGATTACAGCCAGGTAGCTAAGGCGGCGGTCGCTGAGATGGTGCGCCAGACGGGAGAGCCTGTATTCGCGGGGGAGCCTGCACCAGAGGATGAGGATCCCATCGAGGCAGGGCGGTTGCTGCAGCGTGGAACGATCGTTCGCCATCTGCTGCTGCCGGGGCAGAAGGAGGACTCCAAAGCAGTGCTGCGCTATCTGCATGAGACCTATGGAAATTCTGTCTATATCAGCATTATGAACCAGTTTACGCCGCTCGCGGGTCTGGAAAAATATCCCGAGCTAAACCGGCGGGTGACACAGGAGGAATATGAGGAGGTTGTAGACTACGCGATTTCGCTTGGGATAGAGCGCGGCTTTATCCAGGAGGGGGAGACGGCGGAGGAAAGCTTTATTCCGGCATTTGACGGGGAGGGAGTGCTTCCGGCCAAAGGAGAGTAAGGCAGGTCTGGGATAAGCTTACCGGAAGGATTTGTAAAATCTGTCCTGATTATTGTACAGAATTTATGTGATACTCTCTCTATCAACACAGGTAGGGAGGAAAAGCATGAAGGAAAAGAAGATTGAGATTATTGCAGTTGATTTTGACGGAACGCTTTGCAGAGAGTGTTATCCCGAAATCGGAGCGCCGAATCTGCCGCTTATTTTTATGCTGAAACAGCAGCGCCGGCAGGGTGTGAAGCTGATTCTTTGGACTTGCAGGTGCGGAGAGCGCTTAGAGGAGGCGCTCCTTTGGTGCGCCAGGCACGGACTTTCTTTTGATGCGGTCAACAACAATGTTCCGGAAACGCTGGAGGCTTACGGAACGGAGGCAAGAAAAATATCTGCGGATGTCTATATTGATGACAGAGCCTGTCTGCCGTGGACAGGCGGGAAAGTGTGGGAGCAGTATTTTTCTGCATCAGGAGTGATCGCATGAGAGAAAGAATAGAGCATAAGAGGAAGCGGGAGAAACAAATAGACATAGAAACGATTTTTGTGTGCGCCTTAATGGCGGCAACGGCAGCGGCGGGCGTTGTGGTAGGTACAGCGGCGTTTTTGGGCGTAAGTCTCAGTGAATGCAGTATGCCCCTGCTGGCAGCGGGCGGCTGTGTGCTGGGAGGAATTTTTTGGGGAATTTTGTTAATTTTTAACAGTTCGATGTCGGTAAAACGTCCATAAATCTTGTGTTTATTGTCAAAAAAGACGATATTCCGGTTGACGCGTACTGGTTGTTCCCATATAATAAAGCTGATTCTGTAAGATTTTGACGTTTTTGGAGGAATGATGGTCAGCTGGAATAATCAGAAAATAAAAAAGAAATGGGCGCTTATAACTGCCATCAGTATGCTGATGGCAGTTATCTGTGTATTTTTGCCGGATTTGAATGCAACGGCGTACGGATTTACCGCTACAACGGGTACGATCATTGACGGACCTGTGCTGGTGAGGAAGGAGCCGGTAAACGGAGAGAAGATCACTACCCTAAACCCCGGAGCGACTGTGACGGTGACCGACGAGGTGCAGGGCTCGGATGGTCATACATGGTATCAGCTTCAGGTTACTGTTTCCGGTGTGACGCAGACAGGATATACGCGTTCTGACTTTGTGCGTCTTGATTCTGCGGGAACAAGCACCGAGGGAAATGCCGTTGTGGCAAATACGGATGTGGGAGTAAATGTCCGCTCCGGTGCCGGCACCTCCTATCAGGTAGTCATTAAGGTTTATAAGGGACAGCGTGTTACGGTACAGGGAGAGACACAGGCGGAGGGATTAAAGTGGTATAATGTTTCGTTTTCGCTGCGCGGGGGCTCCTACAGCGGATGGATATGCGCGGATTATGTGACATTGGACGGAGGAGGCTCTGTCGGCGGCGGAACGGGCGGAGAGACAACGACTGTTCCAGACGATCAGTATGTGGCGGAGCTTCAGGTAGCCGGTTTTCCGGCAAGCTACTGCAATTCGCTGCTGGCGCTGCACCAGAAATATCCGAACTGGCAGTTTGTTCCGGTGCAGACGGGACTGGACTGGAATACAGTGATCGCAAATGAGAGCATAGTCAGCAGAAATCTGATCCAAAGCTCTGCCAATGATGCGAGGAAATCGACGGACAGTCAGGCATACGATTGGGCGACCAACACCTGGTATGGTTTTGACGGGCCGGGCTGGGTGAGCGCTTCGCCGGAATATATTGCCTATTGTATGGACCCGCGCAACTTTTTAAATGAGACCTATATTTTTCAGTTTGAAACCTTAGAATATGCGCCGTATCAGAATGCGGCGGGCGTAGGAAATGTGCTTGCAAATACCTTTATGGCAGGGAATTACACAGATACCGACGGTGCGGTGCGCAGCTACGCCGATACATTTGTTGAGGTCGGCAGCGGGCTGGGCGTAAGTCCTTATCATCTTGCCTCGCGCTGCAAGCAGGAGCAGGGAGCAAAAGGCACAAGCCCGCTGATCTCAGGAAGATACAGCGGCTATGAGGGGTACTATAACTACTTTAACGTACGCGCCTATACGACAGGCTCGGCGTCTGCCACGGTAAACGGTCTTGCCTACGCAAAGCAGCAGGGCTGGAACTCTATTTATAAATCAATTTCAGGCGGTTCCTCCATTGTGGCGAACAATTATGTGAAAAAGGGGCAGAATACGATTTACTTTGAGAAGTTTAACGTCGTGTATCATGACAGTCTTTATTCGCATCAGTATATGACAAATGTGCAGGCTGCGATGAGCGAGGGCAGCAATATGGCAAAGGCATATGCCGATAAGAATCAGGCGTTTGTATTCCGTATACCGGTTTACGATCATATGCCGGAGACGGCAGTGACCTTCGCGGATAAAGGAAATCCGAATAACTGGCTTTCCTCTCTGACTGTCGACGGCTACAATTTAACCCCGGTATTTCACGGAGGGACAACCGAATATTCCCTTGTCGTAGGGCCGGAGGTATCGTCTGTGAGCATTGGCGCGACTCCGGTAGCCTCCACCTCGACCGTATCCGGCATGGGTAATTATTCTTTGAATTATGGCAATAATACAATTAATATTACCTGTATTTCGCAGAGCGGGGTTTCAAGAACCTATACGATCACGATTGCAAGGCAGCAGGGGGCGTCAGGCGGCAATACGATCACGATCGCGGACGGTGTGACGATCACCTCGGCATATCCGATCGGTACGTTTGTAACCGGCATCCAGCCGAATATGACAGCAGACGGTGTGCTCTCCGGTATTAGCGGTCAAAATTGCACTGTGAAGCTGTTAAAGTCTGACGGAACCGAAAATACGGGAAGCGTCGGAACCGGAAATAAGCTCGCGGTATATGTTGACGGGCAACAAGTGCGGGAATTTGAGATCGTGGTTTACGGGGACGTAAACGGAGACGGAAAGGTATCCAATATAGATGTGGTAATGCTGCAGCGTCATATTTTATCGATCACACCACAGAGCGGCTGCTATCTGGAAGCGGCAAATACAAGCCGTGACGGCGGAGTTTCCAATAAGGATGTGGTAATGCTGCAGCGCCATATTTTAGGACTGTCTGTCATCAGCCAGTAATGCAGCGAAGCGTAGAAAGGAGTATAGAGTACCTTATGAGAAAAAGAATCAGCGCATATTTGATGATGCTATGTATCTGTCTGGGATTATTGATTCCTGATACTGTCGTTTGGGCGGCAGCGGGAAAGACATCGTTGTCCGTTTCCTCAGGTAGTGTGAATATCGGAGATACCGTTACGGTAACAGGAAAAGCGTCGGGACCTGCGGGAGAGAAAGTCGTGGCGACCATGACGCTCTCATGGGATGCAAGCGTTCTGGAATTTGTCAGTTCCTCGGTAGATTCAAACGGGGGCGGCGGCAGCAGACTGATCAACGGCGACAGCTTTACGATCACGCTAAAGGCGGTCGGCGCGGGGACAAGCGCCGTTTCCTTATCTGCGACGGATGGAATTTTATTTGATACGGTAGAAGAACTGAGTTCTATGGAGGGCAGCAGCGCTTCTGTCACGGTAAATAACGCGGCAGGCGGCGGAACAGGAAGCGGCGGCAATGCTGGCGGTGGAAATACTGGTGGTGGAAATACCGGCGGCAGCACATCGGGCGGCGGAAATACCGGCGGTAATACGCAGGGAGCGCCTGCGGAATCGCTGTCTGCAGACAATTCCTTAAAAAGCCTTACGATCTCTCCGGGAACGCTTTCTCCGGCGTTTGCATATAATAAGACTTCCTATACGGCGACGGTGGGAAGCGATGTGACAAGCGTTGTAGTGTCCGCAGTTCCGGCGAACGAGAAGGCGGTGGTGGAATCCGTAACCGGCAACCAGAATTTAAAGGAAGGCGTAAATAATATAAAGATCGTCGTAAAGGCAGAAAACGGTGTGACGGCAACCTATACGGTCAAGGTCACAAAGCAGGCGGGAGCGGCAGAGGAAAAACCGACAGAGGAGCAGACAAAGCCTGAGGAAACGGAGACCAAGGAGCCTGAGACAGAACAGCCGGAGGCTGTTGTAACGGTCAACGGCGCTGCATATGAGATTTCCGAGAAATTTGCAGCGGAGGATATTCCCGCAGATTTTCAGGAAAATACAATTAATTATCATGGAACGTCGTATAAAGACGTAAGCTATACGAAGGGGTCTTTAAATCTCTTGTGGATGACACCGCAGAATCCTCCCGAGGGGCAGAAGGCTGCGGGAAGCTTTTTTGTCTACGATGAGACAAGAGATACTGTCTATCCGTTTGTGCGTTTTGCAAATGGGGAGAAATATGTGATCGCGCTCCTGGCGCCGGTAGACGCGGTGATTCCCGAGCAGTATATGCAGACAAGCCTTTCGGTGGATGAAGTACGCACGATAACGGCATACCAGCAGACGGCAGAAAGCGAATCTGAAATCGTATCGGCGTTTTATGTATTTTACGGCATCAACCATGAGGGAACGGAAAACTGGTATCAGTATGACTCGTTAGAGGGAACGTATCAAAGGCTTTCGACTGATCTTGCGGGAGAAGGGGAAGTGCAGACGGCGGAGCTTCAAGAACTTCAGGAGGAATATGCGGCGCTTTCCGAGCAATACGATGATGAGAAAACCTTTGCGCGAACGGCAATGGCGGTGATGGGCTTTGTGATCGCCGTTTTGGTGATCGTGATCATAAATCTTTTGCTTTTCCGGTTTCGGAATAAAGGCGCTGGAGAGCTGTCGGAGGATGATCTCTGGGAGGAGGATGATAGTGACTTCAGAGATGAGGAGGATATGGACGAGACGACCGATGCGGACGACGAAGACTTTCCGGAGGGGGACGAGGAGGATATTGACGAGACCGGAGATGATCTGATCGATGAGGAAGACTGGGAGACTGACGAAGCTGGGGAGACCTTGGCGGATGATGAGGAAGATGCAGCCGGAGAAGAAAAGGAGAGCAGACCAGGAAAGCGGCAGCCGCAGGGAAAAAAGGACGGCAGCGGAGAGAAGGCGCGCACATCCGATCAGTTGGAGATTATTGATTTTAATGATTTATAAAAAATTACCAGATGGAAGGAGGAGAATATGCAGATACCATACACAGGAAAGGCAAAGCGTGCGCTTGATATTGCAGCGCGCATGTCAAGAGCCATGCATCATAATTATATCGGAACAGAGCATATTTTGTTGGGGCTTCTTAAGGAAAATACAGGTGTTGCCGCACAGGTCCTGAAAGAAAACGGCGTAGAACTGGATAAGGTACTCAAGCTGATCGAGGAGCTGATCGCACCCGGGCAGTCTGCGGCGATTTTAGAACCGGAGGGGTATTCGCCGAGAGTTGAGCGTGTACTTGCGGGAGCCAATAAGGAGGCAGAGCGGTTTCGTTCGGAGTTGATCGGTACGGAGCATATTTTGCTTGCGATCGTCAAAGAACCGGAATGCGTTGCGGCGAGACTGTTAAATACACTTTCCGTTAATATTCAAAAAATGTATGTCGATACATTGCTTGCAATGGGAGAGGATGCGAACCTTTATAAAGAAGATTTTCAGAACGGGAGACCGGGAAGAAAGAAGAATGCGGAGACGACTGCGGTGCTGGATCAGTATTCCAGAGACTTAACGGCGCTCTCTGCGGAGGGGGGCTTAGATCCGGTAGTCGGAAGGGAAAAAGAAATTGAGCGCGTGATCCAGATTTTAAGCAGGAGGACCAAAAATAATCCGTGTCTGATCGGAGAACCGGGGGTCGGAAAGACGGCGATTATTGAGGGAATTGCTGAACGCATTGCTGCGGGAATTGTGCCGGACACCGTGCTTGGGAAGCGTGTTGTGGCTTTGGATCTGTCAGGAATCGTTGCGGGTTCAAAGTACCGCGGAGAATTTGAGGAGCGGATCAAAAAAGTTCTTTCTGAGGTAAAACGGGCGGGCAATATTCTTTTATTTATTGACGAGATACACACCATCATCGGTGCTGGCGGAGCGGAGGGAGCGATTGATGCGTCAAATATCCTAAAGCCGGCGTTGGCACGCGCAGAGGTGCAGGTCATCGGAGCGACGACGATGGAAGAATATCGGAAGTACATTGAAAAGGACGCGGCGCTCGAGCGCAGATTCCAGCCTGTAGTCGTTGAGGAGCCGAGCGAGGAGGAAACCGTAGAAATTTTGCAGGGTCTAAGAAGCCGTTATGAGAAGCACCACGGTGTGACGATTACGGATGAGGCGCTGCGCGCAGCAGTGCGGTTGTCCGCGCGCTATTTAAACGACCGTTTTCTTCCCGATAAGGCGATCGATCTAATGGATGAGGCAGCTGCCAAGGTTCGTCTCGCTGTCGGAAAAACGCCGAAGGAAATGGCGGCGCTGCGGGAGCAGATTACTAAAAAAGAAAACGAATTGGAGCAGGCTCTTACAGATGGGGATTTGGAAGCGGCAAGGCTTGCGGAAAAGGAAAAACAGGAGCTAGAGGAAAAAAGAACAAAGCTGGAAGCGAAGGCGAAGCGGGAGCTTGGACGGCGGCAGTATCTGGTCGGTGAGGATGAAATTGCGGAGGTTGTTTCCGGCTGGACGAAGATACCGGTCAAAAAATTGACGGAGGGAGAGGCGGCAAGACTGCGCCGGCTCGAAGAAACGCTGCATAAGCGGGTGATCGGGCAGGAGGAAGCCGTGACGGCGGTGGCAAAGGCAGTGCGCCGCGGGCGTGTCGGTCTAAAGGACCCGAGACGTCCGATCGGCTCCTTCCTGTTTCTTGGACCCACCGGAGTCGGAAAGACAGAAATATCAAAAGCATTGGCGGAAGCAGTGTTCGGGCAGGAGCAGGCGATGATCCGTGTGGATATGTCTGAATATATGGAAAAGCACAGTGTCTCTAAGCTGATCGGTTCGCCGCCCGGCTATGTGGGTCATGAGGACGGCGGACAGCTCAGCGAGAAGGTGCGCCGCAATCCATATTCCGTGATACTTTTCGATGAGATTGAGAAGGCGCATCCCGATGTTTTTAACATTCTTCTTCAGGTACTCGATGACGGTCATATCACGGATTCGCAGGGAAGGAAGGTAGATTTCAAGAATACCATTATCATTATGACGTCGAATGCGGGGGCGCAGGCGATTGTAGAGCCAAAAAGACTTGGCTTTGCCTCCTCGCAGGATGAAAAACAGAATTACGAGCACATGAAAAGCAGCGTCATGGAGGAAGTGCGCCGTATTTTCAAGCCGGAATTTTTAAATCGTATCGACGAGACGATCGTATTCCGCTCTTTGAATAAAGCAGACATGAAGCAGATTGTCGGCTTGCTGGCAAAGGAGCTGACACAGCGCTGCCAAAAACAGCTGAACATAGAGCTGCTGGTGCGCGATGGAGCCAAAAATTATATTGTAGAAAAAGCGTATGAGCCGAAATACGGCGCAAGACCGCTGCGCAGAAAGCTGCAGAATGAGGTGGAAGACAAGCTGGCACAGCTGCTTTTGGATGGAACGGTAAAGAACGGAATGCAGGTGATCGTTACTACAAGAAAGAACGAGATTGCATTTGAGACAAAAGAAAAGTAAAAAAATCCTTAAATGTCAGCGAAACTACTGGAAATACGACAAGGCTTATTATATAATAAGACTATCATATTTTTACAATATTAGCACAGTTTAAAAAGCTTTTTGCCTTTTAAGCTGTGGCGCAGGAGGATAAGATGGCTGTGATTAGTGAGTTAATTCGTTCGGAGGCAGATGGAACGATCAGCTTTGGAGACTACTCTTTGAGCACAAAGGCAAAGCTGGATAATTTCGAGCATCAGGGAGATGTTTATAAGGTAAAGACCTGCCGTGAGCTTACCAAGCTGGAGCGTAACGGGATGTTTGTCTATGAGTCTGTACCGGGGACTGCTGTGGCAGGCTTAAGGGCAACAGATACGGGGATTGAATTTCTGGTAGAAGGCTGGGAGGATGCACAGCTTACGGTAGAGCTTGAGGATGAGACGGAGTATGACATCTGTATTGACGGATCGGATGCGGGACAGATGAAGACCAATCTTGGCGGCAAGCTGAGTCTCAGCGTTGAACTGGGAGAAAAGCCGGTAAGAGTGTCTGTTTGTAAATGCTAGAGTCGTATAAAATATCCGCCGGATGAAAGACCTCTTTTCTTTCATCCGGCGGATATTTTCGCATAGGGAGAGACTCGTGAAGCGGGAAGCCCGCTATTTGCGGGGGGCTTGACAGCTGTGCGGGTTTATCGTGTCACACGGCTGCTTTGGGATTTCCGCAATAGAGTGTCTAACAGACAGCTGTATTGCTGTTCCGAGATGAGAACGGCATTCCCGTCTTTCGTTTGGATAGTTGTAAATTCCTCATTTAAGATGGCATTGTTGATCATGGATTCTGCCTGAGAGAGAAAGTCTGATAATGTAACATAATTCATTTGTATCACTCCTCGTTTCTGGGCGGATCATTACAAAGAGAAAGCGCAAAAAAGCTATTTGTTTTCGCCCGGGAACAAATAGTCGTGTGGGACATGGCAGCATCCGTATCGTTGCGGATTCCACCTCGTCTTTTGTAGATGAATTCTATTATATCACAAACAAAAAGAAAAAGTGCAGAGGATGCTATCATTTGCAATAAAATTTTAGTTTTACAGATTTTTTACGGGAAAAATAGAATGGAGGAGAAATGGCAAAAGGAAAAACAACTGTATATTTTTGTCAAAATTGCGGCTATGAATCGGGAAAATGGCTTGGGCAGTGCCCGGGATGCCGTGAATGGAATACGTTTGTGGAGGAGATGATCGATAAAAAAAGTGCCGGAAAGGGAAAGTCGGCAGATGGTGAGGCTGTGAGAGCGGTTCCTCTCTCTGCGATAGAGATGAAGCATGACGAACGCGTATCGACAAGGCTTGGAGAATTGGATCGCGTGCTTGGAGGAGGTATCGTACAGGGTTCTCTGATCCTAGTGGGAGGCGATCCGGGGATTGGAAAATCGACGCTTCTGCTTCAGGTATGCAGAAATCTTTCGATGCAAAAAATAAAGGTCCTTTACATATCGGGAGAAGAATCCTTACAGCAGATCAAGCTTCGCGCAGAGCGCATCGGAACCTTTGGGGAGAGTCTAAGCCTTTTGTGCGAGACGAACCTTGAGACGATTGAAAAAGTCATAGATCGCGAAAAGCCGCAGATTGTTGTGATTGACTCGATTCAGACGATGTACCATGAGAATGTCACCTCTGCGCCGGGGAGCGTTTCACAGGTGCGCGAATCGACCGGTACGCTGATGCAGATCGCGAAGGGACGCGGGATTTCTGTCTTTATTGTCGGACATGTGACAAAGGAAGGCGTTGTGGCGGGACCGAGAGTTCTGGAGCATATGGTAGATACGGTTTTATATTTTGAGGGAGACCGGCATGCAGCCTACCGTATTTTGCGCGGTGTAAAAAACCGTTTTGGCTCTACAAATGAGATCGGAGTTTTTGAAATGCGGCAAAGCGGATTGGAGGAGGTTGAGAATCCATCGGAATTTATGCTCAGCGGGAAGCCGGAGGGCGCGTCCGGGTCCGTCGTAGCATGCTCTATGGAAGGAACAAGACCGATCTTGCTTGAGGTGCAGGCATTGGTGTGTCATACGAATTTTGGGATCCCGCGCAGGACAGCGGCAGGAACAGACTTAAACCGTGTGAACCTGCTGATGGCAGTGCTTGAAAAGAGATTGGGGTTACAGCTTGGGAGCTGTGATGCTTATATTAATATTACAGGTGGTATCCGTATGAATGAGCCGGCGATCGATCTTGGCGTTGTTTTGGCTTTGATCTCAAGTTATAAGGAAAAACCGATTGATGAAAAAACAATCTGTTTTGGGGAGGTAGGGCTCAGCGGTGAAGTGCGGGCAGTCAGCATGGCAGAGCAAAGAGTTCTTGAGGCAAAAAAGCTTGGCTTCCATACTTGTATCCTGCCGGAAGTATGTCGTACAAATATGAAAGAGGTGCAGGGAATTCGTCTTGTCGGCGCAAATACTGTGAAGGATGCCATGCATTATGTGATGAAATAGGGGGAAGAATGGTGATTGTCGGGAATTGTATAAACAATAAGTATAATTTCCGGCAAAAGACTTTCTTTGTCGAAAAAGCAAAAAGAGTGTTGACAATCAAAAACATTGGTGCTAATATAAACAAGCTGACCGCAGGACAGTGGGATGCACACAGGAAACCGTGGGAATGATTAAAAAGTAATTTAAAAAATGAAAAAAGTTGTTGACAAATATGATTCAAAGTGATATAGTAACTAAGCTGTCGCTTGAACAGATTTGCGACAGAGGTTGAAAAGCCTCACAGCACATTGATAACTGAACAGTGAATAAACCTTGAAAGATTCAATAGATTCAGAAAATCTGAATCATTAGAAGAAAATCAGCGATTTTCTTCTGGGATATGAAAGGCTTTGCTAAGTCTGGATATCCAAAAGAGATTTCAAGCTGTCAAACTAAAAAAGCTTGGTTTGCAGACGAACACTTCTATATAAAATAGAAGAACCTTAAAACAGTAAATCTTGGTGCAACCAAGATCAGCCAGATTTAATCTGGACAGAATCAAATTTTAACATGAGAGTTTGATCCTGGCTCAGGATGAACGCTGGCGGCGTGCTTAAC
>URJS01000023.1 GCA_900548205.1 uncultured Roseburia sp. | reverse complement strand
GAGGTTTTCTTTTATTCAATTGGCGTTATTTCTGAATTACAGGAATGCTCCAATTATAAAAATTATGCCCAGTACCGGGAAATGGGACTGGGCGTTATGGTGTTTCAACAAAAGGAAGCGGTCGCCGGAGCCTCCTCCTATGCCTCCTTTTGCGGCGGTATTGAGATTCAGATCGATACAAAAGAAGCTTACCGCAGACGCGGGCTCGCCAGCGTCTGCGGCGCTGCTTTGATTCTTTCCTGTCTTAAGCGCGGGCTCTATCCGAACTGGGACGCGCAAAATCCTTCCTCACTTGCGCTGGCGAAAAAATTAGGCTACCACCTTGACTTTTCCTATCCCGTCTATGAAACGACGGTTCCGTGCCCCTTACACTGATCTGCTACTGCCCGGGCTGCGGCTGCCCTTCGGCTGCCGGAGGCTGTGGCTGCCCTTCGGTCGCCGGAGGCTGTGGCTGCCCTTCGGTCGCCGGAGGCTGTGGCTGTCCTTCGGTCGCCGGAGGCTGCGGCTGCTGTGCTTTTAGCTGCGCCAGCGCTGCCTCTGCGGCAGTCAGCGTGTCAATGTTTGTCACATACCCCTTTGCCGTATCTGACAACGCGTTATAAAGCGTCCTTGCACTGACAATCGCCGTCTCACTCTCTAACGTCACTGTCCCGATCGAATTGATCAGCTGAACAACATTCTCGGCGTCTGCCTTCTGCACCGCCTCGCTCTCTGTTCCCGGCAGCGTGTATACAAGAACCGGATAGCCCTGCTCGATCGTCTCGTAAATGGTCTTTGCGGCAGAGCGCGGAAGATTGATGCAGCCATGCGAACCGTTTGTCTTATAAATATTACTTCCAAAGCTTTTTCTCCAAGTCGCATCATGCATTCCAACATCCCCGGCATATGGCATCCAGTATTTTACCGGCGTTGCGTAATCCTCACCGCGCAGCACCGCATCAGTTGTCTTATAGGTGAGACCGAAGGCTCCGGTCGGCGTCGCGTGCCCCTTCGCCAGATTTCCTGAAACAAAATCACTCTCCACGATGAGCGCGCCGTCCTTATACAAAAACAGATGCTGTGCCGTCAGATTGATCTCCACATAAGAATCTCCGTAATCATTCGCTCCATGGCTGTTCGCCCGCTGTGCATAAACAGGCTCCCTTGTAATGCTCTCACCACTTTCCAGATCTGCGAGTATCTGCTCTACTTCCCCCGCATTGTCGATCCTCCAGCCATAAAAACCATTGGAAATTGTTACCGTTGCACCGTAGGAGGTCTCAAGCTCCTTCGGCTGATACGCCGTATTGTATTTTTTGGCAAGCGTCTTGACATAAGAGAGCACCGCCTCCTCATCCACTGCGATCCTGCCGTTTTCATCCTTTAGCCATGTATGAATCGTCTCGGCGTCTAAAATCTCTTTCCTGTCGCCAAACTCATAGGTAATGACCGTTCCCACATAGCGGTTCAAATCTGCAAGCAGCGTTTTAAGCTCCTCGTCATCATCAGCGATGGCGGGCTCCTCATAACAGCCGGCCTGATCAATATCAAGCGTCTCCTCCAAGCCCAAGACAGCATCCGTCACTGCCCCACGCAGCGCCTGCTCATTGATCTTTGTTCCGTAATCCGCAGGCACAAGCGTATAACCGCTCTCGCTGTCGTAATCCGAATAAGTCGCATCCGATGGCGCACGCTGCTTTTTGCTGTCCATAAACCCAAGCTTTAAAACCTCATCGTAAAGTGCGTCCTCATCATACGACACTGACTGTTTAAGCTCCAGCTCATTGCCCGCAAACAACGCCGCGATCCACTGGTAGCCCTTCTGCTCCGCGAGAAGCCTCTCCACCTCTCCCTGAAAAACAGGCGCAAGCGAAATACTGCTGCCGTCAATCGTTCCCGACGCGCCCTCCCGCCCTTGGATCGTAAGCGAATACTGGCGTATTTCCTCCTCGATAAGCTGCTTAACGCCAGCTGCGCTCCGACCTCCGACTGAAATGCCGTCAATCGTTGTTCCAAAGGAGAAATGGCTCTCAAAAAAAATCGCAAAGCCCATATAAACAGCAGCTATACCCGTAAGCACAAGGAAAACCCAAAGCCCTTTTTTTCCCATTTTCTTTTTCATAGTTCCCATCCTCTTATGTAAATATATTCCAGACCCTTTCTTTATATTTCCGTATATATTTTTCATTATAGGGAGCTTTTTTGCCTTGTCAATAAATTCCGCGAATCGTAATATTTATGTAAAACATTCGTTTTATTTTGCAACGGAACTCTGCAAAAACAGGATGTTCTGGTTAACCTTTTCTTAAATTTTGAATAATCTTTCTTAAAATAAATGAAAGATAATTGTTTTGGCAAAACCCCTGTGCTATAATCGCAAAAGATAAAAAAGCAAACACATTTTGTCAGAGAGGATGACCGTTATGAAGCTATCTGTCCCAAAGAGACTGTACACATATCTACAAAAAAATAAGCACGCTCTCCTACTGTTATATTTCGCCATTTATCTTCCGTGGTTTTGCTATCTGGAAAAAACGGTGACGACACATTTTCACGTCATCCATATGGCGATCGACGACTATATTCCGTTCTGTGAATATTTTATCATCCCCTATTTCCTCTGGTTTTTCTATATAGGATGGGGAATCGCATATTTCTATCGAAAGAACAGGGACGAATACTTCCGGCTGTGCACAGTGCTTTTTGTCGGCATGACTGTCTTTTTGATCATATCAACAGTCTATCCAAACGGACATTACCTGCGCCCCACAGAATTTGCGCGCGATAATCTGTTTACAGATCTGGTGCGTCAGTTATATGCGACCGATACCGCGACGAATCTTTTTCCGAGTATTCACGTTTACAATTCCATTGCCGTAAATATTGCGGTGTGGCATTGTGATAATTTTAAAGAAAACAAGGCGGTGCGCTGCGGCTCTGCCCTCCTGATGTTAAGCATTATTCTGTCCACGATGTTCCTTAAGCAGCACTCGGTATTTGATGTGCTTACGGCTATCGTCATGTCGGTCTGTATGTACCGTCTGGTCTATGTGTCGGCGCCGTTTCGGATTCCGGCTGCACAGCAGAGAATGGAACGCAAGCTCCGCCGCATTTAACATCGGAGAGCCGGTGCATCATACACCGGCTCTCCGATGTTACCACAGGTGAAAAACCTGTATTGCAGTCTTGATCACTTTGTAGCGCAGATTCTCAAGCTCTGTGGCTGCATTTTTTAATTCCTTTCTGATCTCAATCTGCTGTGGGCAGTGACTTTCACATTTTCCGCAGCCAATGCACTGTGACGCGCTGCTTGTCTCCTTGCGAAACGCCGTACATTGCAGATAATCACGTCTGCCTGACCTTTTTCCCTCGGAATAGACCGCATTGTAGCAGCGAAACGTCCCCGGAATATCAACTCCCTTGGGACACGGCATACAATATCCACACCCCGTACATCCAACCCTGACTTTCTGTGCAATCTCCTGCTTTACCTGTTCGATCAACGCCGCATCCTCGTCTGTCAGGCATCCCACAAAAGACCCGGATGCTGTCTTAAGATTCTGCTCCACCATTTCCATAGAATTCATGCCGGACAGCACACAGGTGACCTCCGGCTGGTCGTAGAGCCATTTGAACGCAAGCTCCGCCGGCGTCCAGCGCTCCCCCTCCCTGCGGAAAAGCTCCTTTGCCGATTCCGGCAGAAGCTCCACAAGTCTGCCGCCCCGCAGCGGCTCCATGATGATAACCGGAAGCCCCTTCTGATGCGCATAGCGCAGACCTTTTACACCGGCCTGCGAATGCTCATCCATATAGTTGTACTGGATCTGACAAAAATCCCAATCATAAGCGTCTACCAGCTGCATAAACATATCAGCATTTCCATGATAGGAAAAACCGATATTGCGAATCTGCCCGGAAGCCAGCTTCTCCTCGATCCACTGCGCCACTCCAAGCCCCTTTAGCTTTTCCCATGTCGGAATATCCGTAAGCATATGCATCAGATAATAATCAATATAATCCGTCTTTAACCGCCGAAGCTGCTCCTGAAACATCCGTTCCGCACCCTCCGCGGATTTGATGAGGTAATGCGGGAGCTTCGTCGCCAGATAAATTTCCTCCCTGCAATGATTGCGGCTTAAAAGCTCACCGACCGCCGTCTCATTTCCCGGATATACATACGCCGTATCCAGATAATTGACGCCCGCGCGGATTGCCGTCATAAGCTCCTGCTCCGCCTTATCAAGATCGACTGCATTTCCCTTCTTTGTAAAACGCATACATCCATAACCCAGAACGGAAATCTCATTTCCCTTTTTATCCTTCCGATACTGCATTTTCATCCTCCGTTTTGCAGAGATTTCGCGCCGGAGAAGATACACCTCTCCGGCTCAAAGCAAGAAACCTTACCCCTCCGTCAATTTCTCTAATTCATCCAGCCAAAGTCTTGCGCAGGCGTCTGACGGCATCCTAAGATCACCGCGCGGAGAAACCGCTACGCTTCCGATCTTTGGTCCATCCGGCAGACAGGAGCGCTTAAATTGCTGCGCAAAAAACCTGCGGAAAAATATCTTTTCCCATTTTAGGATCGTCTCATCGTCATAAACGCCGGAAAACGCCGTTTTCGCGAGACGGTAGATTTTTTTCGGCGGAAAGCCCTCACGCAGCATATGATAGAGATAAAAATCATGCAGCTCGTAAGGCCCCACAATATTTTCTGTTTCCTGTGAGATCCTTCCGTCCTCCGGCGGCAGCAGCTCCGGCGACACGGGCGTATCAAGTACATCATAGAGCACCTGACGCAGTGTCTCATCCTCACAGGTATCTGCATAAAACCGCACCAGATGGCGCACAAGCGTCTTCGGCACAGAGGCGTTGACCGCATACATCGACATATGGTCGCCGTTGTACGTCGCCCACCCGAGCGCAAGCTCAGAAAGATCGCCGGTTCCGATCACCATGCCGTTTTCCTTATTCGCGATATCCATCAAAATCTGCGTGCGCTCCCGCGCCTGACTGTTCTCATAGGTCACATCATGCGCCGACACATCATGCCCGATGTCTCGAAAATGGAGCAGCACCGCTTCCTTAATATCGATCTCCCGAAAATCTGCCCCCAACGAACGGATCAGCTGTACGGCGTTATCGTAGGTGCGGTCTGTCGTACCAAAGCCCGGCATCGTCACCGCCTTGATCCCCTCATGCGAAAGCCCCAACAGATCAAAGGCGCGCACCACAACGAGCAGCGCGAGCGCAGAATCAAGCCCGCCGGAGATTCCAACCACTGCCGTTTTGCAGTTTGTGTGCTCCATACGCTTTTTTAATCCGGCTGCCTGTATCGCAAGTATCTCGGCGCAGCGTCTCTGTCTGTCTGCCTCCTCCGAAGGCACAAACGGCAATGCCTTGATCGTTCGCGTCAGCGCCGTCTCCTCCATGATAAGAGAAAACGGAATCCTGCGGTACCCGTCCTCCCGCAGCTCAAACGTTGTAATTCTTCGCCGCTCTGTCACAAGCCTTTGCACATCCATTTCAGACAGCGTGATCTCGTTGACAAAACGAGGCGCTTCCTTTAGCAGCCGTCCGTTTTCCGCGATCATATTGTGACCGGAGTAAACAACGTCCTGCGTAGACTCGCCCTCTCCGGCACTCGCATAAATATATCCGCATAAAAGTCTTGCCGACTGTCCGCATACCAATGCTCTGCGATAGTCTTCCTTCCCCGTCGTCTCATTTGATGCGGAAAGGTTTACAAGCACTGTCGCACCGTTTCTCGCATGACGGATGCCCGGAGGCTCGGGCGTCCACAAATCCTCACAGATTTCTGCGCCAATGACAAGCTCACGCATCCCCTCGCACGCAAACAAAAGCTTTGTCCCAAACAGCGTCTCCTGCCCAAGACAAGAAACGGTTAAGACCTCCTCCATTCCACGCGCAAAATAACGCGTCTCATAAAACTCGCCGTATGCCGGAAGATAGGTTTTGGGAACGATCCCCAGCAGCCTGCCCCCCTTTACGGCAGCCACCGCGTTATAAAGCTTTCCATTATATGCAAACGGTAATCCGACAAATACGATCGCATCCTGTCCCTCCGTAAACGTCATAATCTCACGCAAAGCCTCTAATGCCCCCGCAAGCAGGCTCTCCTGCAAAAAAAGATCGCCGCAGGTATAGCCTGTAATGCTAAGCTCCGGAAATACGATCACCTTTGCGCCCGCGCGCGCTGCCTCACGAATGCCCTCGCAGATTACTTTTGAATTATATGCCGCATCCGCCACTCTGATCTTTGGCGAGATTGCCGCCACCTTAATAAACCCATCTCTCATTTTCTCATTTCCTTCAATTCATCCATGCCAAAATGATACGCTTTATTGCAGAACTGACACTTCACCTCAATTTCCTCTCCGTCATTGATCATATCATCAAGGTCTTTTCGGCTTAAGGTCGCGATCGCTCTTGAAACACGCTCCTTTGAGCAGTCGCAGACAAATCCTGTGTCAGTACGCTCCGTTATCTCTACGCCAAACTCTCCCAGAATGATCTCAAGAATCTGCTCCGGCGTATTTCCAGCCTCCAGCATCTCTGTCACCGATGCGATCTCTGTGATTTTTTTCTCCAGACGCTCAATGACATCATCGCTCGTAAACGGCATCAACTGAATGATAAATCCGCCCGCCTGTTTTACGGTTCTGTCCTTATCGACCAGCACGCCAAGTCCTACTGCTGACGGGATCTGCTCCGATGTTGCAAAATAGTAGGTCAGATCCTCCGCAATCTCCCCTGTCTGCAGCGCGATCTGCCCGACATAAGGCTCCTTTAAGCCCATATCCTTGATGACGCTCATAACGCCAAGTCCAAGCGCGCCGCCAACGTCCAGTTTTCCCTTCTCATTAAGCGGAAGCTCCACGTCCGCAGCCATCGGAAAGCCTTTCACACGCCCTTTGGAATCAGCGGTTGCCACAAGCCCCTTTGCCGGACCGCTGCACTGCACCTGAATCGTTAAAAGGTCCTTCTCTCCCTTCATCATCACGCCCATCATCGCCGCGCCGCAAAGCAGTCTTCCAAGCGCCGCCGTCATAACGGGGCTCGTCCCGTGTGCACTTCTTGCCTTCTCTGCCATTTCTTTTCCATTTATGGCAAACGCCCGGATTTGACCGTCTGCCGCTGTTGCTCTTACCATATAATCCTTATTCATCGTTCGCTCTCTTTCCATGCTCTCTTGCGATCACATAAATCCGTTCACTCTCCGGCGCAGGAGGCTCCCTCGTAAACGCGTCATAGGACGCCACAAATTCCATGCCCGCCTCCGCCAACAGCCGTCTTACTGTATCAACCGAATAGGCCCGCTGATAATGCGTCTCCTCGTATCTGCGGAACAACGCTCCCTCCTCCCGGATAAATAACGTCAGCGCATATTCGTTGATACCGCTTTCTTCGTCGTAATAATTCTCCCAGATAAAGCTTCCCTCCTCGCGATTCTCGCTGATCGTCGTCTCACCGAGAAGCTCCTGATATTTATATGCGGTATTCAGATCAAAAATAAAAAGCCCTCCAGGATCCAGATAATTATTCACCAGCCGAAAAACCGCAAGCAAATCCTCCTCCTTTAGCAGATAATTCATCGAATCACAGACGCTTATCACAGCGCGCACCGTCCCATATAACTCAAACGAGCGCATGTCCTGAAGCAAATATAAAATATCCCCACGGACGTCCTTCTCATCCTCCGCCTCTCTTGCAACCGCAAGCATCTCCTCCGAATTATCAACGCCGATCATATCATAGCCCGCCTCTGCCAGAAGCCTCGTCAGTCTGCCTGTGCCGCAGCCAAGCTCAAGCACCAGCCCTTCTCCGATCCGCGCTTCCAACAGCAGCTCTCTGATATAGCCGCACCATTCCTCATAGGGAACATCCTCCATAAATAGATCATAGACCTTTGCAAAACTGCCATACGCGCTCAATCCCACACCGCCTCCCGCCTTTTCTGCAGTTACTTCTCTGCTATACTATCAATTTCTCCGCTTAAAATCAAGGCTTGTCGAATCTGCCTTGATTATTTTTCCAAGAACCCGTATACTTATCTCATAAACGAAAAAGAATGATATAACGGTAAAAGGATCCCACAAATTTATGTCTGAAAATTACGAACATTTTATCACAAAAAATATCAAACAATTTTATAAGCGCAGACTGACTGCCCCGATTTTGTATCTGCTTTTTTTGCTGATGCTCTGGGTCGTCTTTTCACTCGGCGCGCCGCTCTTTCCCGACGAGCTTTCCGCCTCGGACACGCTGGAGAGCACATACCGTTCGCATACCAAATATGTGCATGCCTCAGTTTCCGATTTAAAATTCACCGGCTACACCAAAAACCGTCTCGGCTCGATTATCGGCTATTACTATTATACCATGCGCGCCGACGAATGCATCATCGTTCTGCTCTCACCGTCTACGAGTGAGCAGGGACTTCCCGTGATCCAAAAAGCTGATTTCCGCGCGCAGATCGTCGAGGGGCAGGAAAACTTTGCAAGCCTTTTGGACAGCCTCGCCGCCGATTTAAACTGGACGGAAAACGGCATCCGAAATGAGGTCTCCCAGTATGTCCTGAGCGAGCCGGATTACAACATGACCGGCAACGTCATTCTCTACACGGTGTTTCTTGCGACGGGAGGCTATGCGCTCATCTGCCTTGTGCTGTTTGTGATCTACATTTTCTTCCCGCTGCTCTCTCCCTGTTGTCAGGATCTTGCACGCTTTGGAAATCCAAAGAAATTGCTGGAGCAGGCAGAGGAGGAGCTTGCCACACTGCCGCAGCTTGCGACCGAGGATATGTTCATCACGGAACACTTTTTTATCGAGACCTCTGTCTACGGAAACGCCGTCGTTCCCATCGGGGAGATCATCTGGATTTATAAATATTCGACGCTGCACAAGTTCTTCTGGTATCATTTCAGCATCTCCTATACGCTGCATATCAGTGCGAACCGACACCTCTACATTCGGTGTCCGAAGAACTTAAAATCTGATCTTGACGGTATTATCGATTACCTCTCCGAGGCAAATCATAAGATTCTGGTCGGCTTCTCCGAGGCAAACCGCCTAAAGGTGCAGGAAATTCAGGGTGCGCCGATGCGCTTTGAAAAAATCATTGCGTTTTTAAAGAAGCGTATCTGACCTTGCCTGCCGCCATAGCTCCCTTGGACGCTTTGCTAACGGTTGGAAATACTGATGGACTCCACCGCCACCGCGCCGCCTCTTACTACCTCAAGTCTGTGAAATTTTGACTTTAATAATGCAAGCAGATCGTTATTTTTTTGCTCCGTCTGCTTGCATTCCAGCAGTACACAGTCATCTCCGATATCTGCAACCTCCACGCCAAACACCTGCGCGATCTGAAAAATCTCCTGCTTTTCCTCTGCATTGACCACAAATGCCTTTGCAAATAAAATTTCCTTCATATGGATCGGCACATCGGTAAGGTCCGCAACCCTGATCACCTCTACCATACGATTGAGCTGCTTTTTTATCTGCTCAAAGGTAACGTCGTCGCTCATCGTACAGATCGTCATGCGCGAAACTGTCTCATCCTCTGTCGTTCCCACGGTAAGGCTCTGCAAATTATAAGATTTTCCGGAAAAAAGTCCGGATACCTTTGCCAGCACGCCAACCTCATTTTCCACATACAATGCGATCCATCGTCTTTTCATGATTGCCTCCTTTGCCATTTCCTTTTATCCCAAAATCATCTCGCTCATAGGATTGTCGCTCTTTACCATCGGGAGCACAAGCTCATCTGCAGAAATCATAAACTCAATGATCGTCGGTGCATCCGCACAGGCTCTTGCCTGCTTAAGCGCCTCCGCAATCTCCTCCCTGCGCTCCACACGAATGCCATGTGCGCCATAGCTTTTGGCAAGCGCTACAAAATCAGGCGTATACGGCGGACAGCCCGGCGAAGGTCCCTCACAGGTGCCCGGACAGCTTTTTCGCCTTCCCAGACAAGTTGCCGCATAACGCCCGCCATAGAAAAGCTGCTGCATCTGACGCACCATCCCCAGAGAATGGTTCTGAAACAGACAAATGATCACCGGCGCGTCCCACACCACGGCTGTCGCCAGCTCCTGAATATTCATCTGCAGTCCGCCGTCACCGCAAAAGCATACGACCTCGCGCTTTGGATTGCCAATTTTTGCTCCGATTGCCGCCGGAAGCCCAAATCCCATTGTTCCAAGACCGCCGGAGGTGATCAGCTGCCGCCGCTCATCCAACTGCAGATACTGCGTCGCCCACATCTGGTGCTGCCCAACGTCCGTCACATAAATTGCATCGTCAAACGCGCAATTGACCTCCTCAAAGATCATCTGCGGCGTCATTCCCAAATCCCTTCGCATTTCAAGCGGATTTTCCCGCTCCCACCCGGCGATCTGCGCCCGCCATTCGGCGGTATCCGTCTCTTTTGCCCACTCCGACAACTTTTCCAGCGCAAGCCCAGCATCAGAAACGACAGGAACATCCACGACAACATTTCTGGAGATCGAAGCTGCGTCCACATCAATATGGACGATCCTTGCCTCCGGCGCAAATTCATTCAAATCTCCCGTGATGCGGTCATTAAAACGCGTGCCGATGGAAAACAGCACGTCGCATCGTCCAACCGCCATATTTGCCGCATATTTTCCATGCATTCCGCAGTTTCCCACATAGAGCGGATGACTGGTCGGGATCGCTCCCTTTCCCATGATCGTAGTGACCACCGGCGTCTTTGTCTTTTCCGCAAATGCAACCAGCTTTGTGCCCGCGTGCGCCGCGCACACGCCTCCGCCTGCCAGAATCAGCGGTCGTTTCGCTTCCTCAAACAGCTTATATGCCCGTTTAAGCTGTCCGATATGTACCGCCTCATTCGGCTTATACCCGCGGATCTGTACACTCTTTGGATATTCCTCCGGTCCCAGTGTATTCTGAATGTCCTTGGGAAGATCGATCAGCACAGGTCCCGGTCTGCCTGTTCCCGCGATGTAAAACGCCATTTTTATGATACGCCCCAAATCCTCTCTCTTTCGGACCGTAACGCCGTATTTCGTGATACTTCTTGTCATCCCGACAATATCGACCTCCTGAAATGCGTCGTTTCCAATCAGCGAAAGTGGAACCTGCCCCGTAAAGCATACCAGCGGGATATTATCATAATGGGCATCGGCAAGTCCCGTGATGATATTGGTCGCGCCCGGTCCGCTTGTCACAAGACAAACGCCGATCCTTCCGGTGGACTTTGCATAGCCCTCCGCCTCATGGATCAGCCCCTGCTCATGTCTTGGCAGGACGACGTCGATGTCATCCTGCTTGTATAATTCGTCAAAAAGGTCTGTGACCGTACCGCCCGGATAACCAAAAACGGTATCAACGCCCTCTGCCTGTAATGCCTTCACAAATAACTTTTTCCCTGTGATCGCCATGACGTCCTCCTTTTCCTGCTTTCTGCTCTCCTTCGCTCCTGAAAAAACAACGAGCGACACACTTCCCGATCCACTCTTATGTCAATCAAAAGCGCCCAGCTCCGTGCATCTGCCTTTGCTCAACTTGCATTTCCACGAGGCATACTCACTTCACCCGCTCATACTTATAGAAGTAATATTCCAGATCAAAATACGTCTGCTCCTCGCTGTCCGCCGTGATTTTCCACTCCGCACGTTCATCAAGATTCGGAAAATAAGCGTCTGCATCATAAGCAAAATCAATCCTTGTGATATGCGCCACATCGCACGCATCCAAAAGCTGACGATAGATCGTCTCCCCACCGATCACATATATATCATTGCTGTCATACTGCGCCAGCTCCCCGTAAAGCTCCTCCAGCGAATGTACAACTGCCGCCCCCGGCACGCGAAGGCTCTCATCATGTGTCAGCACAATATTCGTCCTGTTTTTTAACGGCATTCCGTTTGGAAAGCTCTCCAGCGTCTTTCTTCCCATTACGACTACCTTCCCGGTCGTCGTCTCGCGAAAAAACTTCTGATCTGCCGGAATTTTTACCAAGAGCTGATTATTTTTTCCGATCCCCCAGTTTTTGTCTACCGCTGCAATTAAGTTCACGTTTCACTTCCTCCTCTATCTGAAATATTTTTGTGCGATACCGCAAAGCAATGTTTCCCGGTACTGCCACCTTCCTCCCTACACCGCAATCGGAATATTTTTGATCTGCGGTCCTGTCACATAATCCTCGATCATAATGTCCTTTGTCGTAAACTGATAAAAATCTTTGATTTCTGGATTCAGTGAAAACTTCGGAGCTGCATACTGCTCCCGCTCGATCAGCTCTTTTATGATCGGAATATGCCTGTCGTAAATATGCGCATCAGCAATGACATGCAGCAGCTCTCCGACCTGCATCTCACACACCTGCGCCAGCATATGCATCAGTACCGCGTACTGACAGACGTTCCAGTTATTTGCGGCAAGCACATCCTGCGAGCGCTGATTCAGCACCGCATTGAGCGTCAGCTTCTCATCCCCCGCCCGATGCGTGACATTAAAGGTCATGCTGTAAGCGCACGGATAGAGATTCATCTCATGTAAATCCTGATGCACATAGAGATTTGTCATGATACGCCGGCTGAACGGATGATGCTTTAAATCATAGATCACGCGGTCCACCTGATCCATCATGCCCTCTTGATATTGATGCTTCACCCCCAGCTGATAGCCATATGCCTTGCCGATCGAACCATCCTCATCCGCCCACTCGTCCCACACCGTGCTGTTTAGATCATGGATATTATTCGACTTGCGCTGCCATATCCACAGCATCTCCTCCGTGCACGTCTTGATCGCCGTCTTCCGCAGTGTGATCGCCGGAAATTCCTTCGCCAGATCGTAGCGGTTGACAACGCCGAATTTTTTGATCGTATACGCGCTCGCGCCGTCCTCCCAATGTGGGCGGACCTCCTCGCCCTCCGTGCTCGTCCCATTCGCCAAAATATCGCGGCACATTTCCACAAAAACCTTATCTGCATAGCTCATGGCTGCTCCCCCTGTCTGTTTCCTTACTGATTTTTCATTTTACCGAATTTGCCTCAAAATAACAAGCGTTCATTTCTTGCTTTTTTCCGAAAAATACGTTATATTAATCTCATATTTTCAAAAAATTTTCATATTTGGGATATATACTGTATAGAGTATCCGAAGCTTCCCGGAATATAAAGTGAAAAAGGTGCAGCTGCACCGGAAATGATAAAGGAGATTTTTATGAGTCAGGCAAAAGTAGACCGCAAAAAAGAACTAAAAGCGAACCGGAAACAGATTGTCGCAAAGGAGAAAAGACGCCGCGTGTTATCCATGATCTGCGGCTGGGCAATCCTCTTTGCCCTTATTGGATGGGCAGGCTATTCCGCCTACGGTATCTATCAGAGCAAGCAGCCTGCGATTTACGCAGATTTAACTGCAATCAATGACTATGTCAGTTCACTGACTGCCGCGGAATAATCCACTTCCGCAAAAAGAACCCGTCTTTCCGGATCACTCCGGTCAGACGGGTTCTTTTTGTGACAGCAGCCCCCTTTTGTTATTCCACAGCTTCCTCCGCTTCCAGCTTTGCCTTAGAAAGTGCATTTTCAATCGCATTGAGCAGCACGACCGAGGTGTACTGGTTATCTGCTTGATAAGTAATCCCCTCTGTCGACTGCTTTTGTACCACCTGCTCCCCGATATTCTCAAGCGCCGGCTGCATCAGCGGATACATCGTAGCCACACTCTCATCCAGATTCACCATCGATATAGACTGAATGCGGTTTTCATCCACAATGACCTGCACATCTACGGTATGATCTCCGAACAAAACAGAGGAGGTATAAACGCCTGCCGCATAATTCATCGTCGGTGCTGCCGCGTCGCCCTTCCTCGGCAAAAACATAAACAGCAGCAGAATGATAAGTAAGATTCCAAGTCCTGCAAAAATAATTGTATAAATGAGTTCCTTCATATGAAGCACTACGATTTTTGTCTTTACACTCATCCTAAGCCTCCAGATACTGATTATTACAGTATATGAGCAGACCTCCGGAACATGACAGAACTTCTCTTAAAACTTCCGGTAAATTTTTTCAAAAAACAGTTGACAATTTTCTCATATCATAGTAAGATACCATATGTGTCTGGCATACAGATATTATTTGCGCGAGTGGCTCAGTTGGTGGAGCACGACCTTGCCAAGGTCGGGGTCGCGGGTTCGAGTCCCGTCTCGCGCTCTCTTACTAACAAAGAAGGCATCCGTTTGGATGCCTTCTTTGTTAGTAACGGGTTCTGCCGGGCTCTTACATTCGAGGTTCTTCGTTCCAGTCCGTGCACCGTCTCACGCTCTTTTATAAATATGTACTGCCAGTCTCCTATCTTCCAACTCCGGTATGCCTCACAGCCATTTTTCTGCAGCATCAGATTCAATTACTGTCAAACACAAGCTTCATGATACCAACCACAATACACAAAACAATACAAAACAGAAATCCATTTTTCCTATCCTGTTCACGTTTTTTTCTTGGATTTTTCTCTCTTACACATGCTTTTTGGGGATTACTGCCCTTGTAATATATCCCCATGTGCGCGGGAGGTTCTTCTTCATACAAATTTATCTCACATTCTACGTCAATACTGTATATATCCTGATCAACCTTGTACTCATAGGTACCATAGGTTTTTCCTTCCTGCGTGTATGTTCTTATGAGCTTCCCTCGTGCTACCCATCCCTTTCTTGTTGCCCTATCCACAAATCCTTTTTGTGAATTGGAAAATATCAGGTTTCCTGCGATGACTATTACAAATATTCCAGCTATAGTTGTTATCCACTCTACCATACTTCATGAGGCAAAAACGGCGTCTATACTTATAATTATAATACGGGAGAGATCCTCTCCATGATATTTATATCAAGCCTATCCATAAAAGCAGCCTGCCCACTGCCACCGTCACTATGATCGTATACAGTATGGATAACAGACATCCTCTTTCCATCCTCGCTGCCTCGGTAGCCTGACCCTCTGAGATTGACTTCTTCGGATTCCCCTTTTTATAGTATAATGTTCTGGTATTTGGGAATATAGGATGCTTCCCCGGGTAAATCTTGGCGCTGAATGCTGCTGTATACTTCTTGCCATCTACATAATACTCATAGATCGCATGCTTGGTCGAATACCGTGCATCCTGAATTTTACTGTCGTGATCCCCGCTATTTATCCATGTATCCAGCAGCACTGCCTCCACTACGCATCCATTTTCCTTTGCTTTCTCTATAAACTTCTGGTTCGGCGATTTCCCACGTATCACAAGCTTCCTGATACATATGATGAGTGTTATGATCCCACACAGAACAGGTATCGCATTCCTTGTATCCTCCATTGTCCACATAAGCTGTTCTCCCCCTTTCCTCCGGTACTGTTCCCAAAACCCTGCTGCCAAAAATTGGCTGTCCTTTCTTACATATTACAAGCTGGTTTTTGTTTCATCAATATAGAAAACTAAAACAAGGTGCAATCAAAAACTCTGTCTCACCCCTGCCCGCGAAATTCCTCAAGCACGATCATTCTGCCGCCCTCCATGCGTGATTCCTCTGCCGCCAATGCCATATAGTGACTTTCCAGAGAATCCCCAAGTCCGGTGAGCGTCGCTCCTCCTTCTGTGACAGCCTCATACAAATCCTCCATCATCTGCTCATCTCCGCCCCCGTGACTTTTCTCATCTGCCTCTCCCGCAGTCACGATCTCGACCGCCTCCCGCCCAAACGGCTGCAAGACCAAACGGTCCTCCTCCATCGTTCCGTATAACTCTCCGGCAGTTCCCATAATATGGATCGTCCGGTAATTCTTCTCGTGAAATCCACACATCGAAAATGAAATCGTCACGCCGTTTTCCATCCGGGCACAGACAACCTGATGATCGACCACATCATTGTCACACCGAAATACACAGCGCCCATAAGGTCCGTCATACAAAGCCTCCCGCAAACACGCCGCCCCCTCCGCACCGCTCACCTCCCTCTGCATCCAGTCCGTTCCGTTTTGCCCGCTTGCATTCACAGCGTCGGTCAGATAAATTTTTTCAGCATCAAATGGACAGTCGGACTTTTTCGGACAACCCTGCATGCAATAGCCCGGCGCACCGCACGGCGCGTTATTTTCCTGAAAATAGGTAAGAGCCCCCATCGAGGAAATGGCCTGACACCGGCTCTCCGTCAGCCATACAAACAGGTCCATGTCATGACAGCATTTTGCGAGGATCATCGGACTGGTCTCCTTACTGTTTCTCCATTTCCCTCTCACATAGCTGTGCGTATAATGCCAGTACCCGACATTTTCCGCCGCCTGAATGGATATTATTTCCCCGATCGCCCGACACTCTAACAGCTCCTTGATTTTTCTGTAAAACGGCGCATACCGCAGCACATGACAGACTGTCACAAGCGCGCCGCAGCCGCATGCTGCCCGGTAGAGCCTCCTGCACTCATCCGCATAGGGGGAGACAGGCTTTTCCAGCAAAATATCATACCCCTGCCGCATTGCAAGCAGTGCATGCTTCACATGCTGTCTGTCCTGCGTGCAGATAAACGCAATATCCGCCATCCTCGGCACGGCAAACAGCTGCTTTGCATCGGAAAAACACTGTTCTTCCCCTAATCCGTATTCCTCCCGGATACGCGCGCGCCGAAAATCATCCGGCTCCGCCACCCCGACAAGCTTCATTTTTTCCGGAAATTTTTTGGTGTAAGGCGCGTACGCAAGAAATCCCCTGCCGCCGGCGCCTGCAATCACAATCGAAATCGTCTTTTTCATTGTTACCTCCATGTACATAAGCCTTTTGCATCTATGATTTTTTTATGATACACTATAGCTATCACCTGATACGATATTTTAACGAGGAGACTTATGATGAGAAATTTTTTTAAGCCTGCTTTTACAACTTCTATGTATAAAAAAATGTTTCTTCGCCATTTCCTACAGCTTTTTTTGATCTTTGTAACTCTGTTTCTGATCGGGGTCTGTACGTTTTCCTATCAGTCCCATCAGCATAAAAAAGAGCTTTTGCGGCAATCGGCAGATTCCCTGTCCGATTTTTCCGAGGGACTGCTCCGCGAGTGCCAGACGATCGCATTTAATGTCGGACGGCTCGACCCGCTTCTTGCGCTCTCTGCCTCCGGCAATCCTTACCTTAATTTTTCACAGACCAACTCCACGATCTTTTTTAATGCACAGCATGATCTTATTTCACATAAGGCGCTCAACCGGCATATTTCTTCCATGAGCGTTTACCTGATGGAAAAAGAGTATATTATATCAGATCACGGAACGATCACACTGGAAAGCTTTTGCCAGAGTGTTTTTAACACGGACTCCGATACCTTCGCAGACTACCTAAGACCTCTGACCCCCGGCTATTACCTGTTCCTCCCGCAGGGCGCGATCGCAGAGACAAACACGCCGCTGCAGTCGGTCTACATTCTGCCGCTCATCAACAGCAACGGAAGCCGCTACGGAACCTTATTTTTATTTCTCGACGACGCACAGATCTTAAAAGAGCTGGATGCCCTCGTCGGAGAAAATATCGAGTATTTTATCCTCGGAGAGAATCATTCCCCGCTTTTTCTTCCGCCGGAGGAAAAAGCCTCCCTCTCCGCTGCCACGCTTGCCCGGCTTACCTCCGATAACCGCTACCTTTCCGCTGCGGATACCCACAGCGGCTGGACGCACTATGTCGGCTATTCCAAAGACTTTCTGCAAAAACAGCTCTGGCTGTGCCTGCTTTTATTTACTGTAATTTTTCTTGTGGGAGTCTGCCTGCAGATTCCGCTTGCAAATGCGATCTGCAAGAAAAATTATGCGCCGATCCGGGAGCTGTCGTCCATGATCACAGACACCGCGTCCGCAGCCGCGCATGAACCGGAATACGAAACCCTAAAAAGCACCGTCAGCGCCATTTTAGAAAATAAAGCATTGTTGGAGCAGCAGCTTTCGCTCTATAAGCCGGTTTTGATCAACAGCTTTTTGCTGGAGCTGCTAAGCTCAAACAACGGGGACGATGCACAGGTTCTGCGCGGGCTTTCCAGTCTTGGCGTGCGCATTCCGTTTTCCATCTGCTTTTGCGTTGCGCTCATCGCGCCGACGCTGACGCATGGTTACTGGTATCAGCTTGCCAAAAGCCAGACAACAGAATCTGTCGTCTGCCTGTATTTATCCTGCCGCAAGCATGTAGGCGTTTTATTCTTTAACTGTGCCGACAAGCAACAGGCGCTTTTGTCCCAAAAAGCTGTCAGTGACATTTTAGAACAGGAGGAGGGCGTCTGTTCCTATGGAATCGGAAGTATGTCGGAGGATTTAAAATATGCGCCGATTTCTTATTCACAGGCGATCTGCACCTTAGATTATTTCTCTCTGCAAACAGAAGAAAAGGCAATTTCCTTCTATGCACTGTTTGCTGCGCAGGTTCTCAACTTACCGACGCCCGAAACGTTAAAGTCACTGGATGCCAGCTTTTCCGCCTTTCGGTTTCAGACGGCAAAGGAAAATTTTTCGGAGTATTTCCGCCTGATCTCCAAATCAGGCTACGGCAAAAAGGAGCATTTGACATATGCACAAAAGCAGTTGCTCCTTGCCGCATCAAAGCTCCCGCAGGAATATCAGTCGGCGCTTGATACGGAGACGCTGCGCGGCCTAAACACAGATGCCCGCGATGCGTTTGACACCTTATCAGAGCTTTGTGCGCAGACCTTAGATAAGCTCACCGCTCTCTTTGAACAATCATCCGAGGAACAGTCAAAGCACGCCTCCCGCCGGATTTTAGAATGGCTGGACGAGCACCTTTGCGATGAAAATCTGTCGCTTAGCTACTTTGCGGAAGCCTTCTCCCTTTCCGAGAGCCAGATGAGCCGGAAAATAAAGGCGCTGACTGGGGAAAATTTTCTTTCCTATGTCAATCAGAAACGCATCGAGCACGCATGCACGCTCTTAACGGCG
Source organism: uncultured Roseburia sp. (assembly GCA_900548205.1). Lineage (GTDB taxonomy): Bacteria > Bacillota > Clostridia > Lachnospirales > Lachnospiraceae > Roseburia. The sequence goes on along the minus strand of URJS01000023.1, from coordinate 9,352 downwards.
ACCGAGCTTCCTGTACTGCAGATCGCCAATAGCTGCGGCTACGAAAACGACATCACCTTCCGAAGAATCTTTAAGAAATATATCGGCGTCACTCCGGGAGAATACCGCCGTCACCAGATGAACTGATCCTGATAGGCCGGCGCATTCTCATATTGATTGGTCTGTAGGATCATGCGGATATTGCGGTACGCACAATCTCTTAACGCCTCCTTTGGCAGCGTACCGCTCTCTGCTGCCCTGCGAATACTGTCACAGTCAGTCTCCGACCCCGGCATGATCAGATCATTTCCTGCCGCAATACATCCGGCGGCACTGCAGGTGCCGTCCTCTGCGGACAGCGTCGTCGCCCAGTCTGTCATCACAATTCCCTCAAAATTCCATTCCCCGCGCAAAACCTCTGTACACAAACCATAATTGTTCGCCGCATAGATTCCGTTTATTTTATTGTAGGCTGTCATGACAGCCATCGGCTGGGCTTCTTTTACGGTGATCTCAAAGCCCTTGAGATAAATTTCCCGCAGCGCGCGCTCCGAGACAACGGAGTCTGAATTTAAGCGCTCCTCCTCCTGATTGTTGCAGGCAAAATGCTTGATCGTCGCTCCGCATCCCGCAACAGACTGCACGCCTCTTGTGACGGCTGCCGCTATCCTCCCCGTCAAAAGCGGGTCCTCCGAATAATACTCAAAATTTCTTCCTCCCAGCGGGTTTCTGTGAATGTTCATACCCGGCGCAAGCCAGAGAGAAATCTCAAACAGCTCCATTTCCCTCCCCACCATGCCTCCGAGCTCCTCCGCCAGCGCCGGATTCCAGCTCTGTGCCAGCAGCGTACCAACCGGCATTGCCGTACAGTACTGATAGTAGGTCATTCCTTCCGTAACCGCTTTTTTCGGAAAAAACTGCTGCTCCAATTCCCCGATCGCACCGCTCTCCACAAGCTCTCCGTCCTTTACCTGATAGCTTTGCCGCAGCCGTAAGCCCGCCGGACCGTCCGCCAGCACAACGCTCGCGACCCGATATGGCTCGCCGCTCAAGACAGAGGTCGTCTCTGCCGCCGCACCAGGAACGCTTTTCCCTGCCGCGCCGATCAGCCCCCGGCTCTGACCGTCGAGCGCACCGACTGTCACGGCGATCAGCTCCTCCTTTGTGAGACGCTTGACAAGCGCCTTCGCCTCTTTGGAAACTGCCCGAAATGCTTCAGAGACTGCCGGCTTTTGGGGAGTATATGAAAAATGCGGCAGCATCACACATGGCAGTTTCTTTTCTTCCGCCTCCCTGCGCCAGCTTTCTTCTCTGCGCTTTTGCGTGGCTAAGTCAGGCAAAATTTCTTCGATCTGCGTCTGTTTCGCACAAATCGCCCGGCAGGAGCGGAGCATGACCTCCTCCTCCAAAACAGCCGTTCCGATCAGCCGTACATTGCAAAGCGCATTGCCAAGCCAGATCCCATAGCAGCCGCTTTCTAAGATCCATGCCGCCTGTTCCTCCTCATAGGAGGAAAGCGACGCGATTGAAAATGAAAGCTTTACCACCTGCGCCTCCCCGGGCGCAAGCTCTTTTGTTTTCACAAACCCTGCCAGACGCCGAAACTCCTTTGCCAGACGCCCCTGCGGGCAGGAGACATAGACCTGCACCACCTCTTTCCCCGCATACTGCTGCCCGCTATTTTTCACCTCTGCCGTTACCGTTAGCTGCGGGTCTCCCTCCTCCTCTGAAAGCGCGATATTTAACGCTTTCACAGAAAAATCGGTATAGGACAGACCGTAGCCGAAGGAATAGCGGACAGGTATCTCAAATGTGTCAAAGTACCGATAGCCCACATAAATTCCCTCCCGGTACTCCACCTGCCTTTTATTTTCGCTTTTATTCGGAAATCGGGCAGTCGGATAATCCTCATAGCAATACGCCCATGTATCTGTCAGCTTGCCGGACGGTGTGACGTCTCCCGAAATAACGTCCGCCAGCGCATTTCCACCCTCCTGTCCCGCCTGCCCAAATTGCAGAATCGCCTGAATACTCGAAATCTCCTCCGCAAATCCAAGATCGACGATCCCGCCTGTATTTAGCACCAGAATGACTTTGGAATAACACTCCCCGATTCGCTTTAATAAGGAAAACTCCTCATCGGAGAGAAAGTAATCGCCGCGCGCTGCCTTTCGGTCTGCTCCCTCCCCGGAAATGCGCGACAGCACATAGACTGCCGCATCGGCATCATCCCTCTCTGCCTCCTCACCGGGAATACTTCCCGCCGGTATCGCAAATGGCGTCGTGAAATATGCCAGATAAAACGGAATCTTTTCCTCCTCCATCTTCCTCTGGATCGTCCTACTCCACGCCTCGCGCGCTGCCCTTTGACAGCTGTCGTACGCGCTTAGCCATTCCTCTGTTGTGATCTGATAGCCTGCCTGTGCAAGACCTCTGTATATATCGATACTCTCCCGCTCGTTCACATCCCCGGAGCCGATGCCGCCCTTTATTGTTTTTCCTGCGCCCGCTCCGTATAAAGCAAGCTTACTCCCCCTTTTTAGGGGGAGTAAGCAATCCTCATTTTTCAGAAGAACAAAGCCCTCGGCTGCCGCTCTCCTGACTAAGCTTTTATGCTGTTTCTCGCGCTCTGTGATCTCATTGGAAGTCGTACCTGTAAAATTTCGCCAACGAAGCTTCATAGAGTCTCCTTCCTTTCACCTTAATCTGCGATATTTCTGTGCCATTTTCCATTTGTGAAATCAGGAATATCAACGACCGCGCCGCCCTTTGCGATCGACATTTCCGACAGCACCGTGATCGCCATCCAGCTTGCCGCGTCATAGACGTCCACCGGCATCGGTGCATCGGCACGCAGCGCCTCAAAAAACTTTTTAAACTCCAGCCAGTCCATACCGTCATGGCTTCCCTGCACGCCTTCTTTGATATACTCCTTCCAGACAGGATGATCGTATACCTCCTCATATTCAGAGGCATTGTTGATGCACTCCTTGCGCCAGTCATAATCGTGCGCTTTATGCTCCTTGCAATCCACAAATACGGAATCCGTCGCCTCCTCATACATCGCTTTTGTTCCTCTGACAGTAAAGCCGCGGCTGTAATATCTCGGAAGCGTGGTGTCCAGTGTGAGCACGATGGTTTCTCCGTTTGCACACTTGATCACCGTTGTCACAACGTCTCCCTGTGCAAAGGTCTTATCCTTGAAAAATGCGTCATCTGCTTTCTTTTCCTTAATATATGTCTGCAGACCGGACGCCTTGGACGCCATTGAGGTCAGCGTCATCATGCGGTTGCCGTGATTGATCTTTAAGATTTTTGCAATCGGTCCCAATTCGTGCGTCGGATAATTGTCACAGTTATGGCTTAAGTAATTTCTCAGACGGTAATGCCTGTTTTCACGCCCATCCGCAATTTCGTCGCGCAGATCATGATGATAGCCGCCGCTGCAGTGTACAACCTCGCCGAAAAATCCATTCTGTGCCATATGAAGCGCCATCATCTCACGCCGTCCAAAGCAGCAATTCTCCAAAAACATAAACGGCATCCCCGTCTCCTCATATGCTTTGACAAGCTCATGGCACTGCTCCAGCGTATAAGCGCCGCCTACCTCCATTGCCACCGCCTTTCCCGCACGCATGGCTGCAATCGCAATTTCCGAATGATATTCCCATGCTGTAGCGATAATGACTACCGTGACCTCACTGTTTAAGAGAAGCTGCCTGTAATCAGTATAAATCTTTGGCTCCTTTTGTCCGGCTTCTGCAACAAGCTTTGCTCCCTCTTTTGCCCTGTCCTCATAAACGTCACAGACAGCAACGACCTCCTCGCCCTGCGCCAACACGACATCCTTTAATAGCCATGTTCCTCTGCACCCTAATCCCACATATCCAATTTTAATCGTCTCCATTGTAAGTTATCTCCTTTGCTGTTATATTTCTGACTGAAGTTTTTTTAGTAACACACGTCCAAACCAAAAGCCGAACGCCAGTGCAAGCAGTCCCTGCAAGAGTAAGATCTGCTGTGTCGGCGTAAATGGAAAATTTCCAAAATACCAGCTTTTTTTCAAAAGCTTTAAGAGCAGGGCGCTAAGTCCCTGCCCAGTCAGAGACCCCATATTTACCACCATAAAATACCATGACAGATAAGCCGTCTTATTTTCCTCCGGCGTAAAAATATATGCCATATTATTAAAGTATAAGGTTCCGCCCGCCAGCATCGCCTGATAGACAAGCAGTGTGACCGGAAGCAGAAAAAGATAATTACTTCTGCCGATCAGCATATGCAAAAACGGATAGAGCGCAAACAACAGAAATACCTTCTGAAACGCCCCAAACCATGAGACCTTTTTCAAAAGCTTATACCAAAAAGGCATCGTTATCATCGTTACCGCGATATTCATCGCCTGCAGCAGACTGATGAAGGAGTACGGAACCCCTACATGATCAAGCAGATAGGTGTTTGAGGAATACAGCGTCATGGTGGAAATCATCATCCATGCAAACACCGGGATCATTGTCAGGCAAAACTTTGTGTTTTGAAATGGGAGAGCCAAAAGCTTTCGCCCCCTGCTGCTGCTTACGGGATATGTGATCTCTTTTGGCAAAAGCAAAAGTACAAGCTCTGCCAATGCGACAGCATATGCCGCCAGACGGATCCCTTTCATCCAGTAGAGCTCATTTTGCGTGCTCTTTGCCATATCTGCCAAAAAGCTTGCCGTCATTGCCGCCACCGCCGTGAAAATACTGTTGATAACGCCGGAAACTGCATAAAAGCGTCCCCGGAGCTCCTCCGGCAGGAAATGGATATGCCATGCCGGAAATCCGCTTGCCACAAGAATATTGACCGCATTTCCCACCGTAAGGCAAACCGCCGTAAGCGCTACCAGATACTTCGTCTGCCCAAGCTGCGGCAAACATGTGACCGCCGCAATGACGAGCGTGTGATAAATAAATCTTGTAATTCCAAGAACCGCCTTGCGCCTGCAAAACCTCTCCAAAAGGAGCGGCGAAAGCGGATAGAGGATACCCGCAAGAAAGGGGATGCTCGTGGTGATCCCAACCTCCGCCTCATCCATACCGGCGCTCATCAAAAGTCCCGTCAAAAATACGCCTGTCGTAAGCGCCGTATAGATCGCCTTTAAGCATTCCGCACCAAGGATGCAGCATCTTGCTCTCCCTTCCTCCGTCCGAAAAGAAAATATTTCGTTCATTCTGCCGCACCTCTGGCTCTACTCTTTGACCGCACCGATCATCATACCCTTAATAAAATATTTCTGCAAAAACGGGTAGACACATAAAATCGGCAGGAGTGCGACAACGATCACAACATACTTAAGCTGCAGACTGATCATGCTCTGTGCGGCAGAGCCGATCTGGTTGCCCATACTCTCGTTATTGATCAGTATCTTCATCAAATATACCTGTAACGGCTGTAGGTCTTTTCTGCCCGGCAGGTAGATCATAGATGTGAAATATCCGTTCCACTGCTGTACGGCGTAATAGATAACGAGCACCGCCACAATCGGCTTTGACAGCGGAATAAATATTTTCCGCAAAACCGTAAATTCATTCGCGCCGTCTATTTTTGCGGACTCATACAGACTCTCCGGTATCGTTGACAAAAATGTCCTTGCCACAATGATATAGTAAGGAGCCGCGCCGACCGGAAGTATGATCGCCCACCTCGTATTGTACAGACCAAGCTTGTTGATCAAAATGTACATCGGTACCAGCGAGCCTGCCAGAAACATCGAGATCGAAAAGAAAAACGATAATTGTTTTCTTAAGAAAAACTGTTTTCTGGAAAGCGGATACGCTGCCATCAGCGTAAGTACCGTGCTGAAGGTCGTTCCCACAACAGTATACCAGATCGTATTGTAGTAAGAACGCCAGATTTCCGGATTTTTAAACACCATTTCATAGGCAGTCAGGTCAAACCCCTTTGGCAGCAGCTTCACCGTATTGGAGATCACCGCCTGCGGGTCACTGATCGACATACTGAACACATAGATCAGCGGATACGCTGCAATACATGCCGCAAAAAAGCAGAGTATATAATTGGTCGCCGTATAGATCCTGTCGCCCAGCGTCATTTTTTGTCGTTTTTTCTTCCATCGTGTTTTTTCTTTTACCACAGCGAAACCTCCGATACTTTTTTGCTCATCCGATTGGCAATGATCACAAGGATCAGATTGATCGCAGAGTTAAATAGTCCTACTGCAGATGCAAAGCTGTAATTTCCTTCCACAAGGCCGGTCCGGTAGGTGTAGGAAGAAATGACATCCGCAGCCTCCAGCGTGATCGGATTGTAGAGCAAAATGATTTTTTCATAACCGATACTCATCAGCGTACCGATCTGCAGAATAAAGGTCACAACGATCGTCGGCATGATACACGGCAGTGAAATATGACGCACTCTCTGAAATCTCGTCGCCCCGTCGATCTTGGCAGCCTCATACAATTCAGGGCTGATGCCTGTGAGCGCCGCCAGATAAATGATCGCCGACCAGCCAAAGCCCTGCCAGATACCGCTGGCGATAAAGACTGTCCGAAACCACTTCGGTTCCATTAAAAAGTTGATCGGCTCTCCCCCGAAAAACTCAATGATCGTATTGACAATTCCATTGCTCGGGGAGAGGAAGGTCACAAGCATACCGCAGATGATCACCGTGGAAATAAAATACGGAATATAACTTACCGCCTGCACGATGCGCTTATATGCCCCTGCTTTTAAGTCGTTTGTCATCAGGGCAAAAATAATCGGTATCGGAAATCCCCATAAAATACTGTACACGCTGATCAATACCGTATTTTTCAGCACCCGGAAGAAATAGGGGGAGTTGAAAAACTGGATAAAGTAGGTAAATCCCGCCCAATCACTGTCCATGATTCCTTTTGCCGGTGAATAATCCTTAAATGCAATGATATTTCCGTACATGGGGTAGTAGAAAAATATAAGATAATGGATCACCACAGGCAGGATGATCAAAAGCAGTGCCTTATCACGCTTGATATTCTTTTTTAAATTCTCCCATTTTTTCTTCATAAACGCACAAACACTCCTTCTTATTTTTCCAGTCTGTCATATTGTGCCTGTTTGACCTCTAAAATCTTATCCACGCCAAGCTCTTTTACATAGGAAACGTAATTCTCCCATTCTTTTTCAATATCTGCCGTTCCCACCGTAAATTTGCCGGTCATCTCCCAGACATAGGTCGACAAGTCACCCATTAGGCCGGAGATTGCTTTGCTCTCCTCCTCAGTTGCCGGCGGTAGGATCAGCGCTGATTTCGCATAAGGTCTTGTTCTGTCCGAAACATCCACAAATTTGTCTCTTAATTCCTCCGGATACTCAAAGAGCATCGCTTCGCCGCGCTCCTTTGACATGATGTATGGAAGTCCCATCTGGCAGCCATAAGAATTTAATACCTCGGTAGCCTCCAGACCGTCCGGATTTTCCGTCACATACTCGGTAAATCTGACTGTACCGTCTGCCTCGCGTGTATAAGTCTCGCCCTCAACGCCAAGATTCATAAGCGCCGTTCCCTCCGGGCTCATCAGATAGTCGATCAGTGCAACCACAACCTCCGGATGCTCACAGCTCTCCGTGATCACATAGCCGTTGACTGTCACGTCGCCGGGAATCTCTGTCATCTGCGCATACGGCCCCTTTGGCGGAATGAGCGGTACAAGCTCTGCATCCTCCACCCCATTTGCTCTTAACGCATCCTCAAGCGCCGGAATCTTTGCCGGATAAGCAAGGAAAGCTCCCACCTCGTTTCTTGCCACCTTCTCATACAGCTTCGTCTCATCGCCCATCGTCAAAAACTCAGGATCCAAAAGACCGTCCTCATAGAACGCATTCAGCCATGTATAAAACTCTTTTGCACGGTCGCTGATAAACTCATACTGCATCTTACCGTTTTCATCGGGATACCATCCGTCGGAATAAAACAGGTGAAGGTCCCATGCCTGTGCAAAAAATGTTGTATACCAAGCGTGACCCCCTACCGAAAACGGAATTTCATTCTCTTTATTTCCGTCTCCATCGGCATCCTCATCACGGAACGCTTCCAATACGGTCATCCACTCATCGATCGTCTCTGGCTCTTTTAATCCCAGACGATCCAGCCAGTCCTTTCTGACAACAAATGAATACGGCATAAAATAGGCGTTTTCGCTGACTGTGTTTAACGAATAAATATGTCCGTCCGCAGAAGTCAGTGCCTTCACATGCGGAAATTGTTCGTACATCGCCTGAATATTTCCGCCGAACTTTTCAATATAGTTTTCCAGCGGAACGATTCTTCTGTCACTTCCAAGCTCTCCTAAATTAATGCCGTTTGGAAGCAGCATCACATCCGGCAGTTCCCCGCCGGCGCTCACGCGCAGCTTCATCACTTCCACATACTGCGCGGGAGCTGTCACATCCCAGTTGATCTTGATATTGGTACGCTTTTGAATTTCTTCCCATAATGGAAGGTTGTTTGCAAGAGAAGCCGTCGTTCCGTCCTCTGTCGCGATCGTGATCTCCACCTGTTCCTTTAATGGAAATGTAATATCCATATTGTTGATTTCCTCGGTGGACATCACCTTTGCTTCCTCCTGTGCGGTATCCTTGCCGCAGCCACTGAGCGTGCCCGCTGCCATAACCATCGCCAGCAGACAGGCTGTCACTCGCTTCCCTTTTCCTCTGTTTTTCATAAAATACCTCCTCATCTTTTCTTGATTTTTATTTGCGATTAGGCATTTCAAATATATCATCCCGGATTTTGATAAACAACATGTTATTTTTGCACAACACACATTTCTTGCATGCCGTAGATTCAACGCTTTCTTTAGATATTTCAACAATATTTATGTGCAAATGACGAATGTCTTGACAGATCACCAAAACCGTTGCGCCTGCCAACAACGAGCGACACGCTTCGCGAGCCGCTCTTATGTCAAAAAAACAGCCATACAAAAATTGTATGACTGCTTTTTGCTGATCAATGTCATTTGTAAAAAGGAAATACTATATTTTCACGTCCATTTGCTGTATAATAGATACGAAAAACAGATAGGAGGTACTTTTATATGATTTCTACCAAAGGTCGCTATGCCCTTCGTGTAATGTTAGATCTTGCGGCACAGAATCCGTATACCTATATTCCACTTCAGGAGATTGCTGCCAGACAAGGCATTTCCAAAAAATATCTGGAAGCGATCGTAAAGACACTTGTTTCCAATCATCTGCTTGACAGCAGCAGCGGAAAAGGCGGCGGCTACCGCCTGACCCGCTCCCCCGGCGAATATACCGTTGGGGAGATTTTAGAATTGATGGAGGTTCGCCTTGCGGCGGTTGCCTGCCTTTCCAAGGATGCCGCTCCCTG
>URJS01000022.1 GCA_900548205.1 uncultured Roseburia sp. | reverse complement strand
GAGAAAGGCAGTCGCCGGCGTTGTCGCCGCCACCGCGGAATACTGCACCACACCGAGAAGGTGGCAGAGCGCCAGCCCAAACAGGCTTAGCAGAATACGGACTGCCGGCGACTTCTGCTCCTTTGCAAAGCCGCAGAGCGCCACGAGAAACAAAAACCCCCACAGAAAGCCGCCCGTTGGCCCCACGAAGCGCGACACGCCCCCGGTCATGCCGGCAAAAACAGGAACGCCCACCGCTCCAAGCAAAAGGTAGAGAGCCACGGCAGCCGTTCCCCTCTTTGCGCCCAGCACATAGCCGCAGAGCGCCATCGCAAACGTCTGCAGGGTCAACGGCACGCCGCTTGGCATCGGAATCGTCAATACTGACAGCACACCAAGCACCGCCGCAAACATCCCGACGGACACCATTGTCTTTGTAGAAATCTTCATATGTATTCCTCCTCATACAGTGTTTTCCCGCTCTATTACGGTCACCATGAGGACATCGTATTCTTTTTTCTTCCGATTGTCAACTATATTTTATTTGTAGTTAACAATTCATCCGGTCTTACAGCAGCCGGATGATCTTATCATAATTCTCCGGCTGGTGCGGAAAGGTACAGTCCGTACACTCCCGGATTCTTTTTCCGCCAACTTCGATATAACGCGGATTCCCCGGACAATTTTTCAAATGATACAGCGGACAGTAGCAAAACAGACAGTTAAAATCCGCCAGCCCCTCATGACAAGGGAAATATTTACACGACTTATTTTCAAAAAAACGATATGACTGTTCCATCCAAAACAAGGAAGCGTCGGCGTCTCTAAAAGCCGCCCGCCTCCAAAACCCCCTTAATTCCTTTTTCCTGAAAGATCTCCCTGTAATAGCCAAGCTCTCCCTGTATCAGCTCGTCGATGACCTGCATCCCAAGCAGCTCCACGGGCGCTTTGTCGTCGGTGAGCAGATATTCTCCCTTCTCATAGGGCGTCAGCGCCCCCAACACCTGAACCATCATCTCCCGCAGCTCCTGACTGGCAAGCTCCTCTGCGCCCGCCGAAAGCTTTTCAAGACTTCCCTCTCCCATCGCCGCAAACAGCTCACGGTTTGTCGTTCCCGGCACGTCCACCGTATAGACCTCCGGAAATACCCCGGCGATCGTATCCGAGAGATACTGGTTGATATTGCCTTCCTCCTCGGTGTGCATATTCATGTTGACGACCATCACGCCGTCGTCCGTCAGATGGTCCTTCACCAACGTAAAAAATTCCTGCGTGGACATCTGAAACGGAATCGTGATGTCCTGATAGGCGTCCACCATGATCACGTCATACTTCTCCGTCACGGCGTTTAAGTATGCCCTGCCGTCGTAGGTGACCACCGGAATATCCGGGGACAGTTCAAAATATTCATGCGCAAGCTCCGTGATCTTCTCGTCGATCTCCACGCCGCAGATCTCCACATCGCCGAAATAATCCTGACACTGCTTCGCAAAGGTTCCCGTTCCCATGCCGAGGATCAGCACTTTGGGGTTCTCCTTTTCCGTCACGCCCGCCATCAGCGGCGCCGCCAGCGCATAATCATAATACATTCCGGTCAGCCCCGCGTCCTTATTTAAGACAGACTGCACGCCGAACAAAACATTGGTGGAGAGAACGACCCGTCTGTCGTTTCCCTTCACCTGCAGATAGTTGTAGACAGACTCGCCCTCATACACAAGATCCGTCTCCCAGAAAGCAAAGCTTCCGGAATGACCGAAGATACTGCAAAAGAGAAACGCGAGCACACCGACGGTGCAGGTGACGGGCTTTGCTTTGGTGCTGATAAAATAGACCAGCGCGAGCGCCAGAAGGATCCCCGAAAAAATCAGAAACGTGACCGCCGTACCGACCGCCGGAATTGTGACAAAGGTCGGCAGAAACGTGCCGATAATACTTCCGATCGTATTGAACGCACCGAGCGCTCCCACAGTTTTGCCGCTGTCCGTCAGACTGTCCACCGTATATCTGGCGAGGGACGGCGTCACCGTTCCCAGCAAAAACAGCGGAAATACAAAGATCACCATGCAGGCGAGAAACGCCGCCCAGATCAGGAAATTTGTGTTTACGGTGAGCACCAGCACACCCGAGATCGCAAGGATCACATATTTTCCGAGCAGCGGGATCGCTGCGATCCAGACCGCTGCAATGACCAGCCGCACATACAGCTTGTCGGGATTCGGGTCTTTGTCCGCGCGCCTTCCGCCCCAGACATTGCCGAGCGCCATCGCGATCATGATCGTGCCGATGATGATCGTCCACACGATCTGCGAGGAACTAAAGTACGGCGCCAACAGACGGCTTGCGCCGAGCTCCACCGCCATCACGGACATCCCCGTAAAAAATTCCGTCAGATAAAGATAATATTTGTTTTTTTTAATATTGTGCTGCATCTTCTAACTCCTCTCCCGCTGCTGCTTTCTCTCCCGCATCAGCCTTGTATAATCATCTAACGACTGTATCGCCTCTTTTGATTTCGGCAGGATCGCGATCATGTTAAAAATCGTCATCAGACCGATCCCGATGTCGCCCAGATCCCACACGAAGGTGTAGGTCGCAAGCCCGCCGACAAAGAGCATAAAAAGCGCCAGCAGCTTGTAGGCGGTCTGTGATTTCCAGTTATCCCCAAATAAATATGCCACATTAGAGCGCGCATAATACAAAATCCCGATAAAAGTCGAAAAGGAAAACAGCCACAGCGTCACCGCCGTAAACACCACGCCTGCCCCGCCGAAATGATAGTGCATCGCCGTCTGGAGCAGATTCATGCCGGAAAGCCCTTCCAAAAGCTCCGCCGGGGCAAGCAGCATGATCATCGCCGTGCAGGTGCAGATCACCACCGTGTCGATCAGCACGCCAAATGCCTGAAACAGTCCTGCCTTCGCCGGATGGCTCACATCCGCCGCTGCCGCCGCACAGGGGGCAGAGCCGGAACCCGCCTCGTTGGAAAAGAGCCCGCGCTTCACCCCGTTCATCAGCGCCGCGCCAAAGCCACCCGCCACAACCTGACGGATGCCGAACGCCTCCTCAAAAATCCTCTGTAACACCTGCGGCATCAGGCCAATATTTTTTACCATAAGAAACAGCGCGATCAAAAAATAAAATGCCGCCATCACCGGGACCATCACGTCGAGCACCTTCACCGTCGCATGTTTGCGCAGCACGATGAACGCGGCAAGGCTTACAAGGATCACGGTGGAGACGATCGGAGGAATCCGAAACGCATTATAAAACGCCTCCGAGACGGAATTGCTGATGACCTGGCTGATCCCGCACCAGCAGAGCAGACCGGACAGCGCAAACAGCACCGCAACGACGCAGTGGCGCTTTTTCTTGCCCTTCGCAAAAAAGTCGTGGATATAATACGCCGGACCGCCGCGGTAACCGCCGTAAAGCGGATCGTTTGCTTTGTGAAGCTGCGCCAGTGTCGCCTCCACAAACGCCGTCGAAGAACCGATCAGCGCCGTCAGCCACATCCAGAATACCGCCCCTGCGCCGCCCGCAGAGACAGCCGCCACAACGCCGACCATATTTCCCATGCCCACACGCGTCGCCGTCGAGACGATCAGCGCCTGCACGCCTGAGATCGCGCCTTTCTTTTTCCCCTTGCTGCGCTCCACCGAGATGCGCAGCATCTCCGGAAAAAAGCGGATGGGGAGCGCCTTTGTTTGGATCGTAAAATAAATCCCCGCCGGGATCAGTATCAGAACCAGCAGGGAAATGCCAGCCGAATTGCCGCCGGGCAGCGGGATCGTAAACAAATCCCCCCATAAAAAATTGTAAACTGCCGTAATCAGACTCATGTTCTTTTCCTCTCTCTCCGCCGCCTCACTCGCACCTGCGGTTTCTGCCAAATATCACGTCATAATTGATATTCCGGTAGAAGATTTCTTCCACGTCCGCCTCTGTGACGTCATAGTTGCCGAGCATCCACATCACCTTGGCGATCACGGACTCGAGCGTCATATCATACGATTCCAGAAAACGGCAGTACGCCTTCATATCGTGTCCGACCTCGTACACCGTCATATCGCTGCCCTCATGCGCCACCTGCGTCGCCATCACGACAAGCTTTTTGGGATATTTCCGGCAAAGGCGGTAAAACTCGTCCGCGATCGACTGCGGGATCCCTCCCACGCCAAAGCTCTCCACAATGATGCAGTCATAATTTTCAAAAATACTGCCAAGCACCTTCGGCTTGATCCCCGGAATCAGCTTCATCAAAAAGACGCTCTCGTCCAGCTTCTCATAAAACTGCACCTCCTGCTCGTAGGGCAGCATCGGAATGTAGCGCATGATATTGCCATCCTGGATCATTGCGAGACACGGGTAATCAATACTCGAAAACGCATTGTAGCTCTTGGAACGCACCTTTTTCGCACGCGTTCCTGCGATGACCTTTCCGTCAAACACGATCTGCACACCCTGCGATTTCTCGTCCGATGCGTATAAAAAGCTGTCCAGCAGGTTAGACTTCGCATCCGTGATCTCAAGGTCGATCGGCTTTTGTGCCCCGGTGATGACCACCGGCTTTTTCGTGTTCTGGATCATATAGGAAAGCGCTGCCGCCGTGTACGCCATCGTGTCTGTCCCGTGCGCGATCACAAAGCCGTCAAACCACTCATAGTTCTCCCGGATCGCATGAACCATCCGTTTCCAGTGCTCCGGCTCCATGTTGGAGCTGTCAATGTTGAGCAGCTGCACTGCCTCTATCTCACAGATCTGTGCCGCCTGCGGAATATATTGAAGCAGCTCCTCCGGTGTGATCTGCGGTTTCAAACCGTTGTCCGACTTTCTGGACGCAATCGTGCCCCCCGTTGCAAGCAGTAAAATTCTCTTTTTTTGTGACATCTGTTTCTCTCCGTTTCATAACGGCGTCCGCCGTTTCCTCTGGTGCCCATTGTACACATTTTGGCTGCGTTCCGCAAGGCTCGGCTAAAATTTGCAGCTTTTTCCGTGTGAAAGCAGTAAACCTCCCGCCTCCACAAGCCCCCTATGTTTTAAACATCCGTCTCCACAAAATGCTCCTCATAGAGATCCCAGTATTTCCGATAGACCCGCTCCTTGTGCCCGTCAAAATTATACTGATACATCCGGAATATCACCGGGATATCTTTGGGCTGCCACTGCTCCCGGTAGGAATAACAATATTTCATTCCCATTTGCCGCATCACCCCGCCGCTCCTTGGATTATTTCTGTCATGCGTCGCGGTGATATAGGGAATCCCATCCTTCTTTAACAACCCCACAAGCGCCAGAGCCGCCTCCGTCATGATTCCTCTGTGCCAGAATTCCTTTCGCAGGGCATAGCCAAAGTCGTGGCTGTCGCCAGTCTCCGCCTTCACATATCCGATCGGAATATCGTTCTCCCGCAGACAGATCGCAAAATAATACTTTTCATCTTTCCAGCGTTTTTCAAAAAAATCCCTTGCCTCCTCCGGTGTTTTCACGGGAAACCAGGGCAAAAAGGTGTTTACCTCCTCGTCCCTCAACAGCAGATACAAGGCTTCCATATCCTTCTCCTCAAATTTTCGCAATATCAGACGTTCGGTCCGAAGCATATCCATTTTCACATTCTCCTAACTGATCACTGTAAAATTCACGGAGCAGTTTGGCCAGCTTTTCCGGCGCTTCGGTGTTTACCTCATGCCCCACTCCGCCGGGCTTTGCAAGTCTTGCATGGGGCAGACGGCCGGCAAGCTCTGCGGCAGCCCTTTTATTTGCCTGATCCCTCTGCCCACACACGATCAGGGACGGGCAGGAAATTTTATCAAGGGAATCGCTAAAATCCAGTTTACTCATTGTTTTGCAGAGTTTTAAAACCTCATCCTTTTCAAAGCCCATCGAGCGGAACGCAGCCTTTGGCAAAAACCGAAAGACTGCATTTTGAAACCGCAGCAAATGCTTCGGCATTTTGTACTGTGCCCCGATCAAAACCAGCGCCTTTACTCTGTCCGGATGCTCCGTCGCATAGTGGAGGGCTAACACGCCGCCCAGCGACAAGCCGCAGAGCACGAAGGGTTCCCCGACTGCATCGCACACGGCAGAAAATGCGGTGTAGAGATTTGGGTATGTCACTTCTTTTCCGCGGACAAGCTCTGACAAGTCCGGGCATATACAGGCTTCGTCCGTATGTAACTGCTCCATTACTCCCTGCCAGCTCTCCGGCTTTTGTCCCAGACCGTGCACATAAATCTGCTTCATTCTGTTCCTCCATTTTCCAAATCACGGCTGCGGATTCAGCCCCGTTTTCCTATAAAGCCAGAAAAAGGACACTTCCAGTGCCCTTTTCCCTGCCCCCTGTTCCTTTGTCCGGTCCTACCGGCAACGCCGCTCCCACACACGGTTGCCGGCATAAAACGCGAGCATGTCCATCGTGTTTAACAGCAGTGCGATCCCACCGGAAATCGCATCCCTTTTATACAAGACATTGATAACGATCAGCAACAAAAATGTCACACTTCACACGATCACCTGCCGTTACTATCATTATAACCTGACTGTGCAGTCATGACAATCCCTTTAAATGTTGGTTTCCTGCTCACGGCTTGCACCTCTGACATGGCTCATATCCAGCTCCTGTCAGCTCCTCTCTCGTTCCCTGAAACTCGGCACGATTTTCACTGTTAATATCCTTCGCGCTGGAGCAGGAGGGCAGATGAAACTTTTTCGTGTTCTGATTGAGGATATAAATGTCCTGACCGTCTCCTTCTGACAAAATGGCCTCTTGCTCTGCCCCGCCGGAAGCCTCCTCACTCACACTCTGTTCCTTTTCCGCCGCCGGCTCCGTGTTCCAAAACAGCTGCTCTCCATCGCTTGTGACCGTAATCATTCCCTGCAGATCCGTCCGATAAATTTCTGCACCGACTGCCGCGGCATCGTCAAGCACGCGTGCGGACGGATGTCCGTACTGGTTGTCTTTTCCGACACTGATGACAACCGCCTCCGGGGAAACCGCCTCCAAAAACTCCGCGCTGGAGGAGCCGTCGCTGCCGTGATGGCTGGCAAGATAAACATCTGAATCGAGTACAACGCCGCTTTTAAGCATCGCCTCCTCAGACGCTTCCCCTGCATCCCCGCAGATCAAAAAGCTGTTAGCTCCATGCACCAGACGGATCCCCACAGAATTATCATTTGCATCCGCATGATCATAGCTGTCAGGACAGACAACCGTAAAGGACGCATCTCCGATCTCATAGACCTCTCCTGCCTTGGGATAGACAAGCTCTATGCCCTGCTCCGCGATCACCTCGCAAAAAGACTCGTACACTCTCGTATCAGTGACATAATCCGCCGCCAGTACCTCCGCGCAGGGAAACGCATGGAGCGCTCCCACGATTCCGTTTAAATGATCGGCATCATAATGTGAAGCGACTGCATAGGAAAGCTCCGTCACTCCTGCATTTTTCAGGCAGCTCACCACAAAAGAAGAATACTCCCTGTCTCCGCCGTCGATGAGCATCGCTTCTCCCCCGCTTTGAACGAGAACGGCATTCCCCTGCCCAACGTCAAGAAACGTCACTGTCAATTCCCCCTCTGCCTGTGAAGCCTGCGCGTCCTCCGACAGACTGCCAGACGTCTCTCCCTGCACCTCCCCGGCTGTGTCCGTCTCTGCGCCTGCGTTTTTCTGCGCGGTCTCATCATTTATCCCGCAGCCGCAGGCAAACACTATTTGCAACGCAGCTGCCGCCGCCATCCATGTTCTGGCTCTCATTTTATCCTGCTCTCTTTCTCTCTTATGCTACTGTTTCTTCAAACTGCGAATTGTAAAGACTTGCATAAAATCCATTCGCCGCAAGCAGCTCCTTATGATTTCCCTGCTCTACAATATCGCCGTCCTTCATGACAAGAATCATGTCTGCATCGCGGATCGTCGAGAGACGGTGCGCGATCACAAAGCTCGTTCTTCCACGCATCAGATTATCCATTGCCTTTTGGATCGCAACCTCAGTACGCGTATCCACAGAGGAGGTCGCCTCATCCAAAATCAGAATCTTATTATCTGCGAGAATTGCCCGTGCGATCGTCAAAAGCTGCTTTTGTCCCTGCGACACATTGCTTGCATCCTCGTTCAGCTCCATCTGGTAGCCGCCCGGAAGCGTCTTGATAAAGTGGTCTGCATGCGCCGCCTTCGCCGCCGCGATCACCTCCTCATCCGTTGCGTCCAGCCTTCCATAGCGGATATTCTCCATGATCGTTCCCTTAAACAGCCACGTATCCTGTAAGACCATGCCGAACGCATCTCTTAATTCCCTGCGGTTAAAATCCTTGATATTGTGTCCGTCCAGACAGATCTCTCCGCTGTTTACATCGTAAAAGCGCATCAAAAGCTTGACCATCGTCGTCTTTCCCGCTCCAGTCGGTCCTACAATGGCGATTTTTTCTCCCGGAGAGACCTTCACGCTGAAATCATGAATGATCGTCTGCTCCGGCTGATAGCCAAAGCTTACATGATCAAAGCTTACCGCGCCCGTTACCGCCTGAATATCTGCCGGGCCGTTCGCAATCTGATCCTCCTCCTCCTCATTGAGAAATTCAAAAACGCGCTCTGACGCTGCCGCCATCGACTGTACCTGATTGATGACCTGCGCAATCTGCTGGATCGGTGATGTAAAGTTTCTGACATACTGAATAAACGCCTGAATATCACCGATCGTGATCACGCCCCTGATCGCAAGCAGACCGCCGGAAAGCGCAACTGCCGCATATCCGAGATTTCCGACAAACATCATGATCGGGTGCATCATGCCTGAGAAAAACTGCGACTTCCATGCAGACTCATATAAAATATCATTTGTCTTATGGAACTCCTCCAGTGTATCCTTCTCGCGGTTAAACGCCTTTACAACAAGATGTCCGCCGTAAACCTCCTCCACCTGTCCGTTGATGTGACCAAGATATTCCTGCTGGCTCTTAAAATATTTTTGCGAATGCTTGACAACAACAGAGACCAAACCGGCAGATACCGGAAGGATGACAAGCGCGATCAAGGTCATTAACGGCGATATACTAAGCATCATTACAAGCACGCCGATCAAGGTTGCCGCTGATGTGATAATCGTTGTAATACTCTGATTTAACCCCTGCCCAAGCGTATCGACATCGTTTGTGATCCGCGAGAGCACCTCGCCATAGGTGCGGCTCTCAAAATATTTCATCGGCATCCGGTTGATTTTTTTCGAAATCTCTCTCCGCATCCGGTAGCAGATTTTCTGCGTAATCCCGGTCATGATCCAACCCTGGATAAAGGAAAATATTGCACTGCATAGATACAGGGCAAGCACAAATAAAAGCACATTCCCGATATAGGTAAAGTCAATCACACCCGTACCGCGTATTTTTTCCATCAGTCCCTCGGAGAGCGCCGTCGTCGCTTTTCCCAAAATCTTTGGTCCGACGACGCCAAACACCGTCGAGCTTGCGGCAAAAATCATGACGATAAAAATGGCAATTTTATATCTTCCCATATAAGCAGCAAGCTTACCGATCGACCCCTTAAAATCCTTTGCCTTTTCCACATGTCCCATTCCGTGACCGCCCATCGGTCCGTGGTGATGCGTCTGGCGGCTATGTGTTCTTTCCTTTTCGTTACTCATCGTCCGACACCTCACTTTCCTCCAGTCCTAATTCCTTCGCGGACAGCTGCGATTTTGCGATCTCCCGATACGTCTCGCAGCTTCCAAGCAGCTCCTCATGCGTTCCCTTTCCGACAATCCTTCCGTCGTTTAACACCAGAATCTGATCTGCATGAAGGATCGTACTGATCCTCTGGGCAACGATGAGCACTGTTTTATCCGAAACCTTTGACGCTAATGCCTTTCGCAGCGCAGCGTCTGTCTTTAGATCAAGCGCGGAAAAGCTGTCGTCAAAAATATAAATCTGCGGGTTCTTCGCGATTGCCCGCGCGATGGCGAGACGCTGCTTTTGTCCGCCCGACACATTGCTGCCGCCCTGCGCGATCGGACTGTCGTATTTTTCTTCCTTTTCTTCAATAAAATCTGCCGCCTGCGCAATCTGCGCCGCTTCCTTTAGCTCCTCATCCGACGCCTCCGCCCTTCCGAAACGAAGGTTTGATGCGATTGTTCCCGAGAACAGTACGCCCTTTTGCGGCACAAAACCAATTTCCTCGCGCAGCTCATGCAGCGCAAGCTCACGAATATCGGTACCGTCTAACGTAATCTCCCCCCCTGTCACGTCATACAGACGCGGGATCAGATTCACAAGCGTTGACTTACCGCAGCCGGTGCTTCCGATAATCGCCGTTGTCTTTCCGGGCTCCGCCACAAAATCAATATCGTGCAGCGCATCCTCCTGTGCGCCCGGATAGCGGAAATTTACATGGGAAAACGCGATCGCTCCCCTGTGCTCCGTTAAGACGGCAGGATTTTCCTTCTCAACGATTGAGGTCTCAGTCCGCAGCACCTCATCAATACGCTCGGCGGCTACCGCAGCTCTTGGAAGCATCACAGACATTACCGTCAGCATCAAAAACGCCATTACGATCTGCATCGCATAAGTAATAAATGCCGTCATCGCTCCTACCTGCATCGTTCCGGCATCGATCTTATGCGCACCAAACCATACGATCCCTACCGAGAGCAGATTCATAAGCATCATCATTCCCGGCATCATAAATGTCATCACGCGGTTTGTAAAAAGCATTGTTTTTGTCAGGTCACGATTTGCCTCGTCAAACCGTTCTTCCTCTTTTTTCTCCCGCCCAAACGCACGGATCACGGAAAGACCCGTCAAAATCTCGCGTGCTACCAGATTGATACGGTCCACCAGCTTTTGCATCAGCTGAAAGCGCGGCATCGCAACCGACATCAAAATACCGACATATCCCAAAATGACAAGCACCGCAAGCACAATGATCCAGCTCATGCCGGCGCCTGTCTGGATGACCTTGATCACACCTCCAATCCCGAGAATCGGGGCGTATGCAACCATGCGGATCAGCATTGCAGAGACCATCTGCACCTGCTGAATATCGTTCGTACTCCTCGTGATCAGCGACGCCGTGGAAAACTGATCCATCTGCGCATTGGAAAAGCCGACAACCTTTTCAAAAACCTTTCCTCTCAAATCGCGCCCGATGCCGGCGCCGATCCTTGCGCCCAAAAAGCCGACCAAAACAGTGGCAACACCCATTAACAGCGCCATCCCTACCATTTTTAAGCCGGCGCTCCATAAATAATCGGTCTGGAGCGTATCTACGTCGACGCCTGCATCCTTGCTGCAGCGAATGGCATAGGCGATTCCCATAGATTTCGTCAAAGAGCTTCCCATCGTATCAACTGTTTTCTGAAGCTCCTCCCTCATGGAAAAAATCAAATCGCTGTCAATCGTTCCGGCTGCCGTCATCCTTGTAAAAATATCCCGCATATCCACATATGTCTCTGTCGTAACATTGCCGTTCTCGTCGGTCACCTCCCGCTCAACGACGCCCAATTCGACATTCATAAGCGCGCCGATCTGTTCCAGACTCATAGCGTTTAACACCTGTTCGTCCGTTCCGGTCTGTGCCGCGATGCTCTTGCGAAACGTCGTCTCATCCACCGACGTCATCTGATAATTGACAAGCAGCGCAATCCCAAGCTTCTCATCTAACTTGGCAAGCTTTTCCTCATCCGTTACCGTACAGACATAGATCTCCCCCTGCTTTTCATAGCTCTCCTCCCAAAGCGTCAGCTCCTCGTCTGTCATAAAGACCTTTGCCGCCTCAAACTCCCGCTCCGTCACAGCCACGGGCAGCACATGCTCCACCCCGCTGTTTAAAATCCCGACGTCAATGATATCCGACGTATAAGACGGCAGCGACAAATCGCACCATGCCTGCACAAATAACAGCAAAAGTACAATGATCAACGTTTTCCAATACGGGATCATATTCTTAAAAATTTTTCCCATAAATCCTCTACACCTTCCTATTTGTTCTTTCTAACCTCAATTTCTTCCATCGCAACCTGATAAAGCTCATTTAGATAAGCGACAAGCCGCTCCAAATCCTCTTTCTTCATACGCGAGAGAACTGCCTGTGCAAAATCGCTCATCGTATGCTCGATTTTTTCGCAGGTACTCTGCCCATATTCTGATAATCCGACATAGGTATTCCTCCGGTCCGTGCTGTTGATCGTCCGCTCGATCAGTCCCTGCTCCTCAAGGCTTTTGAGTGAACGCGACACGGCTGACGGCTGCGTATGAAGCTTTTCTGCAAGCTCGGAAACCGTCAGGATCCCGTTTTTTGCACTTCTTTTTGCATGGCTGACCGCCATGAGCGTCATTCCGTCCGCCTCCGTCAGATCAGAAAACAAATCTCCGATCCGTATTTTACGAATCTGATTCATCGCATTAAAAAATTCTCCGTATAATTCTTCCAACTTCTCACCACCTTGTTAATAATTAACATTGTTATCTTTTAATGTTGTTAGATATTAACACAGGGAGATTGCCACCGTCAAGCAATCTCCCTGTGTTTATAATAATTTTAGATTTCTGTCTGACTATTCTCATGAATGGCGTCCAATATCCCGCACAATCGCTCCAGCTCATACTGTCCCGGCGCGCTTGCCCTTTGATGTGCCCCAAACGTCACACATGAACCAAACGTTTCGCCGCAGATTCTGCTGATGCTCCCAAACGCTCCCATTGACATTGTGATTACCGGCGTCTGTGGATAATTCTCACGGAACTCTGCCGTGACCTTCAAAAGCTCCAGTACATCCGCCGCACTCTGCGGCATTACCGCAAGCTTAACGACATCCGCGCCTCCTGCGCGCATCTTCTCAAGCAGCATCAGCATCACCTCGGGTTTTGGCGTTTCCAAAAAATCATGATGTGAGGCAATCACACGGACGCCCCCCCTCCTCAGTCTCAAAATCTTTCGCGCTGGATGCTTCTCCCTAAAATACTCAAGATCAACAAAATCCACGCAGCCCGCCTCCACCGCAAGCTGCTGCAGATCCTCTACCGCTTCGTCCGCAAGCTCCGCTGCCCCGCCCTGTTCCCTGCTCCGAAATGTATATAAGAAAATCTTCTCCTTAAGGAGCGGCGCGGCGGCAGATAACACTGCACGGACTGCGTTGCAGTCACACATCCCCTCAAAGCAATCGAGCCTCCACTCAATCATATCCGCATCGCTCTTACTTAGATACGCAAACTCCTCAAGCACAGCCTCCGTGTGCTGCTCCGTAACAGATACGCACACGAGCGGTCTCCCTTTGCCGATTTTTCTTCCTTTTACCTCCAACAGACCTGCCTCCCTCCAAGATCACTCTCTGCTCTCAAACTTACTTTTCCTTTATTATAAGCGGAAACAGAAGGAAACACAATCACTGCTTTTCTTCTAGAACATATGGATCACAAAATGAAGTAAAATCGGATTGATGTAGCATTCCAACAGCATTCCGGCAGTCAGCCCCAAAAGAATGAGCGTCCCTCGCAGGAGCGACTTCGATGCGTTTTTATCTCCGCTTCTATAGTACGTTCCTTCAAACTCATACACGCGCTCCTTTTTAGATTCTGCATAATAAAACAGTGCGGCAAAATAAAACAGCCACTGCGGAAACAGACCGCCGACACAGATGAAAATCCCACGCAGTCCAAGATTTAAAACCGCAACTGTCAGCAGAAATCCACCGGTTGCCGCCGCCGTGCTCTTTACCAGAACAGCAAACAAATTGCCCGGTATCACACGTCCAAGTAAAAAGATGATAACCGCCGCTTTGCCTCTCTCCAAAAAAACGTGACAAAGCAGACGGTTACCATCTACTGCCTGATAAGAATATTGGTTTAAAAAATAATCGTTAAAAATCCCATAGGTCGTCAAAAGCTCTGTTCCAAAAAAATTCGTCAGCAAACAGCCTGACAAAAAAGCCAGAAAAATAACCCACTGTTCCTTTTTCATGCAGCGCTCCTAAACAGGTTCTCTTTTATCCTATGCCTTCCAGTTCCTTCTCATGCAAAAGATTCTTGTAGGCGAGGATCGCCGCCACCGTCTTTGCGTCCTGCAGCTTTCCCTGATAGATCATCTCACAGAGCTCCTTTAGCTCATACGCCTCCACCTCAATGAACTCCCCCTCATCCAGCTTCTGGCTGCCGGGCTTAAGATTTCTCGCGAGATACACGTCAATAAACTCATCGCAAAATGCGACTGTCGTTCTAAGAGAAAGCAAAAACGTCAAATCTCCGCTCTGATAGCCCGTCTCCTCCTCCAGCTCTCGTGCCGCGCAAACGCGCGTATCCTCTGTCACGCTGTCTCTGGAGCCCGCGGGGATCTCAAGTGTCATCCGCTCCAATGCATTCCGGTACTGGCGTACCATCAAAATCTTACCGTCGTCCTGTACCGGAACAACCGCCGCCGCTCCCTTCCTGTGAGAGATAAAGTCCCACTCCTCCGTTTTGCCGTTTGGAAGCTCCATCGTATCTGTATAAATATCAAGAATCGCTCCGCTTCGGATCAACTCTCTTTTCTTTCTTTTTACCTGACAATCCATCTCTGTCTCTCCTCCTTTTCTCCTGCCAAAAAAGAAAACCGCTGCATCTTTCAATACAACGGTTATCTTATTCGCCCCAACGGGCAAACGCTTATTTTGCATAATCTGTAACTCTCGATTCACGAATTACGTTTACCTTGATCTGTCCCGGATATTCCATCTCCGATTCAATCTTCTTGGAAATATCACGCGCCATTAATACCATATCGGCATCGCTGACCTGATCCGGAACAACCATAACTCGAATCTCTCTGCCTGCCTGAATGGCAAAGGACTTGTCTACACCCTTAAATCCGTTTGAAATATCCTCTAACTGCTTCAATCGGTTAGAATAGGTCTCCAATGTCTCTCTCCTTGCACCCGGTCTTGCTGCACTGATCGTATCAGCAGCCTGCACAATACAAGAAATGAGCGTCTCCGGCTCTACATCGCCGTGATGGGACTCTACCGCATTGATAACGATCGCGGATTCTTTGTACTTACGGCACAAATCCACGCCAAGCTGAATGTGAGAGCCTTCCATGTCATGATCCACTGCCTTTCCAATATCGTGCAACAGACCTGCCCTCTTGGCACTCCTTACATCAAGACCAAGCTCTGCAGCAAGTAAGCCCGAAAGGTGCGCAACCTCAATGGAATGCTTAAGCACATTCTGTCCGTAGCTTGTACGGAACTTCATCTTACCGAGTAAACGGACAATCTCCGGATGAACTCCGTGAATGCCGACCTCTAAGATCGCAGCCTCTCCTTCCTCGCGGATCATTGTCTCCACTTCGCGCTGTGCCTTCTCCACCATCTCCTCAATCCTTGCCGGATGAATACGCCCGTCTACGATCAGCTTCTCAAGCGCGATCCTTGCAACCTCACGTCTGATCGGGTCAAAGCTGGACAAAATAACTGCCTCCGGCGTATCGTCGATGATCAGATCCACGCCTGTCAGTGTCTCCAACGTACGGATATTACGTCCTTCACGCCCGATAATCCTTCCCTTCATCTCATCATTCGGAAGCTGCACGACGGAGATTGTCGTCTCAGAGACATGGTCTGCCGCACATTTCTGAATAGCATTCACCACATACTCTCTTGCCTTCTTGTCCGCTTCTTCCTTTGCCCTGCGTTCCATTTCTTTGATCAATTTCGCAGTATCAAGCTTCACATCTTCTTCAACGGTCTTTAAGAGATATTCCTTTGCCTGTTCGGAGGTTAATCCGGAGATTCGTTCCAGTTCCTGTAAACGCTCCTCATTGAGTCTTGCGATCTGCGCTTTCTGTTTGTTGATCTCATCCTCTTTTGCAGCAAATCCCGCCTCACGCTTCTCAATCGCTTCCAGCTTCTTGTCCAGATTTTCTTCCTTCTGGACAATCCGGCGTTCGCTGCGCCCAATCTCAGCACGGCGTTCCTTCGCCTCGCGGTCCAGCTCATTCTTCACACGAATGGACTCTTCCTTTGCTTCCAGCATTGCCTCGCGTTTCTTGGTTTCTGCGCTCTTTACTGCCTCATCAATGATCTCGCGTGCCTTTTCCTCTGCATTCCCGATCTTTGCTTCTGTTACTTTCTTATGGTAAACAGTTGTGATAAGGTATACTACGACAGCAGTGACGACCAGAGTCGCAACAACAGCAATCACTATGTCCACAGGAGCACCTCCTTTATGAAATTTTCATTGTACATATAACATAAAAACTTATCGTTATCTGTCATAAATTACAATAATTAAATTTTATTCTATTTTCAGAATTATGTCAAGTAAATTGCTGTACAATACCGAGACAATGGACCTATCAATAGAAACTACAAGCTTTACAACAAGCGCTTCTCTATACGGACAGCTTCTCTGCCCACTCCGCTTCTTTAAATCCGGTCAGTACCGTATCTCCATCCACAAGCAGCGGACGCTTTATTAGCATACCGTTTGTGGCAAGCAGCTTTAACTGCTCCTCCTCATTCATCGTCGGAAGCTTGTCCTTTAACTGCATCTCCTTGTACAGCATCCCGCTCGTATTAAAAAAACGCTTAAGCGGCAGACCGCTTGCCGCATGCCACTGTTTTAATTCATCATAGGTCGGATGATCCTCAACGATATGACGATCTGTGTATGTAATATTATGCGCATCCAGCCACTTCTTCGCTTTCTGGCAGGTAGAACACTTCGGATATTGTACAAATAACATATGAAACCTCCTTCATCATCATAAAAATAACGTCATCACACCTTGCAAGATGCCAGTTGTTTATAAAAATATAAAATCCTATCAGAAAAATTATATACAGAAGCTGTCGTTTTGACAACAGCATTTATAGAACAACAACTGCCTGTGTGAAAGCAGCGTGGAACAGGCGATACCGGAATACCCTATGACTGCCGCAGCACGGCGAGAATGTCTCCGCTCTGATACCCCCTGCGCAAAAGAAACTGATACATCCGCTGCTGCTCCCTTCGGTCAGCCGCAGCAGCATTGTAACGCCGCTTTTCCATAAGCTCCTGTATCTTGGCACGCTCATCCGATACAAATTCCTCCAAAAGCGCCTGTTCAATCCATTCGCGCTTCACTCCCTTACGCAGCAAATCTATGCGCAGTCTCTCCCTGCTCTTTTTTTGCTGTCCGGTACGCACATAGGTTCTTGCATATTTTAGATCATCAATATAATGATACTTTTTCACATAGGAAAGCGCCTGCGCAATACAAAGCTCGGGATAACCATTTCTCCGCAGCTTGTCGCAAAGCTGCTGCTCGGTATGGTCCATGCGCTCCAAAAGAAAGAGCGCCCGTTTCTTGACCCTTAAACCGACAACCTCCTCCAAAAGCTTGCGATAAAGCTCCGCCGATACATATGCCCCCTCACAAAGAAGCGTCTCCTGCTCCATGTGGGAAAAGCGGCGGAGCTCCCCACGGTAGAGTTCTGCTGTCACACCATCTGAAAAACGGATCCGCACACGTCCTTTCTCTGCGCGCGCCACCTCCATGATCTCTATTTCCTGCATCAGCTTTCTTCCTCTGCCACAGGCTCACCTGTCTCTGCCGCAGCGTCCACATCTTCCTCATCCACGCTGTAATTTGCACGCACCTTTGCCTCAATCTCCTGACATATCAACGGATTATCACGCAGATAATTCTTAGCGTTCTCGCGTCCCTGTCCGATTTTCTCTCCATTGTAGGCATACCACGCGCCCGACTTATTCACGATTCCAATATCTGCCGCCAGATCCAAAATATCACCCTCTTTGGAAATGCCCTGACCGAACATAATATCAAACTCTGCCTCCTTAAACGGCGGCGCGACCTTATTTTTAACAATCTTTACACGCGTATGGTTGCCGACAACCTCGCCGCCCTGCTTTAACGCCTCGACTCTGCGCACATCAAGACGGACCGATGCGTAAAACTTCAGCGCACGTCCTCCTGTCGTTGTCTCGGGATTTCCAAACATCACGCCGATCTTCTCACGAAGCTGGTTGATAAAGATCACAATGCAGTTTGACTTACTCACGATAGAAGTCAGCTTGCGGAGCGCCTGACTCATCAGACGCGCCTGGAGTCCAACATGCGAGTCACCCATCTCACCGTCGATCTCTGCCTTCGGTACAAGCGCCGCCACGGAATCGACGATCACAATATCTATCGCCCCGGAACGCACCATCGTCTCCGCGATCTCAAGCGCCTGCTCCCCGCAGTCCGGCTGCGAAATATAAAGGTTCTCTATATCTACACCGATATTCTTGGCATATACTGGGTCCAACGCATGCTCCGCATCAATGAAGCCTGCAATCCCCCCGCGCTTTTGCACCTCTGCTACCGCATGCAGTGCAACCGTCGTCTTACCGCTGGACTCCGGTCCATAAATCTCAATGATCCTGCCCTTTGGAAGTCCGCCGATCCCAAGCGCCAGATCAAGACTTAACGATCCGGTCGGCACTCCCTCAACATTCATCTGGGAGGAGCTGTCTCCAAGCTTCATCACCGCTCCCTTTCCATACTGCTTCTCAATCTGTGAAATCGCTGCATCCAGCGCTTTAAGCTTATCCTGTTTGTCCTGCTTCTCCTGCTTTGTTTCCTTCGCCATTGTCTCTCCTCCATGCGAACTGTCCGCACCGCGAACTTATGTTCGTTTTTCTGTTTTAATAGTATTATAATTTGTTCCACTTGTCAATAACTAAATTATCACAGCTTCTGTCCCATAAATCGGACAAAATGTTTTCTTTCTGAACTGTAAAAAAACTATAACGGAATACAGGCAGAACATGCCCTGAAATTCAATGAAAGCCTCGAACTGCTCCGCCCAAGCGGAGGTATCTGATAAAAGAATACTACAATGTTAATTTATCATAGCTGTATCAAAATAGCAATATTTTTTTAAACTGCGTGAAAATTATCCCACCCTCTGCTATAATGCATGCAGACAGCATAACAAAAAGCTGCAAAAGGAGGTACTTTATGGAAAAATTATTCATCTTCGGCGCGTCAGATTCCGCATATGCAGGACTAAACCAGATCGCACGCCGTATGCGTCTTGTCTGCGAAAGGGTTTCATCCGACCGTTTCCACTATACATTGGGCGAACTGATCAACGGTACGTCCTCTGCCGGCTCCGGCCTGCCAAGCCCAAACGCAGCCACTCCCTCAGAGTCGCTTCTTTTAATGTGTAATCTCTCAAGTAAGCGTATTGACAAGCTTTTATTTGAATTGCGCCATGCGGAGCTTTCCTTTGATCATAAGGCAATCCTGACGCCGACCAATCAAAACTGGACAGTCTCAAGACTGTTTCTTGAAATGCACAGGGAAAGCGCTGCTCTCCGGTAACGAGAGTGTGTTTTATGACATAGGATTGCAGAGCAATTTCCTATGTCATAAAACATCCGGCTGGCGCAATCCCCCTGCAACTCTCTTTGTCACATTCCATTAAAAGGAGCGGCGGTTGATCAGAACGGCAAAATGTCCAACGCGTGTCTCAAACAACATCGAAAATTCCGGCTTCCGTTCCTTTAACCTTTCTCCAAACTCCTCTGCGGTCAAAAATTTATTTTGTACATAATTGCGCGCATGTTCGGCAGGAATTAAGACCGGGTCAAGATTTTTCAAAACATGATCGCCAAACTCCTCGATCATAGCGTAGAGCAGCCCGCTCATCTCCGACACACGGCTGTCAAGCAGACTGCTCCCCAGATAAAAAATCATCCGCTGTTCCACTACAGACAAAATCGTAATCTTCTGTTTCGTCTCCAGAGAATCGTAGGATTGCTCGTAATAAACGGCTTTTCCAAAATCCTCTCCTTTGTAATCTGTATTAATAAGAATCGGCTTTTCGCCGTGGAAGGCAGACGAAAACATATTGCTCATCACATCTTTGATCGTCTCTCCCACGCTCTCACTCTCGGCGTGCT
Source organism: uncultured Roseburia sp. (assembly GCA_900548205.1). Taxonomy (GTDB): domain Bacteria; phylum Bacillota; class Clostridia; order Lachnospirales; family Lachnospiraceae; genus Roseburia. Next base: position 8,563 of record URJS01000022.1, on the reverse strand, counting down.
TCTTTGGCTTTGGCACACCGCTTCCGACAATCGCCATATCCTCTCTTGCAATGTGATTGACAAGCCATGCAAGCACAACTCCGATCAATTTTCTGATCGCTTCCTCTGAATAATTGGACTCCTCCAGCATTTGTTCCAGCCTTACCACAACCATGTCCCGAAACTTATCATGCTCGGCTTTGTGCTCCGCGTAACCGGAATACCCGAGCTTTCTCATATACGCCTCCTCGGCGGTAAAATGCTCAATCACATAGCTTTTTAAAAACTTGATCCCCTCCGCGCCGATATAGCTATTTGCCGACGGCGCACGCATCTCGTCATCATGGATCTGTATGATCTTGCGCGCTATTGTAAACAGCTTGACATGCTGCTTATCAAGCGCCTCAATCCCCGTCTTATAATATTTTTCCCATGCCTGCGCTTCCAACATCCTGCTCTGCATCTGATCCCCCTCATTTCCCAATATTTTCTTTTTTTATTTTAAATGATTTTTCTGCAAAAAGCAACAAAAGCCGGCAAATAAAACTGCATAATAAGTTTATTCCACACATTCCTCCAACAGTCTTATGAGCTGCTCTCTGTCACAAAAACCCGTCGTCCTTCCCTTAAAAATTCCATATTCCATCACAACGAGCAGCGGGATCGTCATAACCTGATACTTAAATGCCAACGCCGCCTCCGCGTTGACGTCCACCCTGCCGAATTTTACCTTCCCGGCAAGCTCCCTGGAAAGCTCCTCCAAAACAGCCTCCTGTCTGCTACACGCACTGTTCCCTTCCTCTGAAAAATCCAGCACGACCGGAAGCTTTTCCGCGAGCACCTCCTGCTCGAAATTATCGTTTGTGATCGTAATGACTGCCATACCTTCGTCCCCTTTTCTACTCCCTGCCAAACTCCGAGAGCCTAAGCCCCTCGTTTCGATCCAGAACCATGCCCACACTCCATGCATTGACGAACAAAAGCAGCGGTCTGCCCTTTAAATCCTGAATCTTTTTCATGTCAGAGGTCCCGACCAGCTTATCTACGTCGATCGACTCATTTTCAATCCAGCGGATATGCTCATACGGCAGCTTATCCATGCGTATCTCCACATTGTACTCATTCTCGAGGCGGTACTTTAACACATCAAACTGCAGCACGCCGACCACGCCGACGATGACCTCCTCCATCCCCATGTTGTACTCCTGAAAGATCTGGATCGCGCCCTCCTGTGCGATCTGCTGCATACCCTTCATAAACTGCTTGCGCTTCATCGTATCGACCTGGCGCACGCGCGCGAAATGCTCCGGCGCAAAGGTCGGGATGCCCTCAAACTGAAACGGCTTTGCCGTCGTGATCGTATCTCCGATCGAGAAAATACCCGGATCGAACACACCGATAATGTCCCCGGCATACGCCTCCTCGACGATGTGGCGCTCCTGCGCCATCATCTGCTGCGGCTGGGAAAGCTTGATCTTCTTGTTTCCCCCCTGCACATGAACCACCTCCATGCCGGCGGTAAACTTGCCGGAGCAGATGCGCATGAACGCGATGCGGTCTCTGTGCGCCTTATTCATATTTGCCTGGATCTTAAAGACAAAGGCGGAAAATTCCTCTCCAAACGGGTCCACCTCCCCGATGTCCGCCCGCCTTGGGAGCGGCGAGGACGTCATCTTTAGGAAATGCTGCAAAAATGTCTCCACGCCAAAGTTTGTGAGCGCCGAACCGAAAAATACCGGAGAGAGCTCACCCTTTGCAACAAGCTCCTGATCAAACTCGGCGCTTGCGCCGTCTAAAAGCTCAATTTCCTCCATCAGCCTTTCATAAGCGGCTTGTCCGATCTCGGCGATCAAAGCCGGATCGTCGACCGGAATATGCTTCTGGACGCCCTCCTTTGTCCCCTTTAAGGTGTCTGCAAACGTCATCACCTCACGCGTCTCCCTATTGTAGACTCCCTTAAATTCCTTGCCGGAACCGATCGGCCAGTTGATCGGGCAGGTCGCGATACCCAGCTCTTTTTCGATCTCGTCTAACAGGTCAAACGTATCATTCGCATCGCGGTCCATCTTATTGATAAACGTAAAGATCGGGATATGGCGCATCACGCAGACCTTAAAGAGCTTTCTCGTCTGCGCCTCGACGCCCTTTGATCCGTCAATGACCATGACAGCAGAATCTGCAGCCATCAGGGTACGATAGGTGTCCTCCGAGAAATCCTGATGTCCCGGCGTATCAAGAATATTGATGCAGTAACCCCCGTAATTAAACTGCAGCACGGAGGAGGTTACTGAGATTCCTCGCTCCTTCTCTATTTCCATCCAGTCGGATACCGCATGGCGCGCCGTTGCCTTTCCTTTGACAGAGCCGGCGAGATTGATCGCTCCGCCGTAGAGCAAAAACTTCTCAGTCAAGGTCGTCTTACCTGCATCCGGATGGGAAATAATCGCAAATGTGCGTCTTTTTTCGATTTCTTTTTTTAAATCAGCCAAATCTATCGCTCCTTTAATCTCATTCAAATTCCTTTTGCTTTTGGCACTATAACATATTTTTCCTCAAAAATCAAAAAAAATCTAAGAAGGGAGCAATCCCCCTCTTAGATTTTATGTATTATTCCGTTGTTGCTTCCCCCACGACGATCGGTGTAATGACGATCTTGTCAGCAGCAACATTTGTTTTGCGCTTTACAATATCCTCCACCTGCGCGCGCTTTGCGTCTGTCACCTCTCCCATATTGAGCACAACATCGCAGCTCTCATCCGTAATACTGACTACCACATCGGTAAATCCCTTTGCCTCAAGAAGCATCTCCGCTGCCGCCTCGCGCTCTGCAATATCAGTCATTGCGATCATTTTGTTGACAGCATCCTGCTTTAAGCTTTCCTCGATTGTCGCATTGTTGACGATTTCCAAAAGCGCTTCTTTATTTTTGGAACGTATCTGCTCGCGGTTTAGCTTCATCTCAGCTGCATAATCAAGATTAGCGACGGATGTACTCGTAAGCACAGCCTCTCCCGGATTTTCAATCTCCTGTCCGCCCGTACCGGCGTCCGCTACCGTCTGCCCCTCTGCCATCGCCTCGTTCGCCGCCTCTGTTCCGTCCACAACTGCAAGCTCCTCTCCCGTTCCCTCATCCGTAAATATCTCCTCTCCAAGCAGGGCATCCTCATCTGAAATCTCATAGCTGTCATCGACGATCCCATCCTTCGCCCCTGCCTGCGCCGCAATTTTTTCATCCTCAAGGTTGTTATTCATGTAGCTGAAATATCCAGCCACCGCAATCATCAGTGCCAATGCTGTTATGACCAGTTGGTTCTTCCGAAATATTTTGTTCACGTTCATTCCTCCTTGGAACACATCTTAACTACCTTAATTCTATGCGCTTCTACCGGCAATAATGCCTTGACCGCCTCAGAAATATTTGAGACGACCGAAGGATTGCCTCCTCCCTCCGCCACCACGACAACTCCCTCCAGCTTCGGCAGCAGCTCCTTTCGTACATACGGCTCGCTCTCACTTCCGATTTCTGTATAGATCGCTGTTTCCTCAGACGTCTGTTCCGAAATACTGCGGCTTCCCCCTGCTTGATCTGTCTCCGTCGTCACCGTACCGGTCTGCGCCGTCTCCTTCTCCACAACACGCTCTCCCTTATCTGATATGGTGATCATCACCTCCACCCTTCCCACACCCTCCATCTGCCCCAGCACCTCCTTGAGCCGCTCCTCCAGATACCCCGCATATTCTACGTCCGAATACTGCTGTCCTGCCGCTTCTTTTCCCTGCTCTCTTTCTTCTGTTTTCTGCCCTGCGAGCATTCCCTCCTTTTCTTTGTGTTCTCCGGTCGGAAGCGCAAGCACTAAAAGCAGAACGCCAACCAGCCCGATCACTGCCCAATCGCTCTTTTTCAACTGCTTCCACTTCTTTTTCTCCAAAAAATGAAAAAGCTCCTGCACGCCTCTCCCCTCCTATCCGCTTTCATATGCAATCGTGATCTTCGACGCATTGATCCCATAAAACTCCGTCAGTTCTTTTTTTAGCTCCGTAAAAATAATCTCCTCCGTTTCCCCGGAAACATGATCCTTTAACAAAATACCAGAAATAGCATCCTCCTCTTTTTGTTCTCCAACGATAAGAGAAATACGTTCCACCTCATATTCCTCAGAAAGAGAGACTTCACAGTCCTTCACCGCAAACGAATGGCTTTCCGCAATCCGCCCAACATCCTCTGCAATGGCGTCCTCATACGCTTCCTTATGATAATCGCTGTACAGATATTCCACCTGCTTCATATCTCTTGATACCGCCACAAGCTCCTCCGTAAATTTCTCATATGCGATCAGCTCCAAAAACGCATCCTTGTCGCCAAAAAATCTAAGCACCGGCGCTAAAAGCGCAAGCGTTAAAATAAATTGTGAAAAAAATCGGATATATTTCTGATATGTTTTGCCCGGCGGCAGATGCAGCAGCACAGATACCAGAACAAACAGCACCAGAAAGCCTTTTACATATGAAGCCATACCTCTCCCCTCCAGCCTGCTATGCCAAAAGTCCCGACGCTGCCGTCGTCAGCGCGATCGTGACAAAAAACAGTGACAGACAGTATAGGATCAGCTTTAAATATAATACGCCGCCCTCCGCCATTCCCTTCAGGCAGCCTGCGATCCGCATGTCTGTGACCGGCTCTGCCACGACCGCTGCAAGCTTATAAAACACCGTGATGCAAAGTATCTTTAAAAATGGGAGCAGTCCCAGCAACGCCAGGATGACAAGCGCCGCTACGCCCACACAGTTTTTGATCAAAATTCCCGACCCAAGCAGCAGCTCTCCGATACCGCTTGCCACAGCCCCAATACCCGGGATCAGCTCCGCCGCCTTCTGAAGCGACCCGCTCATCAGACGATCCTTTGCCGGAGCCAAAAGCCCCTGTACAACATTCATCCCGATCACAAGAACTCCTGCGCTCTTTAAGCTCCACTCAATCGCTCCCTTCAAAAGCTCTGCCAGATTCTCAAATTTCTCCTCCTCAAAAAAATGGCGGAACAGCACAAGCAGAATGTAGCCGTGAATGAGCGGCATAAGAACCTTTAAAAACAGCCATTGGATCAGATAGATGACTAAAAATGCCGTCTGGTAAAAGGCGGCTGACGTACCCGCGCCCGCGGAAAACACCATGCTGACACAAAAAGCAGGCACAAGCGCTTTCATAAAATCGACACTCTTGCCAAGCAGCTCCTCCGCGATCGCCTCATAATTTGTAAAGGACTGCAAAAGCAGCACGGCAAGAATCCCGTACACCAGAAAAAAACTGATCTCCGCTATGTATGCCTGTCGGAACGCGCCCGAAAAATTTTTTAAGACGGAAAATGCCACAGCAAGAAGAAGTACCTCTGCCAGCAGACGGCGGCTCTCCCGAATCTCATAAAAGAGAGCGTCAGAAAGCCATTCCATCAAAAGCCTGCCGTCCAAAGCCTCCAGTCCGTCCGAAATCAGCAGATCCACAAGATCAGAAAAACGGATCGGCGCACGCTCTCCCTGTGGCGTTTCCGTCTCTAAAAGCTCATCCAAATCTGTAAAATCCAGCTCTCCGCGAAATCGAGTCAGATAGTCGCTTTCTGTCTGCGCCTGCCCGTCCGGCAGCGGCTCTGCCCGCACCTTGGCGCTACCAAACAAAAATGCGCCGCATAGAAGGATGCAAAGAAAGACTTTTCTTTCCAAGCTTTTTCTTTCCAAAGCTTTTCCTTGCAGTCCCGTCCGTATTTTTATTTGCAGCTTTTTCATAAATAATTTCCCACCATTTCCAAAAATGCCGCCAATACTGGTACGCTCACAACAAGGATCGACAGCTTTGCAAAAACCTCAATCTGACTAGCAATCGCCGCATATCCGGCGTCCTTACAGATGTTGACCGCAAATTCCGCCACATAGGTGATTCCCACCATTTTTATGAGAATACCGATATAACGGCTGTCTATGGGTATCACAGTCTCCAGACGGCGGATGAAATCAAGAATCGTCCCGACCTTTGTCAGCAGATACAAAAAAATGCAGATACAGACAGTCATCGCAATAAACAGGCTGTATTCACTTTTTTCCCGCTTCAGCGGGATTGCAATTAACACACCTGCAATTCCGAGAACCGCAATTTTTATAATATCCATGAAATACTCCCCTGCTCCTATAGCGCAAACAGCGACTGCATCGTCTCAAAAAGCTCATAGATATAGGGAACGATCCAAAACAGCACGATGATCAGTCCGGCAAGGCTTGTCAAAAATGCATGTTCCTCTCGCCCGCTGTGCTTTAGCACCTGACTGATCACGGTCACCAAAATGCCGACTGCAGCAATCTTAAATATCAGATTTACACTCATGGTCAATTTTTCCTTTCTAAACAAGCAGAATCACTAACATCAGACCGCAGAGCACACTGACTGTCCCATATACCTTCTGCTTCTCCTTTTGTTCCCCGCGCGCCGCTTCAATCAAAAAATCAAGGCGCTCCAACGCAAGCGCAAGGTGCTTTTTGTTCTCCTCCACACTTTTTCCAAAAAAGGCGCTTCCCGCGCCGGCAATGACCTCCGCTTCCTCCTCCTTTAATCCAAGCAGCTTATGAAACGAAAAGACATTGCTTCTCCATACCTCCGCGCCGTCCTGCTCGCTCTTTTCCATCAGTTGCTCCGCAATCTCCCTGCAAAGCTTATTTAACCGCTCGTCCCTCGTTCTGATAAAGCAGCCAAGCAGTATCTCCACCGGCTGCATCGTCTCAAACGCTGCATATGCAATATCCACAAGCAGCTTGCGGATCTCATACAAAATTGCAAGGTGCTCCTTGATTTCCCGCCGAAATGCACTTGCAATCCCGATGCTTGCCGCCACAACCAGAATACTTCCCCCCGCCTTCAGCATAAGCGCTCCATTCCGGCATTATATATCTGATAACGTCTGCCCCCGTCTTTTCCCCGACTGATTCCAACATACCGCTCAAAAACGCCCTGTTTCATCCATTCCTTTAAGTAAGGCTTTCTTGCCAGCTCGTCCATGCTCCCCGCATGGATCGTGCCAAGCACACGGCAGCCGGAATACACTGCCTGCTCCACCGCAAAAAAATCCTCCTCTCCTCCCAGCTCATCAAGCGCAATGACCTGCGGCGACATCGCACGCAGAAGCATCCGGATTCCCGCCGGCTTTGTGCAGCCGCAGAGCACGTCCGTACGAGTGCCAAGATCGTTTTGGGGAACACCGATATGACACGCCGCAATTTCGGAACGCTCGTCCACAACGCATACTTTTAATCCCATATCTGATGCCGCTCCGTCCGAGAGCATCCGAATACAATCCCTTAACAGCGTGGTCTTTCCCGCCCCCGGCTCCGAAAAAAACAGCGTATTACAGACATTCCCGGCATTTTTTAAGTAGGGCAGCAATCCCTCTGCACACCCTTTTTTCTCATGCGCGACACGGATATTTAAAAAGGTGACCGGACTGATGCCGCAAATCTGTCCGCCCTCCGTGACGGCAACGCCTGCCATTCCCACACGATGACCGCCCGTAAGGGTCAGATAGCCCTGCTTTAATTCTTCCTTATAGGCATAGAGCGAATAGCTGCTACTGTAGTTCACAAGCTCCGCGACATCACGCACCGTGACTCGGTAAGCCTTTTTCGCCGCGCCCTCCTCTGCTGCGCGCATCCATGTGCCCGCCCCATCGGAAAGCGTCAGGTAGCTGTTTCCCGTGCCTGTGATAAATTCAAGCGGCTGTCCGATGCGCACCCTGATTTCCTCAAGCGTTCCCCAAATCTCCTCCATGCGAATCTGATTTCTGATATGTACCGGAAAAATCTGCTCCAGCCGAAATTCCTTTTCTGGCATCTGTCCTCCTCCTCTCACTTTGGGTCATGTTCTATTTTATGACTTGTCTCTCTTTTTATGACTAAAATCAGCGTCACCCGTCTAACGGATGAAAACTTTCACAGACAGCCACCCTCACAATTCCAAAAATGGATGGCACTGAAATAGATTTTTCGGGTCTTATATGATAAAAAATGACTTGGATAAATACAAAGCATTTCCAAATTTTATGAAAGATTATCTTAGTAAAGAGCATTTGGGAATAGAACACATAGTAACTGATGAAAGAAAATGACAACTTACAGGTTCCTACTATGTCAGCCTCATCCTGATACCGGTTATCACTCCGGTTATATTGGGACTGTCTTATCTTCTTTCCCGCTCCATTTTCGGGCAGAAAGAAGATTGATTAAAAAAGCAGTCAGTCTCATCAGACTGGCTGCTTTTTAATGTTATATCTCTCTTATAAAAATTTCTCTACATCTCTTGCACTATACAAAAATCGTCGAACTTCCATTACATTGTCGATCACAACATAATAAACGGTGTAGTTACTAACATAAATTCTGTAGTAGTCATGTTTTCGTTTTCTGGCAGAACGATAAGCTTCAAAAGATAATGGATTTTCCAGTCGTTCGTAAATTGCTGCTTCCACATCGGCAAGCAACTGATTCGCTGCGTCTGGATTCCTCAATACATTGGTAGAGCGGTCTCGGAAACTCTATGAATCCCATAGTTCCG
>URJS01000021.1 GCA_900548205.1 uncultured Roseburia sp. | reverse complement strand
GTCAAGGGGTTATACCCAGCGAGCCGAGCCACCCGTTTTACGGGTGGCGGCGACTAAATAAATATGAAAAATCAGAAAATTCCTTGAGATGAACAGGTATTTCTATTATAATAGCCTTGACTTAAAAGAATCAATAAGAACAGTCATAAGGAGTATCCGATGAATGATAATGATTATAGAGAGGTAATAGACGGGGAGACTGCGGAAAGCAACGCACTTTCCAAGGAGGGCGAGACGGACGCGGCGAGTGAGGAGCGGGGGATGACGGAGGCTTCTGACGGGGAAACGTCTGCTGGTCAGGAGACAGAGTATGAGGACATCTGTTATATCTGTCACCGCCCGGAGCATGTGGCAGGACGGATGATCAAGATCCCCAATGACATCTGCATCTGTCAGGATTGTATGCAGCGCACCTTCGACAGTATGAACCAGTCCGGTTTTTCGATGGATGACATGATGAATCTGAATCTGGGCAAGATGCCGAATATCAGCATGATCAATCTGTCGGATCTTCAGAATCTGCAGGGCACGCTTCCGAATCATCAGAAGCTGAAGAAGAAAAAAAAGAAGGAGAATGAAAAGCCTGTCATTGATATTGCAAAGATTCCGGCGCCGCACCGGATCAAGGCTTCCTTAGATGAATATGTGGTAGGGCAGGAGCAGGCAAAAAAGGTCATGTCTGTCGCTGTTTACAATCATTATAAGAGGATTGCAGCGGATGAGAAGGACGGCATTGAGATCGAGAAGTCGAATATGCTGATGATCGGTCCGACCGGCTGCGGAAAGACATATCTGGTTAAGACGCTTGCAAGGCTTTTGGATGTGCCGCTTGCGATCACGGATGCGACTTCTCTGACAGAGGCTGGATACATAGGCGATGATATCGAGAGCGTGGTGAGCAAGCTTTTAGCGGCTGCGGATAATGATGTGGAGCGCGCGGAGCATGGTATTATTTTTATTGATGAGATTGATAAGATTGCAAAGAAGCGCAATACGAATCAGCGCGACGTCAGCGGCGAGTCGGTGCAGCAGGGGATGTTGAAGCTTTTAGAGGGCGCGGAGGTCGAGGTTCCGGTCGGCGCGAGCAGCAAGAATGCGATGGTGCCGATGACGATGGTCAATACAAAGAATATCTTATTTATCTGCGGCGGAGCGTTTCCGGAGCTGGAGGAGATCATCAAGGAGCGTTTAAACAAGACGGCTTCGATTGGGTTTGGCGCAAAGCTGAAGGATGAATACGATCAGAAGGAAAATCTGCTGTCAGAGGTGACGGTGGAGGATGTGCGCAAATTCGGCATGATACCGGAGTTTTTAGGAAGGCTTCCGGTCATGTTTACGCTGGATGCGCTGACAGAGGATGCGCTGGTACGAATTTTAAGAGAGCCGAAAAATGCAATTTTAAAGCAATATGAGAAGCTGCTCGCAATGGATGAGGTTCGTTTGCAGTTTGATGAGGATGCGCTGTGCGCCATTGCAAGAAAGGCGAAGGAGAAGAAGGTGGGCGCGCGTGCGCTTCGTGCAGTCATTGAGGAATTTATGCTTGATATTATGTATGAGATTCCAAAGGATGACAATATCGGTACTGTTACGATCACGAAGGAGTATGTGGAGAAAAAGGGAAGTCCGCGGATTGAGATGCGCGGCTGCGCCCGTATTGCAGATGGCGGCACACCTCAGATTGCGGGGAGCACCGTATAAAATAAAATATCGCATAAATGAAAAGCCTCCGGCATCTATTAAATATGAATAGATGACCGGAGTTTTTTATGGCAGACTGCAGACAACAGATACATTCAAATGACTATTATGATTTTATCATCCCCTATGGGGTGGGAACGGAGGAGCTGACAGTAGGCGGCTGTACACAGAGAGTCTCGGAGGACTATGATGTGTTCTTTTTCCCACGGGAGGGACTGCCGCCGCTCTCGATCGGAAATTACAGCTATACGACAATTCCAAAGTGCTATGGGCTGTTAGACACGACGGCGCTTGAGGCGTCGGGGATCCTTAGGATGCAGAATCAGCCGGTGCTCTCTCTAAAGGGGGAAGGGGTACTGATTGGTTTTATTGACACGGGGGATGGAGTAATTATATTGTCAAGCTTCAAAAGCGGCAAATAAAGGGCTGATTTTGCCGTTGCATTGTCGGGGATGTTCAAGTATACTGACGGTAGAAAATTGTAAGGAGGAGCATCCATGAGACGCATTGCGATTGTGGAGGATGAAATTTGCTATGTTCAGCAGTTGCAGGAGTATATCGAGCGTTTTTCCAAGGAATCCGGAGAACGGTTTGAGGTATCCTGTTTCACGGATGGGGCGGCTTTGGTTGAAAAGTTTAAGGCACAGTTTGACATGATCCTTTTAGATATTGAACTGCCGCTGATGGACGGGATGACAGCGGCAGAGGTGATCCGGCAGTCAGACCCTGAGGTAGTCATTATATTTATCACTAATATGGCGCAGTATGCCATTCGGGGGTATGCGGTGGACGCGCTGGATTATCTGCTGAAGCCTGTCAACTACTTTGTGTTTAGCCAGCGTTTTGCGAGAGCGCTGGGACGCATGAAAAAGAAAGAGCGTTATTACATTACGATCGCAGTGAAGGGGGGAACGATGAAGCTTGAGGCGGGCAGCATCTTTTATGTGGAAAGTCAGGGGCATAATCTGATATTTCACACCCGCACGGGAATCATGAAGGGGCGCGGCGTGTTAAAAGAGATCGAGCAGCTCCTGACGGAACATGATTTTTTTCGCTGCAACAACGGCTATCTGGTCAATTTGGAATATGTGGACGGCGTGCGGGATGGAAATGCTATTGTAAACGGAGAGGCGCTGCTGATCAGCAGACCGAGAAAGGCAGAGTTTTTGGAGGCTTTGGCAAAATATATGGCGGGAGGAAACCACTGATGGAAGAAATGCTGCCAAATATACCGAGAGTGTATACCGCACTGGCGGAGTGGGGCGCCTGTATGCTCTATATTCTGCTGTACAGAAGACGCATAAGGGGAGTACGTTTTTGGGGAACGGTCGGCATCGGATTTCTTTTCATGGCGGTCTTTTTGATCATAACGGGTCGGCTTCCGCTGCAGATGTGGATGATCTGTATGGCGGTTGCGGTGGGGATGATGTACCTAATGTTTTTGATGTGCAGCGAGCTGTCCTACACTGCTGCCGGATATTGTACAGTGCGTGCGTTTATTCTTGCGGAGCTTGCGGCATCATTGGCATGGCAGATTTATCTTACTATTTTTTATGATAAGGGCGCTGAGGCGAAGCGGTGGGAATTTCTGTGTGTTCTTGTGGTCTATGCGGCGGTTTACGGTCTGATGTATCGTCTGGAAAGCTGTTATCCGAACAGGCGGGACACCCTTTTCGTGGAAGCCGGGGATTTGTGGCCGACAGCCTTGATCGGGATCTCCGTATTTTTTGCCAGCAACATGGGATTTGTGCCGTTTTCGACAGAATTGGACAAAAAGGCATGGTTTCAGGTTTACAAGACACGCACGCTGGTAGATCTTTCCGGAGAGATTCTGCTGTTTGCGCATCATCTTTCGCGCAGTATGCTGCATATCCGCAGAGAATATGATTCGATACAAAGCGTCCTGCAGAACCAGTACATGCAGTATTGTCAGAGCAGGGAAACGATCGATCTGATCAATCGGAAATATCATGATCTGAAGCATCAGATCACGCTGCTGCGGGCAGAGCCGGATCATGCGCGGCGCAAGGAATATCTCGATGAGATGGAACGGGAGATCAGGAATTACGAGGCGCAGAATAAGACAGGAAATTCGGTTTTGGATACGGTTTTGACAAGCAAAAGCCTTCTGTGCGTGGAGCGGGAAATCCAGTTTACCTGCGTGGCGGACGGAAAGCTTCTGGCAGATATGGATGCGATGGACATCTGCACGATTTTCGGAAACGTGCTGGACAATGCGATTGAGTGCGAGACGGACATCGCAGAGAAAGAAAAGCGGATCATTCATCTGGCGCTGTTCTCCAAAAAGGAATTTCTGGTCATCCGTGTGGAAAATTATTTTGAGGGAAAACTGGATTTTAAGGAGGGGGTTCCGGTCACTACCAAAAAGGATGCAGATCATCACGGATATGGAATAAAGTCTGTCCGTTATACTGCAGAAAAGTACGGCGGAAGTGTGTCGATTCGGACGCATGAAAATTGGTTCGAGATCGATATTCTGATCCGGCGGCAGAAAAGTGGGTGAAAAAAGCAATTCATGCAAGGAAACATGCAAACCATGCCAAAGGTGTCCGGCAGACGGCAAAGGTGTTATGATAAATTTAATTTTTGGAATAGTGTGACACCAAAGGAGAATTTGCATGAGGCATGAGGACATTTTAAAGAAATTGACGAGAGAGCAGAAGGTAGCGCTGCTGTCCGGTCAGGATATTTGGAGTACCTATGCGTTCCCGGAGGCGGGCGTTCCGTCGATGGTCCTTTCGGACGGTCCCCACGGCGTCCGGCGTCAGATGGGCGCCGGCGATCATCTGGGTCTGAATGAGAGCTGTCCGGCGACTTGTTTTCCGACAGCCGCCGGTCTGGCAAACAGCTGGGACATAGAGCTGGCGGAGCAGATGGGGACAGTCATAGGCGCTGAGGCGGCAAGTCAGGGCGTCGGCACGCTGCTTGGTCCCGGGTTAAATATCAAACGAAGCCCGCTGGGCGGACGTAATTTTGAATATTTTTCGGAGGATCCCTATCTGTCCGGGAAAATGGCGGCAGCGCTGATCCGGGGAATACAGTCCAATGGGATCGCGGCATGTCCGAAGCATTTTGCGGCGAATTCCCAGGAGCTGCTGCGGATGTCAAGTGACAGCATTGTGGATGAGAGAACCCTGCGTGAAATTTATCTGACTGGTTTTGAGATTGCGGTTAAGGAGGGCGGCGCAAAGGCGATCATGACCTCGTATAACCGTTTAAACGGTGTGTACACGAATGAGGATGCCAAGCTGCTTACAGATATTTTGCGGGGAGAATGGGGATTTGACGGATTTGTCGTCACAGACTGGGGAGGCTCTAACGACCATGTAGAAGGGATCCGGGCAGGGAGCAATCTGGAGATGCCCGGTGTTCTCGGAGATAGTGACGGGGATGTGCTGCGTGCGTATCAAGAGGGGCGTATCACGGATGAAATCATTGACCAGCGTGTGGACGAGCTTCTGGATGTGGTATTTTCTGTACACGGTGCGGTGGAGCAGGCAGCGAGATCGTTTGACGAGGAGGCGCACCATGCACAGGCGCGCCGTGTGGCAGCTGCGACAGCGGTGCTGCTGAAAAATGAAGGCGGACTGCTGCCATTGGCATCCGGCTGTAGGACGGCGATCATTGGCGATATGGCATTCACCCCCCGGTATCAGGGCGCCGGGTCTTCCGTGGTCAATCCCACAAGGTTAGACAGACCCGCGGACATGCTGGAGCAGAGTGGCTTGGAAATTATTGGAGCGGTGCAGGGATACCGCAGAGACGGCAAAGCGGATGAGGGGTTAAAAAACAGCGCTGTTGCACTGGCGCGTTCTGCGGAGGTGGTGCTGCTTTATCTGGGACAGCCGGAAATTGCAGAGAGCGAAGGGATGGATCGGGAGAATATGCGCCTTCCGGGCAATCAGGAGGAGCTTTTGCAGGCTGTTTCCGAGGTAAATAAGAATGTTGTTGTGATTCTCGCCGGCGGAAGTCCGGTGGAAATGCCGTGGCTGGACCAGTGCAGAGCTTTGCTTAACGGTTATCTTTCCGGTCAGGCGGGTGCGGGCGCGATGGCAGATATTCTTACCGGAAAAATCAATCCGTCCGGAAAACTGGCGGAGAGCTATCCGGTGCATTCTGAGGATGCGCCAAGCTATAATTATTTTCCGGGCAGACAACGGACAGCGGAGTACCGGGAGGGCTTGTTTGTGGGATACCGTTATTATCAGACGGTAGGGAAGAAGGTTTGCTTTCCGTTTGGGTATGGGTTAAGCTATACCAGTTTTTCCTATTTCAACCTACAGGTATCGCGTGAGAGCGTGAGCTTTACCGTGACAAATACCGGGGAACGGTTTGGTGAGGAGATCGCGCAGCTTTATATCGGCATGAAAGAGAGCGAGCTGTTCCGTCCTGCCATTGAATTAAAGGGCTTTGCAAAAGTGGGTCTTGCACCGGGAGAGAGTAAAACGGTTGTGATAGCGCTGGACGATAAGGCATTCCGTTACTACAATGTCTGGACGAGGCATTGGGAGATCGAAACGGGAACCTACACCATTTCGGTAGGACCGAATGCGGCGGAGCGTCCGCTGCAGAAAACTGTGGAGGTGGACGGGACGCAGGCGTCTGTCTCCTATGACAAAGAGAGATTGAAGGATTATTACAGCGCCCGGGTGGAGTGTGTGTCGGATGCGGCGTTTGAAGCGCTGCTGGGACGTCCCATTCCCGAAAAAGACTGGGATGAGCGCGCGCTTTTGGAGATGAATGACTCACTGTCGCAGCTTTATTATGCGAGGAATCCTCTTGCCCGGCTTGCAGGGAAAATACTAAAGGATATAAAACGAAAGAGTGTGGAAAAGGGCACGCCGAATTTGAATGTGCTGTTTATCTATAATATGCCGTTTCGGGGGATTGCCAAAATGACGAACGGGATGGTCAGCATGGACATGGCGGCTTCGATACTGACTATCTGCAACGGCCATTTTTTCCGGGGATTGGGCGGCGTTATCCGGGGATTTTTTGCAAACCGCAGAATGCATAAGGAAAGGAGCAGACGACTGTGAATGCATTTCAAATATGGAAGGGAAAACATCCGGATTTGTGGGAATTTATTTTATTTAATATTTTGTCAAACTGCGCCACGGTGACAAATTTCATCGTGATGTGGTTGGGCACGGGACTGCTGTTTACAGGACTGTCCGATCAGCCGTTTCAATTCCTGTTTTTTCGGTATACGACGCCGGAGAGCTTGGGACTGTGTGGTTTCCTGAGCTTTCTGGCGGCGACGGCAGCAGCGCAGACGGTGAACTTCTTTGTTCAGAAGTACTGGGTATTTCGGTCCAATGCGGCGTTTCAAAAGGCGGTTCCGAGGTATATTCTGCTGGCTGTTGTGCTTGTGGTGCTTTCTTCGGCGCTGCCTGCTTACAGTCAGGAGCTGTTTATCCGCATCGGGATTCCGGAAGGTCTGGCGCCGACACTTGCGAATATCCTGAACATCCTGCTGCAGGTAGTCATCAGCTATCCGGCTATGAAATTTTTCATTATGAAAAAAGAATAAATATCTTTTCAAGACCTTTCTGTGATGTGAAGATCATGGGAGGGTCTTTTTTGACATAAGAGCGGTTCGCGAAGCGTGTCGCTCGTTGTTGACATAAGAGTGGCTCGCAAAGCGTGTCGCTCGTTGTTCATATAGGGGTGGCATACAGGACGCACCGCGCGCTGTTTTACGAATGAGACATGCCTCCTTGCGCATAGAATCTCAAGGGAAAGGGGGAGAGGTCTTGGACAGTGAGATTCTGCAAAAAATGAGTCAGGCAGACATCCGAACGGTAAAACCGGAGGAACTGGTCGATATTACAGGGATTGAGATTGACCGGAAGCAGCCGGCAGCAAAGCGGATCAAGAGCTATGTGGAGCAGGTACATAATCCGTATCTTGTCCGTGTGGGAGATTATACGGTAAAAACAGAATATTCGGACTGTGAAGAAACACTGAATGATCGGATGATGCAGTATATTTCCAAAATGGCGGAGCTTACCGCGGATACCGATACAGTAAGCTGTGGGAACAAAGGATCAGGGGAAGCAGAATGAAAAGACAGGTATGTTATCATACGGCGATCTATCTGCGTTTATCGAGAGACGATGAGGATATTGACGGCAGAAAAAAGAGAGAGAGTGAGAGTATCGCAGCCCAGCGTGAACTGGCACGCTCCTTTGTGGAGGCGCAGGAGGATATGGAGCTGTTTGATATTTATATTGACGACGGATATTCGGGAGTGAATTTCAACCGGCCGGATTTCAAGCGGATGCTGGCGGATATTGAAGCGGGGCGTGTAAATTGTGTTGTGGTGAAGGATTTGTCCAGATTTGGACGAGATTATATCGAAGCCGGGCGATTCATTCAAAAGATATTCCCGGCTTTTTCTGTGCGCTTTATCGCGATTACAGACCGTTATGACAGTCTGACGGCAGACCGCAATACTACCTCTCTTATCATTCCGGTAAAAAACTTTGTGAACGACGCCTACTGTCAGGATATTTCCGGCAAGGTAAAAAGCCATCAGAGGGTAAAGCGGGAAATGGGAAGGTTTATCGGGGCCTTTGCGGTCTATGGGTACCGGAAAGATGAGGCAGATAAAAACCGGCTGGTGGTGGATGCGTACGCGGCGTGCATTGTGAGACATATTTTTGCGTGGAAGCTGGAGGGCATGAGCAGCCTCGCGATCGCAAAACGGCTGAATGAGAACGGGATATTCTCGCCGCTTGCATACAAAAGGGAGCATGGGGAGCATTATGCGACCGGTTTTCGGACGGGGATAGTTTCCAAGTGGTCTTCTGTGACGGTAAAACGGATTTTGACGAATGAGATATATACCGGAACGATGGTACAGGGAAGGTCGGAAAAGGTCAGCTACAAGGTTGATAAGGTGTTAAAAAAACCGGAGGATGAGTGGATTAAGGTGCCGGGGACACATGAGGCGATCATCTGCAGGGAGGATTTCCTTAAGGTGCAGAGGCTTTTACAGGTGGACACCAGAGCGGGAAAGGGGAAAGAGACACCGCACATGTTCGCCGGACTTTTGTTCTGCGGAGACTGCAAAGAGCCGATGATACGCAGGGTGAACAGGTATAAGGGCAGAGAGAAAATATATTACATCTGCTCTACCAGAAACAGAAGCGAGGGCTGTACCAGACACAGTATCGCAGAGGAGGATTTGAAACGTGCGGTCTTTGAGGTCATACGGATCCAGATGCTCCTGCTTACGGACAAGGACAGTCGGCTTGGGTATAGATCTATCAGGGAGGGAGACCTTTCGGAAGCGGCAGGGATCGCGGAGGAGATTGTGCGTCTGCGCAGGGAGCAGGAGAAATATCCGAAGCTTCGCGCAGCGCTTTATGAGGACTTTAAGGAGGGGATTATCACAGAGGAGGACTTTTTATGTTTTGGTAAAATATACGAAATGCAGTACAGGGAAAGAGAGAAGGCGCTTGTCGGACAGGAAGAAATGCGAAAGCAGATGTTGCGCAAGGGGGCGCAGTCCGGTCTGAAGCTGGAGCGGATGAGGGAGAGGCTCCAGCCTGCAGACTTGGACAGGGAGATCTTGCTTGCCTTTGTGGAACGGATAGAGGTCTGTGAGGATAAGCGGATTTTGATACAGCTCAGTTATCGGGAAGCGTGGGAATGGCAAGAGACATTGGCAGATCTTTTTTCGGTACAGCAGAGGGATGGGAGGGGAGCGTTTTAAATGGCGCGGACGTCAAAGCGCAGATTTTGTTTGGAAAACCAAATGGGGAAAGAGGAAGGTGTGGGGAAAGCTTATGCGGCCGGGATTTATGCGAGACTGTCGGTAGAGCACCATGACGGAAAAGAAGCTTCTATCGAAAATCAGATTGCGTTGGCAAAGGAATATTTAAAATCACACGGGGAAATGACCTTGTATGATTGCTATTGCGATTTAGGAGCGACAGGAACGAATTTTATCCGGCCGGATTTTGAGCGTTTGATGGAGGATATTCGGGACGAACGGGTCAACTGTGTGATCGTAAAGGATTTCTCGCGGTTTGGAAGAAATTATATTGAGACCGGAGATTTTGTGGAGAAAATTTTTCCGTTTATGGGCGTCAGGTTTATCTCTATCACCGACCAATATGACAGTATGGACCGGTTGACCGGGAATGAGGCGCTGTCTGTGCACCTGAAAAATATTGCAAATGAGTTTTATGCAAGGGATATTGCAAAGAAGGCGGCAGCCGGCAAGCGCTTGAAAATGGAACGGGGGGAATTTGTGGGAAGCGTTGCCCCTTATGGGTATACGGTGGGGATGAGAAACGGAAAGCGGACGCTTATACGGGAGAAGGCCGGCAGTGAGATCGTCCGGCAGATATTTGTCCGCTATGATGCCGGGGAGACTTTTGCGTCTGTGATCGAATGGCTGTACGGGCAGGGGATCCACCGTCCGAGTGATCACAGAAAATATCAAACAGTCTGCCAGAAGGAGGGACAGGAGTTAAAGCAGTGGGACACGACTGTTTTGCGGACGATATTGAGCAATCAGGCTTATCTTGGAAGTCTTGTGCAGTCGGGAAAATATATGGATGAGCCTGTTGCGGTGGAGCATACGCATGAGGCATTGGTGACCGAGGAGGTGTTTTACCGGGTAGGCGAAAGGCTTAAGGGCAACTGCAGGATGCAAAAATGTACGCGGCGAAGCGGCAAACCGGCGGAAGATATATTTCGGGGCGTCTTGTACTGCGGGGAGTGCGGGCGCAGACTGGTTCGCATGGCACATGGGAAAAAGAGCTTTGGGGAGGAGACAGAACGTTTTGTATTTTACAGCTGTCCGAATAGGAGAAGGATAGACGGGGAACATTGTGCGGGCGGTTATATCACATTTCTCCGGCTTCAAAAAATCATTTTACATATATTAAAGGAGGAATTTGCGCGCTGCGGCGTTTCCTTGAAAATGCTTTTGAACCACAGCAATGCGGAGACGCAAAAACAAAAAATGTTCATACAGAAAAAGCAGGAGGAGCTGCAGGAGGCAATGGAAGGAAAAGCGCTGCAGATGAGCGGCGTTTATCTGGAATACAAGGAGGGGAGGATTTCGCAGACACAGTTTCTGAGACAAAAACAGCTGCTTGTGCAGGAGCGGGAGAAAGTCGGGCAGAAACTGTCGCTCCTGCATACGAAAGCTTCCCTCATAGACGGGCAGGCAGAGCGGCAGAACCGGCTGATCAGTGCTCTTGTGCAATGCGCAGATGGCGGAAAGCTGGATGCGTGTCTGGTTGAAAGCTTGATCGAGCAGATTTTCATTTATCAGGGAAAACGGGCAGTCATTGTCTGGAGGTGGAGGGACACGGCGCAGAAGACACGGGAAGGGATGCACGGAAAGGGATCGTGTGATGAAGCGCTTTGGAATGGAGGAGCAGGATGAATATTGCGATCTATCTGCGGGTATCGAAGGAGGACGCCTTAAGCTGTGAGGAGAGCAGCAGTATCTCCTGTCAGCGGCTGCTTCTGAAGGAGTACATCAGAGAGCATTTTGAGGATTACGAGCTTCTCGAATTTGCGGATGACGGCTACAGTGGTACGAATCTTGACAGACCCGCGATGCGTGCACTTTTGGCATGTGTGAGAGCGCGGAAGGCGGACTGCATCGTCGTCAAGGATTTTTCGCGGTTTGCCAGAGATTATGTGGAGGCAGGCTCCTATGTGGAGCAGATATTTCCGTTTTGGGGTGTCCGGTTTATCTCGGTAAACGACGGCTACGACAGCGGAGACGTCCGCGGGAAAACGGGCGGTATGGAGCGCGCGTTTCAAAATCTGATGAATGACTTGTATTCCAAAGATCTGTCCGTAAAGGTCAAGTCGTCCCTGCACGCAAAAAAGGAGCGCGGGGTGTATTGCAGCGGGAATTGTCCTTTTGGATACAAAAAAAAGGAGGGCGGCAGGAATCAGGTGGAGATTGTGGAGGAGGAAGCAGAGCTTGTGCGGCGGATTTTTCGCCTGACATTGGAGGGATATACTTCGGTGGAGATCGCAAAGAAGCTCAATCAGGAGAACATCAAAGCCCCTATTGAATATCTGATGGCACGCGGAGCAGCGCGCAGGAAGCCTGTTGGAAAAGGATTTTCATGGGAGGGAAGCACTGTCTGCACGATGCTGAGAAATGACTTTTATGCGGGGGATGTGGTCTATGGGAAATATGAGCGGGAGACAGTGGGAGGAAAGCCGCGTTTAAAGCCGAGAAATGAGTGGAGGATCACCTATGACCACCATGAGCCGATCGTTGCGCGGAAGGTATTTGAGGAGGTGCAGCGGATAAGAGGAGAAAGGAAGCCGCGCAGTCTGCAAAAAACACACAGCGACGGCGCGGCGCATGTATTGCAGGGAAAAGTGTTGTGCGCGGAGTGCGGCAGGGCGCTGCGGTACCGCAATGCGAAAAAACCATATTTTTACTGTGGGAGTCGTTATTCGACGGGCAATGAGAATTGTTTGGAGCGGGTGTATGTGTGTGTGTTAGAGCAGACGATTTTATCCGCGTTGCAAAAGGAGATCGGCAGACAGACAGAGATCGGTGATGTGCGGAAATATTATGAGGAGGCGTGCACCAGCCGCTGTCGGGCAGAGCGGAAAGAGATGGATAAGCTTCAGGGGCAGCTTGAGTGTATTGTGGGGGAAAAGGCGAAGACTTATGAACGATACAAAAGTGGGCAGCTTTCCGGAAATGAATATAAAACCGCGCGCAGTGCGCTGCAAAGGAGAGAGGAGCTCTTAAAAAGTGCGCTGCAGCAGCAGGAGCAGCTCTGTGGGAGGATGGAGACGGCGCTTGGTGCGGAGGCTTCGGATGATACCATTTTGCGAAATGCGTGCGGGATCCGCAAGCTGAACCGCTGGGGCACGGAGGTGTTTGTCAGAAAGCTAAGTGTGCGGAACACAGGTCAAATAGAGCTTCTATGGAATTTTTGCGGCAGTCGGGAAGCTGCCCGATAGGGCATAGAAATGGGAGACATGGATTGGATGTTTTGTACAAATCAAACAGTCTATTTTTGTAGGAAATGACGATGACAAATGCAATTTAGGAAGAGAACATGCAGTTTATGCAGAATGAGGAAACCTTCCGCCTTTTATGGTACACTGTTTACAATACAAAAGGTGGGAGGTTCATTTTAATGGAAACAAAAAAGAAATGGAGTGTGGAAAAAATCGCGAAGCTCGCAACGCTGGCTGCTATTGCGGCGGTTGTCGTGGCAATTCTGCTGTCTGCGATTTTTAAGAATCCGATCGGAGCGGATATCCGTCTGATCACAAGGTGTATTCTGGCGGGAACGATCGTGGCGGCGATCGCTATCCTTGCAATGTGGATTTACCGCGCGAAGAAGAACCACAGAATGTTAAAGATATTTTCGGCGCTGCTGTGCGTGCTGTTGGTCGTTGTGGTGGGGCTGAATGTGGCGGTAGCGAACGTTTATGTAATGGTGAATCAGTTTTTGCACCGCAATACGGCGTCGCCTGAGCAGGTGGAGGCACAGACAAAGGCCGCGCAGGAAGTGACGGAGCAGATTGAGGAAGAAGGACTTGTGCTTCTTAGAAATGAAGGAAACGTACTGCCTCTGACAAGTGGTGCGGTAAATCTTTTCGGATTTGCGTCTGATGCGATCATCTATGGAGGATCCGGTTCGGGCGCGGCGGATGAGAGTCAGAATGTGACCCTAAAGGCGGCTTTTGAGAACGCGGGCATTGCGGTCAATGAGGAGCTTGCAGATTTCTATCAGACAAAAAATAATGAAGCGAAAGAGGGCAACGGCGTAACGATCGCACTGAGCGACTATGGAATTAAAGAGCCAGCAGTGGAGGAGTATGCGAACGGTCTTTTGGAAAATGCGAAGGCTTTTTCAGATGCGGCGGTTGTCGTGTTTGGACGTGCCGGAGGAGAAGGCGCGGACATGCCGATGGATATGGCGGACTATACGGGCGGAACTGCCGGAAGGCATTATATGGAGCTGACAGAAAATGAAGAGGCAATGCTTGATATGGTGAAAGAGAATTTTGATAAGGTTATTGTGCTTATCAATTCTTCCTCTCCAATGGAATTAGGATTTCTTGAGGATGAACGGGTGGATGCCGCGCTGTGGATTGGAGGACCGGGTTCTGTCGGACTTAGGGCGGTGGCAAACGCGGTTGTCGGAAAGGTGAATCCTTCCGGACGTCTGGTTGACACATATGCGTACGATGCGACTTCTGCTCCGGCATATATGAATATCGGAGATTTTTCATATACCGGAACAGAACATCCTCAGGGCGGGATGATGGGCGATAAAGAAGCGCCTTATAAGTTCATGAACTATCAGGAAGGTATTTATGTGGGATACCGTTACTATGAGACAGCGGCAGTGGACGGATATATCAACTATGACGAGACGGTCCAGTATCCGTTTGGCTATGGATTGTCCTATACTACATTTGAGCAGCAGATGGGAGAACTGAAAGAGGACGGTGAGAATGTCAGTGTGGATGTCACTGTGACAAACACAGGAAATACCGCCGGAAAAGAAGTGGTACAGTTGTATTATACGCCGCCATATACTGTGGGAGGAATCGAGAAATCGCATGTAAATCTGGTTGCGTTTGACAAGACGGATGTTTTAGAACCGGGAGCAAGCCAGACGCTGACCCTGACGTTTGCAAAAGAAGATATGGCAAGCTATGATTACAAAGAGGCAAAAGCATATGTTCTGGAAGCAGGGGATTATGCGATCAAGCTGATGAAAAACAGCCATGATGTCATTGATCAGAAAATCTTAAACATTGCGGAGACAAAGCGAAACAGAGACAGTGATCTGGTGGAGGCGACCAACCAGTTTGACGATGTGGCGGGAGATGTGACATATGTCAGCCGTGCAGACTGGGCAGGAACTATGCCAAAGGAGAAGGCGGTAGACAAGGAGGCGACGCCGGAGGTACTTGCGGCGCTTCAGAATACATCAGTGGAGACAGATCCGAATGCAGAGGATGTAGTATTTGCAAAGCATGGTCTGACACTTGCGGATGTGAAGGGGCTTGCGTATGACGATCCGAAGTGGGAACAGCTTTTAGAGCAGCTGTCTGTCGCAGATATGGAACAGCTGATCGGAATGAGCGGATGGCAGTCGGTGCGTATTGGTTCTGTAGGCAAACCGGAGGTGCTGGATGTGGACGGGCCTGCCGGATTAAACGGATTGATCAATGGAACAAAAGGAAACCAGTACACAAGTGCGGTGGTGGTAGGCTCTACATGGAACACGGATCTGCCGGAAGCGTTCGGTAAGGCGCTTGGCGATGAAGCATATGCAAATAAGGTGTCGGGAATCTACGGTCCGGCGATGAATATCCATCGTACGCCGTTCAGCGGAAGAAATTTTGAGTACTATTCGGAGGACGGTTTCCTCTCCGGAAAGATGGGCGCTGCGATGGTGCGCGGCTGTAACGATAAAAATGTCTATACCTACATCAAGCATTTTGCCTTAAACGATCAGGAGACCAATGCAATCGGCGGAGCGAACTGGTGCAACGAGCAGGCGCTGCGTGAAATTTATCTCAAACCGTTTGAGCTTACGGTTAAAGAGGGAAAACCAAAGGCGGTTATGACCACATGGAGCAGGCTTGGCGCTACATGGGCAGGGGCGAGCAAGCCGCTGCTTGAGAATGTGCTGAGAGGCGAGTGGGGATTTGAGGGCTTTGTTATCACAGACAATGCGATGATGGGAGATTTCCAGAATGCGGACCAGGCGATTGCAGCGGGAAATGATATGCTGCTTAGTTCTACGCAAAAGGAGATTACCATTGACGAGACGGCGGAAGGACGCCAGCTGATGAGAAAGGCGTGCCATAATATTCTGTATGTAGTGGCAAACAGCAACGCGCTGGAGCATGTCAGACTGGGAGTTCCGGGATGGATTTACGGTCTTGTCGCAGTGGACGCCGTGCTGCTTGGGCTGATCGCGCTTGGATTTATGGGATGCACCAGAAAGAAAAACAAAATAGTGAAGGAGGACGCTGCGTCTGTGCAGTAGTCTGCTAAGGCTTTGTTTGCAATTCGTTGACACAAGAGGGCGTTGATTACACCAATAAATTGTTTCAGTATTCAGACGGAACGTCGCGGATCGTGCGCATTTGGGATCAGTCGGTGACGGAGGGCGAGACGCCGGAGGGGATTTTATACGGGGCGGAGTATACAAAGGAGATGATCGACCGCGCGCTTACCTCAGAAAATCCCTATGAGGTCGTGCCGTCGCGGGATGAGAACGGACACGGGACATTTTTGGCAGGCGTTGCGTGCGGGGGTGAGGATGCTGCTGCTGATTTTATCGGGGCTGCGCCTCAGGCACAGATTGCCGTTGTCAAGCTAAAGGAGGCAAAACCCTATCTGCGGGAGTTTTTTTTCGTGCCGGACGGTGTGCCCGCCTATCAGGAAAATGATATTATGATGGGGGTGTTGTATCTTGACAATCTTGCAAATGTGTTAAATATGCCGCTTGTGATCTGTATCGCGCTTGGAAACAGCATTGGCAGCCACGGAAAAAACGGACCGTTGTCCAGTTATTTGAATTTTATCTGCACAAGGCGCAGACGCTCGATTGTGGTAGCGGGAGGAAATGAGGCAAATTCGCGCCACCATTTTCAGGGGCTGATCGCCGAGGATATGACGTATGAGGACGTCGAGGTGACAGTTGAGGAGGATATGAACGGGTTTTTCCTTGAAATGTGGGCAAATTCACCGGAGCTTTATTCGGTTTCAGTCATATCGCCGACGGGGGAGCAGATCCACCGTGTGCCCGCAAGGGAAAATGCTTCGGAGACGTTTCGATTTGTGTTTGAGAAAACGGTCGTCATGATCGATTATCGTATTGAGACAAAAGAGGAGGCAAACCAGCTGATCTATATGCGCTTTATCGCGCCAAAGTGCGGGCTGTGGGTGATCCGTGTCTACCCGGAAAATATTATCAACGGTTCGTATAATATGTGGCTGCCTATGGCGCAGCTGACCAACGGGCATGTTTATTTTCTGCGTTCCAATCCGGAGATCACACTGACGTCCCCGTCAAACGCTAAGCAGGTCATCACGGTGGGCGGCTACAATGCAGCAAATCAGAGTATGTTCACGGATTCCGGGCGCGGCTATACGATCTCGGGGGAGATCAAGCCCGATTTCGCCGCGCCAGCGGTGAACGTCTACGGTCCGGGTTTGCGGGGAGATTACATCCGGTTTACGGGAACGAGCGCGGCAGCGGCAGTGACAACAGGGGCGGTTGCGCAGATCATGCAGTGGGCGCTGGTGGAGTTAAACAGTCCGCGTCTCTCCAATGCCGGTATTAAGAATATGCTGATACGGGGGACGGGGAAGTCGAATGACAGAAGCTATCCAAATAGAGAGTGGGGTTACGGAACACTCGACGTTTATCAGGCGTTTGAGCGTCTGCGAAACGTGTGAGGACTGTGGGGGGCGCAAGGAAAGGTGGCGGTGGTCATTTATGCCCAAAGTGAGTGAAGATACGTATAAAGTCTGAAGTATTATCATAAGATAAAATTGGTATTGCATTTTTCGTGTTTTTATGTAGAATGTAGTTAGAAAAGCTGTGCATCAGCGGTGGGTTGACACCTAAAATCTGATACGTTTTCCGAACACAGGTGTCGGAGGTTGGCAGGCAACGGAAAAACCTGTTATTTTCCAGACATAGGTGTCGGAGGTTGGCAGGCAACAGAAAAATCAACCATGAAAAGGGAATGTTTGGTGCGGTGGCATGAACATTCCCTTTTTGAAATATTACGGAGTTAATGGCTTGGTTATGGACAAAAGACGTGCAAATAACGCAGGATGTAGCTGATACATTTATAAAAAAGCTTATGATCATAGGGATAAGAGAGTAGAGCTTGAGTGGAACTTCAGTATAGACTGCGGGATCAGTCAGACAAAAGCCTGACTTTTTATTGAGCAAAGCCTGACACGCGAATCGTAGTGACAGGTGTTTTATCGGTTGAAACAGACCTGCGATTTTAGGGAGGCAGCAGTGGAAGATTCGGTAGCGGAAAAGCGATTGGAAGGGATAAAAAGAGAACTGGCAAGGGATCATACGGCTTAGAGATTAAGGGATACCATCCAGGAAGCGCATGTGATAAAATATAAGAGCAATAAATTGGTTGAGTAAGATGCCTGTCATTATGCCTGAGAACGTATGGGTTTCTTATGTTGCGCAGTCACTGATGTTATGGAATTTAGGGGATCAGGCAGATGCTGATAAGGAAACAGGAATAAATATGATAAAGATTGGAATATGCGACGATATAGCGGAAGAACGGGAGAAGCAATATAGGATTGTTCAGGATGTCATACATCGTTTATGTCTGAATGCAGAAGTAAAGTGTTTTCAGAGCGGAGAAGATTTACTCATAGAAATCGAACAAAAAGGAAATTTCGATATTATTTTGCTGGATATTGAAATGGGTGGCATGAATGGAATTGAGACAGCAGGAGTCATTCGGGAAAGGGATTATCGCGTCATCTTTTTGTTTATCTCTTTTTATGATACCTATTGCAAGGCGGCGATCGGCGTCCAACCGTTTGCCTTTATAGACAAACCGGTCACAGAAGACGGGCTTGGATCAATTTTAATCAAAGCATTCCAAGCACTTTCGGAAAAGGGCGAAGTGTTTGAATATACATACAAAAAAGTCCTATATAGAATTCCCATCAACAATATACGTTATTTTGAAAGCAATAAGAGAGAGGTTATCATTCACAGTACAGACGGGACAAGAATATTTTATAAAAAACTGGATGAAGTGGAAAGCAGATTGGAACAGACAAATGTAAAATTTTTGCGGGTCAGCAAGTCATTCCTAATTAATGCGAATTATGCAAAAGAAATTCGATATGAGAAGGTTATTATGGATGATGACCGGGAAATAAAAATAAGCTCCAATTACAGAGACAGGATAAGAAAACGATATATTGAAATGCAGTCATTGTGCTGATGTAGGAATTTTTTTAAGAACAGATAGGAATAGTAAAATGCGTCATTTTGGCGCATTTTTTTGTGAAAAAATTAAAAAGTTACATATAACCATGCTATTTTTGACGTTTATGAAATTTTTTTGTTGAAAAATGGTAATATCTAGAAAATAACCATGGTAATATAGGGGAGGCGTCTTATTTTGAGGCTGCAGACCTAGATAACAGTTCGGTTGAAATAAAAAGCTGTAATGCTATAAGATCGGATTGTGCATAACAAGTTTCAGGGAGATGTAGTGGATGAAAAAAGCAATGATATTTTGGTTTTCGGAAGATGATGGAGGAAGAAAAACACCACCCAAAGGGGCGGAATACTACCCAACTATAGAACTGGAGGATGGAAGTGTCTGGAGTATCGGCATTAAATTTGATAGAGAGCATCCAACACAGAATGAGATGATAGATAGATGTGAGGTATGCTTTTTCTTTGAAGATATTGCACCAACTCATCTATTCAAGCGAAATGCGGAGTTTATCATTTATGAGGGACCTCATAAAGTTGGTGCAATGGTAATTTTATAACAAACATAATAACTGGGAAAATATCAATTTGAAAGACGTGCCTATTTTGTACATGTGTAACAAGACAGCTTATCGCTAGTGTACTGTCTCGTTGTGAAATGTGAGTGATACAGTACACTAGCAGCAACATTTATAAATAAGAGATAGAGCCGCTAAAAACTTATCAGCTGCCCAAACTCAGAATAGATCCAATGGGTGGGAGCATCGGGGAGGTGACTTTTATGGAAAGGAAGACCTGATGAGCGAAAGGAAGATACCCTTAGGGTACAAAGAATATGTTGATATTATGATGTCATAAAGTCAGAAGAACGATGAAGGAGAAATAAGTTTATGCAGTGGATATTAAAATTAAATGCGCGATTTCAGCCGATTCATAGGTTTGAACTGGAAGATGCACTACAGGAAATTTTTCAAAGAGAGGGTATGGGAGGAGTAACAGGAGGAGGCACGGTGCAAAATGCAGACGGGGAAATTATATCCTGCGATATAGAATTTGAGTTGGAGGAGGATGTATCAAAAAATATAAGTAGACTGGTGGGGCTGTTAAATGCAATTGGTATTCCAAAAGGTTCTGTGTTAAAGGGAGCGAAAGAAATTGCAGTAGGAACATTGGAGGGATTGGCATATTATTTAAATGGTACAGAGTTATCGGATGAGGTTTATCAGAATTGTGATATAAATTATGTGATAGAGCAAATGGAGGCGAAGCTGCAAGGGATCGGAAGAATGTATAGTTATTGGGAGGGCGCTCAATGGACAGGCTTATATTTCTACGGAAAATCTTTTGATCAGATGAAAAAGAAAATTAAGCCGGTTATTTCATCGTATCCGTTGTGTCAGAAAAGTCGCATAGAGCAGATTGCATAGTGGGATGGAAACGCGCCCTTTCACGGATGGGAAAATGCGTGAAGCGGAGGAGAGACAGCCGAAAAATCTGATCACCGGGGTATTTCAGGACGATTTTATCCCGCGAGGAAAACTCACCGGAACCGGGAATTACAGCGTTATCAGCGATTACCTCGGTACTGTGGTGGAAGCATATGACGGAGAAGGGACAAAGGTCTGGGAGCGGGAGCTTGATATTTACGGCAGGGTGAAAAAGGTAGGCAAAGGCAGTGATCGGAGTGCAGTTCCAAAGACCAGGGAACAGTGCTTTATCCCGTTCCGTTTTCCAGGGCAGTATGAGGATGAGGAAACCGGTCTGTACTATAACCGTTTCCGCTACTATGATCCAAGTCTTGGTCAGTATACACAGCAGGATCCGATAGGTCTGGCAGGTGGCAATCCGACATTGTATGGGTATGTTTTTAATACACTATGTGAGGTTGATCCATTTGGTTTTGCAGAAGAATTTGTATTCAGGGGTATGATAGAGGATGGGGGAAGCCTAAAGTAGGAAATACAGCGAGAACTTTAGGTGCAAGACCTAATGTAGACATACCTATTGATAAGAATGGAATGGTATATCCTGAGACGGGAGGAATATCTGTTGCTCCGAGTCTGGAAGATTTGCCAGCACATCGTAGACCATCAGCGTTTGATGGTACAGGTAAGGATCCGGTTTGGAAAATGAGTACCAGTCATTTAGGATCAGATTTGGCTTATGTTCAGGATAAACCCAACCATGGAACTATACAGCCATCAAAACCTATGCCATTTGATGATTATCAAAAAGCTTTAGAAGGTACACAAAGAAATTGGGAGAATGTAAAATGTCATTAAATAAAGAATTTATTCAGTTAATACAAAGCGAAGTTAAAAATCATCAAAATGATTTATTCTTTCTTCGTGAGTGTTTGATAAGGTTTAAGGATAAAGGGATGGATAAGGATAGTATGCTGGAGAATCTGCAAAGATTAAGAGGTATAAGCGACTCCCGGACAGAGGATATATTATTGGAATTGATGGACTTTGTTGATGGATATTGTAATCGGAATTTGTCAATTTATGATAGTATATGATACTTCATGAGTTGTTTAAAGTAAATATCCTAATATTAATAGGGTTTCAGCATTAAATCCACCTAAGGAAACAGATGTAGGGGTGAAAAAGTTATGTCGATAGATCCTAAATGTTTATCAATCATTATGCGGCTTTACGAAACGGATTTGTGTCAATTACAAAAATTTATTTCAGGTAAAGAGATAGGGGGAAAGTTTACAGAAGAATATTTAATTTTACTTAATTTTGCAGATGATTGCAGGTACGCGCAGTATATCCAGCCGGAATTAATAAAATATCTATTGCCATTTTATAGAAAGACGATAGAGCAGGCTGTTATATATGAGAATAAAATTGCAGTAGATATTTATACGAAGTTTAATTCAATGATATTTTACAATAAGGAAGCTTTTGAATTTGCGGTTGGAGAAGAAAATTATCAATACCTAATGGAATATTATGTGAAGCAAACGATGAAAAGAATGAATATGAGGGGCTTAGGGATGCTCGGCTGGGTTTCTTTATATAATACGACAATTGCAATTTGCAAAGATAATATTTTAAAGTTGTTTCAAATAATATTTGAAGGTTCACCACAAATAAAATATTCTTTTTTTTAAATATCTTTCGGTTTTTCTTTTTAAAGAAAATGATAATTTACTCGC
This sequence comes from uncultured Roseburia sp., assembly GCA_900548205.1. Taxonomy (GTDB): domain Bacteria; phylum Bacillota; class Clostridia; order Lachnospirales; family Lachnospiraceae; genus Roseburia. The sequence continues at coordinate 7,201 of URJS01000021.1, read as the reverse complement.
GCTGAATGAAAGAGAATTTTGGACAAGTGATATATGGGATTTTGACATTGAATTTACAGAAGGGATTTTTTGGAGCGATAGTGTAATTAAATATTTTGAGAAGGAAATAACGATGGAAAGAGTAAGTTCGATTTTCGATGAAGTGAAACCCCTGGCGTTAGATATTCTTGAGCCGGAATTAATCAATATTTTTGCAGAGGAAATGCAAAAGTCATTTATGACAGGTCTTTTTTCTAAAAGAAAATGTGAATATTTAAAGAAAATAAATGCTAAGGGAGAGAGATACAGGTACTGGGATGAATAATGATATATGAAAGGGTGTCATAGATTGTTGTGAAAAGAAAGATTATGAATATTGGGACAATGGGAATCGTAGTTATAATCTTGTTGGCTGGTGTCTTAAATTACAAACAGATGGTGGAAACTAAAACGAGAGAGAGCGGAACGGAGGAAATTAGAACCGACGAAATCGAAACAGAATATATGAGCAGGCAGGACAGCAGCATAATATATGAGGGGATAAAAGAATTTGATTTTTCGTCGAAAGAATATCCGATTAATTGGGAGATTTACACGCCTCAAGTGGAACAGGAGTATAAGGAAGCTTTTTATATGACTATTACAAATCAGATACCGCTGGAGTATGAGGAAGAAGGAGCTGTCTATTTTCGGGATCATCTTCGAGGGGGGGCGGATTTAGACGACATTGAGTTTGTTGAACAATTTGTAAAAAATAGTAAATATCGTTTTATTGATTGTGATGGGGACGGACTTCCAGAATTGTTAATGGATACTGCAATAAATGGTTTCTGCATATTAAAATACCGTTTGAAAGAGCAAAAAGTAGAAGTATATCATTGGCTAGATGAATATGAAGTACTTCTTGGTTCTAACCAAATAGGATATAGTAATACTACAAGTGGACATAATAATCGATATGTACAAAGCGGTATCTTGGAAAGGTCAGATGATAGGATTCCTTTTATAACCGGCACAGGTATTTTAGAAATGGATGGAGAGGAATATAAAATTTCTACAGTCGGAAATGAAAATATGAGTGGGTATCTTGATCAGGAACAATGGGATGAAGTGACGAAAGATTTTTTTGAAGTACTGAAACATCCTGTTACTATGGTGACGTATGAGGAGGCTTTCGGGGGGGATTTTATTGGAACAGAGACATTGAATAGCATGGAGAAAAATCAGAATTTGCACATAAGAAATGAAGTATACTCTTTGTACAGAGAAAGAACTGAAAATCTTCAGGCTCCATACTATGTAATGGTAAATTTTCCGCAACTTGAAGATGTGGGTGATTTGGATGTGGATATAAATAAAGTGAATTTGCTGCTAAAAGATGCTGCATTTTCTATGTATGGAGAAACATCTGCGGAAGCGATTACGAGATTGGAGGGAGAGGTGCAGGATCTCAATGCTTATGCAGGAACCGAAATTGATTATGATGTCCTACAATTGGAAAATGATTATATAAGCTTGGCTTTTTCTATAGACTCGTGTGTGGGGGGACCATCGTATATGCATCAATATCTCGTTACGATCAATACGGAAAAAGGGGAGTACATTTATTTTAGTGATCTGGCAGATTTAGATGAGGTACAGGAAGTTCTGCAGATGGGAGATTTTGAGGTATATGCGGGAACATATAGTGAATTTAATGAGGAAGACGCACATGATCCGGATGTGATTCATTGTTTTGTTGAGACATTTAAAGAACAAATTCGTGTAAGTACAACGGAAGGAAGTTTTGACCGTTTTAGTAGTCAGAATATTGGGTTGGACAAACAGTATTTATATATTTATTTCCCTTTTGAAGAAGGAGTGTCTTTTCATGGATACTATATCTTAAGTGTTCCTAGAAATTTATTAGATTAGGTATCATGAAATCAATATTATGAAAATGATAAAAAAGAAAGAGTGCATTTTATTGGCTATAGTAATGATCGCAATTTTCTTATTGGGATTATCTGAGATGAAAAGTACACAGTTAAGTAATAGTGAAAAATGGAATAATGAAGAATGCCAGAATATCTTATCAAACTATACATCACAATTCCCGTGTGATTTTGAAACTGCAACAAAAGAGATAGAACAAAGGATATATGGAGTATGGCAGGTAAAAGAGTTTGTCGGATATGACAATTCTGTCCAATATCAATGGGACGGTTACGATGGGGATATTTTTATTTTCGACCAAAAGGTATGGATCGATGGCGGCATTCCAGAGTACAAGCCAGTGTATTATTGCTATACAGCAAAGATTAGCCAATTATCCATAGAAGCTTTTTTGGATGTGACATGGACAGATCGAAGTTATGAAGATAAAGAGGGAATACTGACGATTGCCATATGTTCTCAGAAAAATCAAAAATTTGGTTCAGCGGTAGACGTGGAGCCATTGAAATTTATAATTTGTGAAGATGTGTTAATTATGGAAAAAAATGGTTCGTATTTTAAATTAGAACGTGTTGGACAAGTCCAGATGTTCGAGAATTTTTTTGATTAAATGATCTTTATATAGACGAAGATGATAATGATAAAGCGAAATCAAGAAAAATAAAGTCACATAGAGAAGAATTAGGTTTTTGAATTGTTTTAGGAGCAAAAGAAGAGATGAAAAAGATTTTTTTCCCGATACTAATTATTGCATTGTCTATGTGTAGCGGTTGTAACATATCTGAAGATAACATAACAAGTACAGAAATTGATGAGACGGAACAGAATACGATTGAGTCAAAATATGAAATTTTGGATACGGACTTGTTAAACAGAGAGTTTCTGGAAATCGTAGGAAGTGAATTATTGGAAATTGGGATAAATGAATACTTAAGCAGATATACAAGCAATGAAGAAACATTTACAATCTCAGGTAGAGATGCAGACAGCGATTTTCCGGAAGAATTGGTTAGAATGATAGAAATCTTTTTACACGATTATTGTTATGGAGATGCCGGGGCACTGGAGAAGGCGTATGAAGAATTGGTAAATACGTTTGGGGAAGGAAAATATGCCATGAATCTTGAGGAGCTTTGCCTGTTATTTCCCCAATTGTTGGATGCAGAAGATCAGCCTGAAAGTTTGGAGGAGGCATATAGATTCTTAGCGGAAAATCGTTTGGCGCCGCAGTACCTTATGAATATTTTTCGCATATCAGGTTCAAGTGGGCAGGAACAATATGTTTTTGAATATGGTACAGGTGGTTCCAATGGGGGCGTTTGCGTTTCGGTGAACGATCATATGGATGGTGAGTTTGTTTTGGTAAGTGAGTTTGAAACACAAAATGAAGGAGTGGGCAGAGTTATAAAATACGAAAATTGTTATTATTATATGTATCTTTCCTATAATTATAATTTGAAAGAGTATGATGGGGTACGATTGTATCAATTGGGTTTCCAAGCGGAGACACAAAATTTATGGATCAGGTATCTTCCCAAACAATATACAAGAAGACGGTTGTATACAAATCCAAATGTTACATCAGAAATAAGGGAGAGCATAGAAGAATATTTAGAGAAAACAGAGATAGAGTTTATGACAGCCCAATATCTTGACTCTGGAAAAGGAACAATTGATGAATATTATGGTGATGAAAAAAAGGCAGAGAAGGTTTTAGAGACAGGAGAAACTGTTTATATGGCTGATATTGCAAACTGCGGATTACCCATATATATGAGTAAGTCGGTGTATGAGCCATCTAACAGGAGTACGGCGGAATATTTAAAAATAAGGTTTTATTATTTTGATCCAGAAGAAGATGTATTTGTAAAGATGGAAAATTTGAGTATGGAAGAGTATGAATCGGGAATCAGATTAATGCAGTTATGGGTGAAGGAATTTGAAGATGGTATTTATACTTTTCGGGTCTATCATGTATCAGATTATGGTTATTTACTGAATATTATAAGACTTGATGAGGATAAGGTGACACATATCGCTACATATGTCTTGTTACCTGAAAAAGAGATGGTATTGACAGAAGGAGAGGTTGTTAATTTAGGAATGTAGAATCATGAATGAGCAAAGTTGGTTTGATTTGAAGCAGATGAAAATGCGATGGATTCGTTGATGGTTTGGGGAGATGCATTTGATGAAAAAAGTTTTTTCGATTATGGGTATTTTAACAATAGGTGTTATTTTCATTTTTATGTTTTGGAATGAAAGAAACAATAGGCAGGTATTGCAGGTGAGAAATGAGGGAAAAGAAGCAGAGGAGTGTACGCAGAATGCAGAAACACAGGAAGATACGATTGTTAAAATATCAGACTGCCTTTCGGAACAGGTGCCGGAGATTGATGACTGGGCTGCTTATGTAGATCTGAAGAGTGATGGGCAGGCGTATTTATATCAAACCTATGATCTTGAAGTAGAGGAAGTATACAAAAATGGGGCGGGAAGCGAATATTTGGGAGAGTATTATTCCGTTCATGTGAGAGAGATGTGGGAGGATCACAGTGTGAGCTGGAGCACGTTTTATGTGAGTGTCAATTTTGATAAGGTTTTATGGAAGGATATGGTAGGACTGGCAGACAGTGAGTTTGAAGTGTATACATTAGAGGAGTGGAGAAATTCGTCGTATTATCCAAGCCTTGATGACTAAACGGCGTTTTGCATAGATCCTGGGAGGAAAATAATATGATAAAAAATTTTCTTTCATCCATTGTAGTAAGCTTGTTTTTGATCCTTCTTGTGATTTTGTGCAGTGAAAATGATAAAGAAGAAAGCAGACATGAGCCTCAAAATACATGGTTTTATATGCCGACACAGAAAGAAGTAGAATATGAAGGATATTTTTATCTACATAGCTATCGGGATATTTGGCAGGATATCAGTTTGCATATAAAAGAACTGAAATCCTTTCAAAAGGGCAGCTTGTATGCTTTAGAACTGGATCAGCTGAATGTGACAGACCCGTTCGATCAATTCGCGTTGGGAAGGGAATATCTGGGATATTACTATGTTACGTCTGAGGATATTTACTATATGCCGTCAGACATCGATGGGTATACGGAGGAAAAAAATGAGATCATAATTTCCGGTCTGGAATCAGATGAGGATTTATTTTTAAAAGAGTGGACGATTGTCTGCTGTGAAAACGGGACGGCTGATGTAGTGGATGATGCCGGATATCATGCATTTGTAGAGGCAGATGGAGAAAAAAGGATCTTTCGTTTTTATAATGATTATTTTTACGGTTCAAAAGATTATTTATTGATGGTTTGGGAAAAGGGAAAAGGAATTGTTTATTATATGCATGGAAATGGTGCAAAAAACATGCATGTGGAATTTGGAACAGACTTGAAGAAACAGCAGAAAGAAGACTATGGTTATCCATATAAATTGTTTCATTAGGCTGTGATTATGATAGGATGGAGGAGTAGAACCGAAGGATAAAAGGTGATTGAATGAAAAAAAGCTGGTACATAACAGGCGCAGTGACGGCGGCGCTTGTGATTGTTTGCGTGTTTTGTTTTTGGAGATGGGAGCAGGAAAGCTCCGATCTCTCCTTTCAGTTTGAGGAAACGGCTTATGAGTACAAGAATGAATATGGCAGAGTGGATATTTCATACCCACAAATGACGGGGAGCAGGGATAAGGAAAAGGAAAGAAAAATCAATCAGTTGATCGAGGATGATATAAAAAAGGTGAGAGAACAGTTATCTCCTGAGGATGGAGCCGGCTACATTTCTGATATAGGAACGAAGCGATATGAAATAAGCTGTGCAGATGAGAAACTCATAAGCATCAGTTACGTTGGATGGGTGCAGCATTCCGTGTCGGCAGATGGAGGAGACACAATCATGATGGCAACAACGATCGACTGTGAGGAGATGAAGGTTCTTGCGTTAGAAGATGTGGTTGATGATATGGAAGGTCTGAGCCAAATGCTGCTGCAGGACCGGTTTGAGGATATTACGGCATGGGGCGGCGAAACGGGACTTTTAAAAATGAGCGGTATATATGGATATGGGGATGAGGACTGGGATAATTCGTATATGCTTCTGGAGGAGCTGAATGGTGACGACAGAGATATAGAGTGGTATATAAAAGAAAGGAAGATGTCGTTTTCGGAGTGGTGGAGTGCTTTTTGGGGCGATGATGTGGACAGGGCTTTGGCAGGGAAGGATTTTGTCGTTGTCAATCTGCATCATTTGCTTGGAGGACTCGCATACAACGAATTTGCGATTGAGATGGAACGGGTTCGGGAGCTTTTAAGAGAAGATTTTGTGGAGAGCATGCTGCCGGGAAGTTCGGGAGAGAGTGAGGCGACAGCCCAGACGCCGTATTTCTTTGACTATGGGACAGAGACGGTAGAGTTTGAGGCGGAGTTTGCAGGCACTCCATTTGGAGAGTATGAGCAGGCAAAGATACAAGTGGAACAGGAGGCACAGAGAGAAAATGGTATTTTGTATACACTGATGATAGAGAGTGACGCAGAGGCTGCCGGCAGATATTCCTACGGTGGGGACAGATTTTTTCTTGGTTATTTTTATGTGACAGAAGACAAAATTTATCGAATGGATGAAACTGGGATGGAAGCGGGCATAAAAAATGAGGAGGAGTTTCCTACAAAAGGCACGGTGGTCTGTCAGGAGACGGGGAAAGAAGATCCGTTGAAGGCAGAAAAGGGCTGGCACGAGATGATCACGGTGGATGGAGCAGTATGTACCTATCGCAGTTATAATGATCTTACAGAGACGGGATATTATGAGAGCTTTGTCTGGGAAAAGGGGAAAGGTCTGATAGGATATCAGAGCGGATTCGGTGCAGGAAAAGACCGTATTGTGCTGGTAGATGTACTGTATTCAAAATAAGACAACCGATGAAATAAAGGAGATGATTGTATATGATGAGGGTGAGAGCTAAAAAAATCTGCATGGCAATGTTCCTTATCATGGGCAGTATGGTGGCTGTGTTTCTTGCATATAGAAAAATTGCAGAGAAGATCACAGAGGAAGAGTACCAACGTTTTTTGGATGGGCAAGTGCCTGCTATGAAAGAGAGTGGAAAAACTTATTTTCTGGAAGACTTGTTCTGGGAAGATGTAAGTGATGTGGAAACTTTTTTATCTGATATTGACAGCGATGGAGTGAAGGAGCTGCATATCCGGAATGGCTTTTATTATATTTTAAAGAGTAGTCTCGGAAACACAATGCATAAAGGATGAGATTTTTGCATACAGGGC
>URJS01000020.1 GCA_900548205.1 uncultured Roseburia sp. | reverse complement strand
CCCTCATGAATGAGGGGCAGGGGAGTTGAATAGGCGAAGACTATTTTTTATTTTACAAGGCACTCAGTTATTGAGCGCTTACGCTTTACGCAAAAAATATCCCTGAAAAAGGCAAAACAGGAATCGGGCAAATGATGCACGGTTCCTGTTTTTGTGGATAAGACAATGCGAAAGCGCAGCGCTCATGATCTAAGCAAACAGTTGTATCACGATCATTATGATCCAGTAGATAAAGTAGATTGCCATCCCCACATTTAAAATGGTTGTGGAAAAGCGTTTGCCCTTCGGAATACTTACCTCGCCGGGGAAAAGCCGCAGCTTTTTCAAGGAAACGCAAAAGAAGATAATGCCGGCAATGGCAAGCGCGAACACGAAAAGTCCATAAAGTGCATAAAGCATGATGCCGGCGAGATGCTGCTGCACATAAGGCGCCATAAGCGCGGGATCGCTCAGAGCATTGATAAAATCCTCGCCCAGCCAGTTGAGCAAAAGAACGCCGGGAATAGAGCCCAAGAAATTGATCAGCATATGTAAATAGATTGTATAGAGAATATTTCCGGTTTTGACAAAAATAAAGCCGAAGAATATTCCGAGCGTAAATGCATATACAAACTGATTCAGATTGCCATGAAAGAGGGCAAACATCAGACCGGAAAAAAGGACTGCGGTTCCTTCGCCGTATTTTACCGTCCGCTCTACAAGGAGCTTACGGAATAAAAGCTCCTCTGCGATCGGCGCGCAGATGACCATGATAAAAAAGTTTACGAGCACGTTGGAGGAGGAAGCGATTTCAACCATCGTGTTTGAGATGGGGGCGCCCTTGAATAAACCGATGATCTCAGTAAGAAAGATACCGATCAAATTGCTGGCATACATGCCTCCGTAGCAAATCAAAAATGCGATCAGCCATTGACCCAACGTCATTTTCTTTTTGGCAATGGTCTTTGATGGGATCCGGCTGATCAAAAAGCCCATCAAGGGCATGGCAATGGCGTACATCGGGAGCATTGTCACAAGCAGCATAGAGGCAGTGTTATTGAGAATATCGGCGTTCACTTTCATAGCGATTGCAGAAGCGATTGTCTGCACAAGAATGATCAGCAGCGTTCCCAGAAAGAACATAAGTCCGAGCTTTGAAAATTGCTTTCTGGCAGGCTTGATCACGTCCTCCATAGGAGGCTGCACAGGGGGTACGGGCGGTGTCTGTTCACTTTGCCATTGTGAAAATTCGTGTTCCATAATAATTCCTCCATTCCAAAGTGGTTTATCGCGAAGAATCTCCTTTTCAAATATTTGATTCTCCAGAACTATGAGCCTTGCGGTCTCCGTTTGGTTTGACAACTTTATTTGTCATCATTATATATATGACAAGTAAAGTTGTCAACACCTTTTTCAAAGGATTGTAAGAAATGATCAGCAGCGCATTAGGCGGAGGTAATGGTTTGCCTCACGCAGCACATGATCGGCAAGCAGCGGAAGGATGATCGAGGAGATATTGCAGGATAAAATGCCCTCTGTTCCGGTTGCTTTAAAGTCGCGGTATTCCATGGTTTTTGTGAGAGACGCCTGCCGGATGGCGCGGCAGTCCTTTTGCCTTGCCATTTGCAGAAGCTTCTTGTAATCGCCTGCAAAATCATCTGCGGTATGGATCAGCTGCTCCTCAGATGGATCGAGCAGACCGCGGATAAAAAGTGCATGCTCCATCATGATCTGATTCCAGAAGCGCTCTGTTTCGCATAGCCTGCGCGGGGAAATATCACGTCCCTGCATCAAAGCCTCGATAAGCGAGCAGTAAAGCTTTGCTTCTCTTAAAATGTGTTCAATAAGCAGTGGATAGTTTGCCGTAAAAAGTGAACAGCAGCGAACGTCCTTTAGCACACATTCCTTAAATTCGATCAGGCCGTTTAGAAGCTCAAGCGCCCGTTCGTTCATGGAAAAAACAGCTGCCACAAGCTCTCTGCGTTCCATGCTGCCTGCATGTGAGGAGAGGGAGAGCTGTTTTTTGGAGATGTCACTGTCAATCGGGATTCCCGTCAGCAGGGAGGTTTTCTGTTCGGCGGGAATCGTAAACTGGGTAACGATTTCGCTGGAATTCAGCACGCAAGGGCGTATCCTTCCGCCCGCAAGCTCTGTCACATCGCACAGCAGCTTTTCAAATTGCTCCCGAAAAAAATCCGCCTGTCTGATGCGCTCCTTTTCTTTACAGGGAAAACCGGCGGCAAGAAAAAGAGCGTGCTCGCGCATAATGCGGGCAAAGAAAAGATGCGTTTCTATGGAAAGGATGATAAAATTCCGCATAAAATTTCATACCTTTATCGTTTTTTCTTCCATATAATATATGTCAGGAAAGAAATTCAGTTCGTGTTGTGGAAAAACGGGGGTTTTTATAAGAGATTTGACAAATATGGGGCGATATTTTATTGTATATTTGATAAGAGTATATTATACTAGAAAGGTATAACAAATGGGCAGAATCTATTGTATCATGGGGAAAAGCTCCTCGGGTAAGGATACGATTTATAAAAAGCTGGTGGAGGATCCAAAGCTCTCCTTAAAAAGGATCGTTCCCTATACCACGCGTCCGATGCGTGCCGGAGAGAGGGACGGCGTAGAGTATTATTTTTGCAGCGAGGAGAAGCTGCGTGAGCTCTCGGATGCAGGGAAGGTGATTGAGCTGCGTGCGTATGACACCGTGCAGGGCGTGTGGAAATATTTTACGGCAGATGATCACCAGATGGCGGATGAAGCGAAGGATTATCTGATGATCGGTACACTGGAAGCTTATAAGAAGCTGCGCCGTTATTTTGGGGGCAGCCGTGTGGTTCCGATTTATATTGAGGTAGAGGACGGACTTCGCTTGCAGCGGGCGTTAGACCGTGAGCGTTCGCAGGCAAAGCCGGGGTATGAGGAGATGTGCCGCAGATTTCTTGCGGATGCATCCGATTTTTCCGAGGCGAAGCTGGCGCAGGCGGGGATTGTGAGGCGTTTTCATAATCAGGAGCTGCAGAAAACGATAGAGGAAATCAAGGACTTTATGAGGTCGTAGTTGAGAAAGAGGGTGGCAGCATGGATATAAAAGTAAACAGTACAGTGCCGGTCACACAGGTACCGGATACCGCCATAACGGAGACGGGAGACGGAACCTTTAAGTTTACATTGGCGAGCGCGATCACAGATGCCGAATTACAGGCAAAGGTGGATTCGCTGCTGCAGGATATTACGTTTCAGGGCAACCGCATCGCGCAGCATATGGACATTCGTGATATGAAAAAGTATCGGGGGCTGATTCGTGACTTTATGAATGAGGTCGTTTACCGTTCCCATAAGTTTTCCAGAGAGAATTTCTTGGATCGTAAGGGACGGCACAGAGTCTATGGATTGATCAAGCTGATCGACGCGAATCTTGATGAGCTTGCGCAGGAATTAGTAAAGGATGAGAAGGACCATATCTCGATCTTGAACAGGATCGGTGAGATTCGCGGGCTTCTTTTGGATATTCTCACCTAGAAAAAGAGGTAGATTATGGCAGGATTTAAAGAGATTTTAGGACATGAGCAGATGATCGGGTATCTGCGCAATGCCATTACTACAGAGAAGGTATCGCATGCATACATCATCAACGGACCGGACAAATCCGGAAAAATGATGCTTGCCGAGGCGTTTGCGCAGACGCTGCAGTGTGAGCGGCTTGCTGATACGATTGCACAGACGGGTGAGGCAGAGCCATGTATGGAATGCCATTCGTGCAGGCAGGCGGCGGGACGAAACCAGCCGGATATTATCTACGTCGCGCACGAAAAGCCGAATACGATTTCCGTGGATGATATTCGCGCACAGGTAAATCAGGATATTGTGATAAAGCCGTACAGCAGCAAATATAAGATCTACATTATCGACGAAGCGGAGAAGATGAACGTGCAGGCGCAGAACGCCCTGCTAAAGACGATTGAGGAGCCGCCGGCTTATGCGGTCATTCTTCTTTTGACGGCGAATGCGGAGTTGTTTTTGCCGACGATCCTTTCGCGCTGCGTGCGGTTAAATATTAAGGCGGTGCCGGATGAGAAGATCAGACGGTTTTTGATGAGCAATTACCGGATTCCCGATTATCAGGCGGATGTCTGCGCCGCGTTTGCGCAGGGCAATGTCGGCAAAGCGATCCAGCTTGCTTCCTCGGAGGATTTTAACGATTTGAAGGCGTCGGCATTGCAGTTGATCAAGCGCCTGAAGGATATTGACCTCTATGAGATGGGCGAGGCGGTAAAGCAGATCGGCGAATACAAATTGAGCATCAATGATTATTTTGATCTGATGATGATCTGGTATCGTGATGTATTGTTATTTAAAGCAACAGGAGATGTAAACAGTCTCATTTTTAAGGATGAGGTTTATGATATAAAAAGACAGGCAGAAAAAAGCTCGTACAATGGGATCGAGGAGATTTTGGAGGCGCTGCGCAAGGCGCAGGTGCGTCTGAACGCCAATGTCAATTTCGATCTGGTGATTGAGCTTTTACTGTTGACAATAAAGGAGAACTGATATGACAAAGGTAGCGGGAGTTCGTTTTCGGAATGCCGGAAAAATTTACTTTTTTGATCCCGGAACGATGGATTTAAAAGCCGGAATGCATGTGATCGTAGAGACGGCGCGCGGCGTTGAGCTGGGAACGGTGATGGCGGATGCAAGAGACGTCTTGGAAAATGAGGTTATCCAGCCGTTAAAGCCCGTCATCCGCATCGCGACGGCAGAGGATGAAAAGACGGCGGAGCGAAATCGGGAGAAAGAAAAAGAGGCGTTTAAGATATGTCTGGAGAAGATTGCAAAGCATAAGCTGGATATGAAGCTGGTGGATGCGGAGTATACATTTGATAATAATAAGCTGCTGTTTTACTTTACAGCGGACGGACGGATTGATTTCCGTGAGCTGGTCAAGGATCTGGCGTCGATTTTTCGCACGAGGATCGAGCTTCGTCAGATTGGTGTGCGCGATGAGACAAAGATCATGGGGGGGATCGGCATTTGCGGCAGACCGCTTTGCTGTCACTCCTATCTGTCAGATTTTGCGCCGGTTTCCATTAAGATGGCGAAGGAGCAGAATCTTTCCTTAAATCCGACGAAGATTTCCGGTGTGTGCGGCAGACTGATGTGCTGTCTGAAAAATGAGGAGGAGACGTATGAGTACCTCAACAGCAGACTGCCGAATGTCGGCGATCATGTCACGACAGACGACGGACTGCGCGGTGAGGTGTCCTCGGTGAGCGTGCTCCGCCAGACAGTGAAGGTACTTGTCGAGCTCGAAGATGAGAAGGAAATCCGCGACTACAAGGTCGAGCAGCTGAAATTTAAGCCGCGCCGCAGGAAGGAGAATGTCAGACTATCGGCGGAGGAGCTGCGGGAGCTTTCGGTTTTGGAGGACAAGGGAGGAAAATCAAGAATTGATGACGCAAAATGATTTGATTCACGAGGGAGAACGTCTGGACGAGCTTCATCGCAACGGTTATTTTATCATTCAGGATCCTGCGCGGTTTTGCTTTGGTATGGATGCGGTGCTTCTCTCCGGCTTTGCGCAGGCAAGGCAGGGCGAACGGGTGCTTGATCTTGGAACCGGGACGGGCATCATTCCGATTCTGATGGAGGCAAAGACGAAGGCGTCAGATTTTTTTGCACTTGAGATTCAGGAGGAGAGCGCAGACATGGCGCGCCGCAGTGTGCAGTACAATCATTTGGAGGATAAGATCAGAATCATCACGGGAGATATGAAGGATGCTTCAAAGATATTTGGGGCATCTTCTTTTGATATTGTCACCGCAAACCCGCCCTATATGATCGGGCAGCATGGGATTAGCAGCGCTTCTGATGCAAAAGCGATCGCACGCCATGAGATTTTATGTGATCTGGATGATATTCTGCGGGAGACCGCTAAGGTATTGCGCCCCAACGGACGGTTTTACATGGTGCACCGCCCGTTCCGTCTGGCAGAGATTTTTGCCAAGATGGTCGCATATAAAATCGAGCCGAAACGGATGAAGCTTGTGTACCCTTATGTTGATAAAGAGCCGAATATGGTGTTGATCGAGGGACTGCGTGGCGGAAGGTCAAGGCTTACGGTGGAAAAGCCTCTGATCGTCTATAAGGAGCAGGGGGTATATACCGATGAAATATACGATATTTACGGATATTAGTATATGGATATTACTGTAGCCATCACGAAGGAACAATCAGGGACTGCGCGGTATCAGCTGCGCGTTGGAATGGAGGAACGATGTTTAATGATTTGAAAATAGGACCGGTCACGATCCACATGTACGGTCTGATGATTGCCATTGGATTTTTAAGCGCTCTGCTTTTGACCTCATACCGGGGAAAAAAGAGAGGGATGAATGATGATATTATCTGGGGAATTTTTTTCTGTGCAATATTCGGCGGAATGGCGGGAAGCCGTATTCTCTATTATATTGTAGAGCTGCCGCGGATTATCGAGGATATTTCGATTTTGTGGGATTTCAGAAATGGCTATGTAGTGTATGGAGGGATCATCGGCGGCGTTTTGGCGAGCTGTGTCTATTGCAGATTTCAGAAGGTTTCTTTTTTAGAATATTTTGATCTCGTTATGCCGGCGGTATCGTTGGCACAGGGCTTTGGGCGGATCGGCTGCCTGTGTGCAGGCTGCTGCTACGGCAGACCGACTGACGCGTGGTACGGAATCACATTCCATGCTTCCAATTTTGCACCAAATGGTATCAAGCTGATACCGACACAGATCATTTCTTCGATCGGGGACTTCGTTTTTTGTGGGATTTTACTGTGGTATGCGGGCAGAAAGCCAAAAACCGGACGTGTGGCGGCGCTATGGATGCTGCTTTATGGAATAGGACGTTTTGCCATTGAGTTTTTGCGGAACGATTACCGTGGAAGCATCGGCGTACTCTCGACCTCGCAGATCATTTCGATCGGAATCGTGGCGGCAGGAGCGGTGATGTTTGCAGCCGTACCGAAGCTTAAGGGGAAAGAAGAATGATCGAGGTCTTATTTGGAAAAAGTGAGGCAGCCTCCATGAAGGCGGCAAAGAGCCGTGTTACGATTGTCCATGCAGACGGACCGACGGCTGTTTTTTGCGCGGGAAAGAAGAAACCGCCCGAAAGGGAGCACTGTGGCTGGGTGGAAGGAACGGCGGACGAGGTGATCTGTCTTGATTTTGCTCTGGATCAGGGAGATCTGAAGGAGCGGCTCCAAGAGATCAAAGCGTGCTGCCCCGCGGAGCTTTTGCGTCTGAAGGAATATCTCTTGGACGGGGAGGAGATCAGGGTCTGGTACAGCAATGCGCCGTATGCGCGCTGTGGCTTTTACCATCTGTGCAGTGTACTGCGAAAATATAAAAATCAGGTGTGGACGGTGCGCCTGCCGGAAGCGAGAGTGTATGCAGATCATACGGTCAGTTATTCAAATTGGGGAGAGGTGGCGGCGGAGGAATTTGCCGGATTTCTTCCGGGTGCAGAGGCGCTGTCCCCGCAGGAGCTGCGCAGGTATGACGCGCTGTGGCAGGAGCTGGTGGAGGACGGGAGCTTGCTCCGCGCTGTGGTAAATAACAGAGTGGTCGGCGTACCGGAGGATTTTTATGATTTTCTGATCTGGAAAAGACTGACGGGAACTCCGATAAAAGAGGCGCGGCTGATCGGTGATATTCTGGGGTGTTATCCCATTGGTCTTGGAGACGCATGGTATGCCGGACGGATCAACCGGCTGATCGCGGATGGGAAAATCCGGGTTGTAGAGGATGAGTTCCAAAGGGAATACGCAAGAGTTATCTGTGCGAATGACGAGCCGTAGAAAGGAAAGCATATGGCAGGAAAGTTATATTTGTGTGCGACGCCGATCGGAAACCTTGAGGATATTACCTATCGCGTGCTGCGCACGCTAAGAGAGGTTGACCTGATCGCGGCGGAGGATACGCGCAATTCGATCAAGCTGCTGAACCATTTTGAGATTAAAACGCCGATGACAAGCTATCACGAATACAATAAGATCGAGAAGGCATATCAGCTGGTGGACAAGCTGCGGGAGGGAAAAAATATCGCGCTGATCACAGACGCCGGAACGCCGGGGATTTCGGATCCCGGCGAGGAGCTGGTTCGTATCTGCCGCGGGGAGGGAATCGAGGTCACATCCCTGCCCGGACCGGTGGCTTGTATCACTGCGCTGACTATGTCGGGACTTCCGACAAGGCGTTTTGCGTTCGAGGCATTTTTGCCACGCGAGAAAAAGGAGCGGGCAGCAGTTTTGGAGCAGCTTCGGGATGAGACGCGCACCATGATTTTTTACGAAGCGCCGCATCATCTGGGAAAGACATTGGAAGAACTCTATGAGGCGCTCGGCAACCGGGAAATGGCGATCTGCCGTGAGCTCACCAAGCGGTATGAGGAAGTGATGTCGATAAGTATGGAAGAAGCGCTTGCTTATTATAAGGAAAACGAACCCCGCGGCGAGTATGTGCTTGTCGTCCAAGGAAAAAGCTTTGAGGAGCTCAAAAAGGAAAAGCAGCAGAGCTGGGAGAGCCTCTCGCTGACCGAGCATATGGCGGTTTATGAGGAGCAGGGAATCGACAGAAAGGAAGCGATGAAGCTGGTCGCGAAAGACCGCGGGATCAGTAAAAGAGAGGTTTATCAGGGATTGCTGTTATAGCAAGTATAGTAGCTTACTATATTTGCAAGTGGCTAGACAGCAAAAGAGGTGACAATTAGCACAGTGAAAACCCCGGAGCGGCAACTCCGGGGTTTTCGTTGACATAAGAGTGGCTCGCAAAGCGTGCCGCTCGTTGTTTTGCGTCAATATAGATTTTATAATCTCGTTTGCTTAGACACAATATAGCACATCTATTATGCCATTACAAGTATATGTTTAATTTTTAATAAAAATTCATCCCTCCACCTCGATCACGAGATCCGGTCGGTGTCTTTTACTCATCTGGTGGCGCGCCTTTCGATTTTCTACAGTATCAAATAAAATCGAAAAATCATAGTCCTCCGGGTAAAGCTCGGAGGCGGCGACCTTCAACTTGAGGCGTTTCTGGTTGATCAGCATTTTTTCCTTCTGGATCTGGACGAGAACATTCCCTTTGTCATCGGCAGGCTTCACGACGATACCGATTTTTTCATCGGGAAATACCGTGACGCTGTCTCCGCGTGAAAACTGCGGCTGCCTCTGCAGCGTGGGGGTGCTTGTCTGCCGGCGCTCGATTCTTGGTGCAGATTCTTTTGTGAGATGCTGTGCGGGAGCATTTAGGTAAAGCTCTGCGGAAAGCTGTGGGGAGATACTTCCGTAGGCAGCCTGCGCGGCAGTCTTTAACATTTCGTTTGGAATCCCAAGCTTTTTTGCAATGTAGAGCGCGCAGCTCTCGCCCGCCTTGCCGATTTCCAGACGGTAGAGCGGTACGAGGCTTTCCCGATCAAAGGCCATGCGGGCATTTTCGATTTCCTCGTGCGAATCGGCATATTCCTTGACCTCGGGATAGTGAGTTGTGGCAAGGAATAAGCAGCCGCTTTTGCGCAGTTCTTCCAAGATGGCGATGGCAATTCCCATGCCCTCGGCGGGGTCTGTGCCTGAGCCAAGTTCGTCTAGGATGACAAGGCTCTCTCGGTTTACCCTGCGCAGAATGGAGATCACGTTTGTGATATGCGCCGAGAAGGTCGAGAGGTTATCGGAAATATTCTGCCCGTCCCCGATATCGCAGAGCACCTGACTGTTCATCGTAAGCTGCGCCTGTGCACACGGAACATGGAGCCCGGAGCACGCCATCAGACTGAGGAGTGCGACCGTCTTGATCGCAACCGTCTTTCCACCGGTATTCGGACCGGTGATGATAACGCCGCGTTTTTCTCCGCCGATCGAAAAATTAAGCGGAACGCAGGTCTCCCTTGGCAGGAGCGGATGTCTGGCATTGCGTAGGCGGATATAGCGGTCAGCATTCATTTCCGGCTCAACCGCGTTCATGTCAAAGCTCATTTTTCCTTTTGCAAAAACGAAGTCAAGTTTCACCAGCGTACGGATATTTTCCGTGAGAGCGTCTGCGCAGGAGGCGATCGCGTCTGAGAGCAGATAAAGGATTCTGCGCACCTCGGAGTCTTCCTCGATCTGTAAAAGCTCCAATTCCTCACGGATTCCCGAGAGGGCAGCAGGCTCGATAAACAAAGTCGCCTTGCTTGCGGAGGTGTCTATCACGCTGCCTGGCACTTTGCCGCGGAAATCCTTTTTGATCGGAAGGCATGTCCTGCCGTTGCGTGTTACCACAAAAGAGTCAGCCAGGAACGCCTTGTTTGTCCGCAAAAGGCGCTCTGCCCGGTCCTTTAATTCCTGCTGTTTTAAATCCAGATTACGCCGGATGTCCTTTAAATAAGGGGATGCGTAATCATCGACACGTCCGTTTCGGATGGACTGTGCGATCTGCTCATCCAGCTCGTTTTGCTCCGAGAGGTTTTCGCTGTAAAAGGCGAGTGCAATCTTTTTTTCCATACCGGATTTTAAATAAGATTTCATTCGGCTGCACGCCCTCAGAAACATACCGACGGTTTCGATTTCCTCCGCCGTCAGCATCTCGCCGCGCACTGCCGCCTCTATTTGCTCCGCGATATTTTCCATATGCGGGAGCGGCGGCGTACCGAGCTCCTCTAAGCAGCGGCGCGCCTGCGAGGTTTCCCGCAAATGCCGCTGCAGCTCGGTTTCTGATAAATACGGCGTGAGTGATAAGGCAAGCTCCTTTGCCTGCGCAGTGTTGGTATAATCTGCAAGCTGATGTCTGATTTCAGAAAATCCGACAGTGTCAAATGTATGGTTCATAATATTCCTCTTTTCTGGTCAATCTAAAGATCAAGTTTGTATTTTCTGTAAAAGCCGTCTGATCCTGCTCCGGGACAAACAGCCTTGTGAAACCGTCTGTACTTCCGTGGAAAACAAAGAACCCGCAGAGCCTCATCATACAAAGACTCTGCGGGTATAAATCGCACGCAAAAAGAACTGCGGAAGCTGTCTGCCCTGCATGAATCATGGATAATGAGTACACAAAAATAAGATACCTTTTAAAAAGATACCGCGCATGTCTCTCTCAGGTTTGCCTGATTTCCACAATTTATGCCGTTAACAAACACTTCACCATCCTTTTTTCCTATGATTTCATTATTCTAGCGGTCAAAAGTAGAAATGTCAAGAATGAAATTGAGGATTATAAAAATAACGCTTACCGATATTTGAACGCCAATACACATTGACACCTTTTTTCAGTGGATATATCATTTGAGGTGTATTGCTGCAAAGGAGTTGAAACACAATGAATATTTTGTTTGTTGAAGATGATAAAAATATTTGTGAAATGGTTTGTGATTTTTTGATAAGTGAAAATTATGACATCATCACAGCCATTGACGGACAAAGTGCGATTGAGAGATTCAAAGAGCATACATTTGATATTGTGCTATTGGATCTGATGTTGCCGAAGTCAAGCGGATTTGAAGTGCTAAAGTATATAAGAAGTGTAAGTCTGGTTCCTGTTATTATTGCTACTGCTAAAGACAGCGATACTGATAAAATGATGGGGTTAAATTTAGGCGCTGATGATTATATTACAAAACCGTTTTCACTTGTTGAATTATCGGCTAGAATCAAAGCGCACATACGTCGTGCTACAGTATACAGCAATTCAGATAGTTCCGGTGATAAGGTTATTAAATACAAGGATTTGACCATCAACGTATCTAAGCATACAGTTTCTAAAAATGGCACGGATTTGAATTTGACGCATACAGAGTTTGAGATTCTCAGACTTCTTGCAGCGAATCAAGGTCGGGCTTTTTCAAAAGAACAGCTTTACAACACCATTTGGAAAGAAGCATATTACGGAAATGAAAGTGTCCTAAATACACACATCAACCGATTAAGAAATAAACTATCTGACGGTACAGATAAGAGTGATTACATCAAGACCCTTTGGGGTATTGGCTATAAAATGGAGGAGGGATAATGCAATTAGTATTTACTGTAATTTCAATTATATTATTTGGTCTCTACTTTAAAGAACGTGGTAAGAACAAAAAAATGGAAAGTGATTATAAATACATCAATGCAAAACTTCTTGATATAACCAATAATGATGAGAGCAACTATATCCTTGTACCGTCGGATATTAAGATTGTAAAAGAAACCGCTGGGAACATTAATAAGCTTCTGGAAAAGTTTTACGGCAGACAGATTGATTACAATAGGAGTCAAAAGACGGTTTTACAGATATTTACTAACATATCACATGACCTTAGAACGCCCATGACTGTTTTGAAAGGTTATATTGAAATGCTTTATCTGCAAAGTCAAGAAGAAGAATTACCCCTTGCTATGCGTATGACTGTTGAAAAAATGCAGAGTAATTCGCAAGAGCTGGTTCATTCGGTGAATAACTTATTCGATATGGCAAAAATTCAGTCTGGAGATATGGTCTTGAATATACAGAACGTAAACCTGACAAAGGTTTGTCATGAAATTATTTTAGAGTTTTACGACCTATTGGAAAGAGAAAATTTTGATGTAGCGGTCAATATTGAAGATAAACCGTTATATGCGAATGTCGATACGGAAGCCGTTGGGCGTATCCTTAAAAATCTGATTGATAATGCAATTAAATATGGAAGTGCTGGCAAATTTTTAGGAATTTCCCTCTATGAGAAAGACGCTCATATTTACATTGCAGTTGAAGATCACGGAGTTGGTATTTCTGAAAAAGACAAGAAGCATATTTTTACAAGAGCATATACAGCAGACAGAAAGAAAGGCAATGGATTAGGGTTAGCTATTTCGCAAGGACTTGCAAATTCTATGGGGGGTTCAATTTCAGTAACCAGCATACCTCAGGAAAGAACAGTATTTACAGTCAGATTATAAAGTTAGAAAAATGTTAGAATTAAAAAAGAGAAAAGATAACTTTGTTTTGTATACTGTTTTTAGCAAGGAGGTAGCATGATGAATTATATGATAGAAACTCATTATCTAAAGAAAATATATAAAGATAAAGTAGTAGTCAATGATGTGGATATCCATGTGAAAAAAGGAGAAATCTACGGTTTTGTCGGTCCCAATGGAGCTGGAAAAAGTACTTTGATGAAAATGCTGCTCAGCTTGGTTCAAGCTGATGCTGGCGAAATTGTTATATTTGGTAATAAAGTCATTCAGAATGATTTTGAAATGTTGAAAAGGATTGGTTCGATTATTGAAAACCCTTATTTTTATGAAAAATTAACTGCAAGAGAAAATCTTGACTTGCATTGTGAATATATGGGGTATCATAACAAGAACCATATCATGGAAGTATTGAAGTGTGTAGGACTGTTAAAAGATGCGGATAAAAAAACATCTCAATATTCTTTGGGAATGAAGCAACGTCTTGCAATCGCCAGAGCCATTTTAACGAAACCAGAACTATTGATACTTGATGAACCAATCAACGCTCTTGATCCGGAGGGCATACGAGAAATGAGAGAATTATTCCGTAAACTCAATACAGATTATGGAACAACGATTTTTATTTCCAGCCATATTCTTTCCGAAGTAGAACAGATTGCAGATACGATCGGTATTATCCAAAATGGAAAACTAATGAAAGAAATTTCTATGTCTGATGTGCACAAATATCAAACAGATTATGTGGAAGTAGAGGTCGATCATATAGAGCTTGCAGGTTATATTCTTGAAAAGGAGGTTGGAATACAAGATTTTAAAATCATTTCAGAAAATCGCATTGAGATTTACGATTTAAGAAAAGCTGTAAAAGAGATCTCCGCTATATTGGTTCAAAATGGTATCGGTATTAACAGTATTGGACGCAGACAAAACTCCTTAGAGAATTATTTCTTCCAAATTACAGGAGCAAAGGAGGTGGAAAATTTATGATACACTTGATGAAGCTTGAATTAAAAAAAGTGGGATTGAAAAAATATGTGCTATTCTCAATTGCTGGAATTTTTATTAGTATGTTTTTTCTATTTGTAGGACTAAATGACAGTTCAACAATAAAATCCAGTTATGAAACAGCCTTTTCAACGGTAGGATTGATATTTTGTTTTTATTATATTATCTTGTTTTCTGTTCTCGTCGCTGCCTATATTATAAATGAATACAATCATAAGACAATTTTGGTCATGTTTTCATATCCGATAGACCGTAGAAAGTTGATGATTGCAAAATTGCTGCTTATAACATTACTGGTGATGCTTTCTATGATTGTCGGATATATTTGTTGTGGAACATTTATTGTGATGGCAGATAGGTGTTGTGAACTCATAGAGGGAGAATTTAAAATTTCAGTTTTGTTCCATTGGATACCGACAGCACTTAAAGCGATTATTACATTTTGCACATTCGGTATAGGAACGTTTGTCATTGGCATGATTAAAAAATCTGTGCCGATGACAATTATAAGTGCAATGGTTTTCTGCTATCTTAGACAGTTTTATATAGCTGGTATGGATTTATATGAAGAAAACTGGTTATTTGTTATAGGAGTGGTGGTTATTACGATGATAGGTGTATGCTATACTCTTGCTTACAAGATCGGACAAACTGATTAAATAATATCTCATAGCAAACCATGCAAATGAAAACTGGATATTTTGGTGTCTTAGCTCATGCAAATTTTATGCTTGCGTGGGCTTTTTTCTCAAAGGGATAGACGGTAGTTTCGTTTATATATTGCGGCGTGTTTGCGAAAAGGGGAGAGGTTATAAACAGTTCACGGAGTTGTAAGAGGAATAGAGCGTAAAGCCAGCGGGGCTGACGCGGAGAATGCGTACAGCCCGCACCTGGTTAGCGTCATAAGTTGACTCGCGAAACAGGAGGAGTGCTGGTTTAGAAACAGTAAAAATGCAACAGCAGCCTGCACCTATTCCACTGTTCTTTTATTTTCTACAAGATAGTAAGCGTCGAGATATTTTTCCACAATCGAAAACGGCGCCGGTCCGATCGCAAGGATGGCGCGGTGAAAGGCAACATCGCTGTACGCATCCCCGTAACGTTTTTTTGCGTCTTCTTTTAATTCCAGAAATTCCAGATAACCGACATAGTATTTCAGATAATGCGCAGGTTCTTCCACGATCAGCTCATAAACATTGCGCAGGCTGTTTTGGTCGGTAATGCCATAATCTGCCCAGAAAGCGAGCACATCGGAAAAGGACCAGCCGTCATAGTGGATTCCAAGGTCCGTTGTGGCATAAAGACTTAGCAGTGCGGACTGGTTGAAAGACAACAGATCAGCAACCGGCGTTTCCAAGCCGGCATAGTGGTAGGAGAGCATTTCTACATAGGTTGCCCAGCCCTCCACATAGCCGGGGTAATTTAAAATGGAGCGGACAGGGGAAAGTCCGGCCTCGTAGGACATCACTGTCTGATAGAGATGCCCGGGAAAGCCCTCGTGTGCCAGCGTTGTAAAATGGCGCATCGTTGAGGTGTCCGTCGAGGCATTGATAAAAATAGAATTTTTGCGGTAGTTGTCGATAGGAGCTGTGATATAAAATGCCGGAGCCATGTAGTCCTCCATGCACTCGTCAATGTAGCTGACTGTAAATTCCGTATCGGGGGCAGCCGGAAACTGTGCGAGCATTTCCTCCTGCAGAACATGCAGCGTGGCGACAGGATCCATCCCGTCAAGACGAACGCTTGCGCATTTTTCTTCAAGCCCCGGGTGCTGCAGTATCAGGACACCGGCGGCAGTCAGGTCCTCGCTGCGCTGCTCCTCCACCATTTTTTGAATTTCACGCACAGACTTATCACTGCCCGTATTGTGACGCACCAGATATTCGTAATACTCCGTGCCGTCCGGGAAGTGGCAAAGCCCGGCGTTGTTCGTTCCGCTGCCGAGCAGCTCGGTGAGCGCAGACGCAAGTCTCTCATAAGCCGGAAGAATCGTTTCCTTGACAATCGTTTCGTTTTTTGCCTGATAGGTCTGACGTTCGGCATCACTTAGCTCCGTCATCTGTGTGAGCTTATGATCAAAGGTTGTGATCAGATAATGCTCCTCCCGGTTTTGCAAAAATGCCTCGCACTGGGAAATGATCGTATCGCAGGCAAAGTCCGACATAAAAAGTCCTGCGGAAGCCTTTTGGCGCTCAAACTCAATAATCTGGTCAAAATAGTCGCCGGTCAAGGCGATCAAGGCAAGATAATCCTCAATATCCTGTTTTTCGTAGAAACGATATTCTTCGTATAGAACAGGCAGCTGTGCCTGGATCCCGGTCGAGGGACGCAGGAGTTCATCATAGAATGTAAATTCAGACGAATCGCAGGTCAGCTGCAGATAGTCTG
The DNA here is from genome assembly GCA_900548205.1 of uncultured Roseburia sp. GTDB lineage: Bacteria > Bacillota > Clostridia > Lachnospirales > Lachnospiraceae > Roseburia. Next base: position 14,343 of record URJS01000020.1, on the reverse strand, counting down.
TGAGAATCTCATAGTCGAGCTTTTCCCGCGCAGAAAGGCTGTCATAATCGAAGGTTTTTAGGACGGCGAGCGCATTTTCCAATGACGCGCGGGACTCATCTGCCGCTTCTGGCGTGAGACTGCCGAGACTGATCGGCGGGTCTGTGATGCCGTAGTCCTCCGGCTCGGACAAGGTAAAATGAAGATTGATCGTATTGGAGGAAATTTCCGTGCGGAAAAAATGCTCGGAAAACTCGTCAAAGGAAAGCGCTGTCTCCGTACCTTGGGCGGTGCCGGGAAGGAGCTTGGCGTCACAGCCAGTAAGCAGACAACATACAAGAAGAATGGGCAAAAGAACCCTCTGCCTGAAACGAAAATACAAAATACAAACCTCATGATAAGAAGGGAATTAGCACATCGTATGAAAAAGAACAGGGACTTATGCGTGATGAAGTGATAAGGAAAAGCCCCTCGGGCATACGATAAAAAGAAACATCAGAGGGTGGTTGACCTATGAATTATCTGTGGGCATTTATGATACTCGTCGGAATCGTGTATGCATCGTTTAACGGCACCCTTCCGGCGATCACGGACGCGGCGCTTGATTCTGCAAAGGAGGCTGTTACGCTGTGTATCGCAATGACGGGCGTGATGTCGTTTTGGGTGGGATTGATGAAAATAGCGGAAAATTCCGGGATGATTGGCGGATTGTCGAGAAAAATGGAACCGTTGCTTAGATTTTTATTTCCGCATCTGCCAAAGGAACACATTGCCAATAAATATATTGCGACAAATATGATCGCCAATATGTTTGGGCTTGGATGGGCGGCGACGCCGGCGGGGCTTAAGGCAATGGAGGCGCTTGAGGAAATCAATATAGAAGAATGCAAGCGCAGGGGGCGCACCAAAAAACGGGCGCCGGATATTGCCACAGATGAAATGTGTACCTTTTTGATCATCAATATTTCATCCTTACAGCTAATTCCGGTTAATATCATTGCCTACCGAGGGCAGTACGGGAGCGTAAATCCGGCGGCAATCGTCGGTCCGGCGCTGCTTGCGACCTGCTGCAGTACGTTGGCGGCGATCATATTTTGCAAAATAAAAGAGAGGCTTCGGCGAGAATGAACGTAATGCTGTTTTTATCAAATGTGATGATACCGCTTTTGATTTTTTGTATTGTCGGCTACGGTATCTTAAATAAACAAAATATCTATGAGGAATTTATCGAGGGAGCGAAGGACGGATTCTCGACGGTCATCGGCATCATGCCGACACTGATCGGACTTATGGTGGCAGTCGGCATCTTAAGAGCGTCCGGATTCTTAGAATTTTTTGCAGGGCTTTTTGCTGCTTTCACAGACCGCATCGGCTTTCCGTCAGAGCTTCTCCCGCTCACTGTTGTCAAAATGTTTTCCTCGTCTGCGGCGACAGGACTTTTACTGGACCTGTATAAGGAGTACGGCGCGGACTCCATGCTTGGGAAAATCGCTTCGATTATGATGAGCAGCACGGAAACTATTTTTTATACCATGTCCGTCTATTTTATGACGGCAAAAATAAAAAAGAGCCGTTACACACTGGCAGGAGCGCTGCTTGCAACGCTTGCCGGAACGGCGGCGAGCATTGTGCTTGCCGGATGGATGTAAGGGAAAATAAAAATTGGAGTTCTAAAAACCATGGTAATAGCATAAAGTATAAAAGAGAGCAGGGAAAGCAAAAAACAGATTTGACAACCATAACAAAAAGGATTATAATACCCTGTAAATAAAGTCAAGACCGATTTGGCAGACTTATATTACCGCGGGATGGAGCAGTCTGGAAGCTCGTCGGGCTCATAACCCGAAGGTCATAGGTTCAAATCCTATTCCCGCAATTCATAGACTGATAGCTTTTGCAGATGTTGTAGAAGCTGTCAGTTTTTTGTTTACATAAGAGCGGTTCACGGAGCGTGTCGCCCGTTGTTTGACATAAGAGTGGTTCGCGAAGCGTGTCGCTCTTTGTTTTTCATATAAGAATAGCGCTCTGCCAGAGGAGCATAAGCTTATTTTGTTGAAAAATTTATGATTGTCCGTTATAGTAGTAAGGATAGTATCACTGCTTGGGTGTACTTACGAATATTGATGAAATACATAAGAAGGGGAGAAAGTATGAACAACAAAAAATTACTTTATGTGCTTGTGCCGGTTGTAATCTGTGTTGTGGTGCTTGGGATTCTTTTGTTTCCAAAAGGTAATCCGGCGCCTGCAGACGGCAATGAGAACGAGGTAGTGGCTGTTACGGAAAATGATGTGACAGAGCTGCCGGAGGAGACAGAGGAGAGCGACACACTGGTTTTGGATGTTCCCGGTACTTATAGCGATCAGGCAGAGTACAAGGAGCTGACCATTACGTCACCGGATGTTGTGGTTGAGAATGTATCTGTAGAGACCCTAAAGATTGACGCCGCAGTAGGGGACGGAGATGTGACTCTTAGAAATGTGACGGCGGCAAATCTCCAGATTTACGGAGGCGGTAAGAATTCAATCCATATAGAAAGCACGACCGTGGAAAACATGGTGGTTGCAAGAAAAGAGGATGCCGTTCGTGTTGTTTTGGACGCTGCATCATCTGTCAATATGGCATCCCTTGACGAGCAGACCGTTTTGGAGGCAGAGGGACAGATTGCCCAGCTTCAGGTAAATGCAAAATCAGAGCTTACCATTAAGGGAAATGTAGAGAAGATGAACGTTGCAGATGCTGCAAAGGAATCATCCATTCTCGTAGAGGGAAGCGTTGCAAGTCTTATTTCAGAGACGAAGCTTGCAAATTTAACCGGTAAGGATAAGGTTGCGGATTTGCAGGTAAATGAAAAGGCAAAGCCGGGTAAGACAGGTCAGACAGCAAATAAGAATAAGAATCAAAAGAATCCGGGAAAGCCGGCAAATAAAAATAATTCCGGCTCAAATGCGGGGGGACAGAATAATGGTTCCGTAGTAGACGGAAATGTAAATCCGCCGCAGGGCGGAGGCTCCGGCGGCAATTCGTCAGGGTCAGCTCCTTCCACTGAAAAAATCGTTATTGAGCGTGTGCAGAGTGAATATGCAAAGGTAATCGTGACCTTAAGCGCTCCGACGTCAGCACCGGTCGCAAAGGAACAGATTTCGATTCTCTGCAACAGCGGTGGTTCCGATATGACGATTTTAAATGTAAAAACGACAGACAATAAGACCTATGAGATTTCAACCGCAGTGTATAAGGATAATGATTATGAAATCTACATGACGCTGCCGGACGGAACAATGATCAGCAAGGTATTTGAGGTGCGTAATGACGCGCCGGCGCTCACGAAGCTTGAGGCAACCAGAATCAATGAGGGAAATGCGGATCTATTCTTCGTTTCTGATTCTTCGGGAGAGTTTTATTATTTATTGCAGGAAAGCTCTGCATTAAGAGCAGCCCGCAGCGTACCTACGGCAGATCAGGTGAAATCACAGGGAATTAAGACAACCCTGAACTATCAGGCAAACAATATTCGTATCTCCAATTTAAAGACAGACGTTGGATATGAGGTATATTATCTCGCAGTGGATCACAATGGAAAAGAAAGTCTCGTACAGGGACCCGTTTATATCGCGGCGACACCTGCACAGGAGGCGCAGCAGAATGCGATACAGATTGTGGATGCAAAGGCAACAGACCGTTATTTCGATATAACATTAAGCGGCAAGCCTGCTGAGGAATTAAGCCTTGCAAACTTTAGTATTTCCTGCCCGGCATCCTCAAGCCTTCACCTTGGAAGAATGGAAAAGTTAAGCCATACGCAGTATCGCCTTCATATGCAGGACGGCTATTTCTTCCAGGATATGAATAATTACACCGTAATCATCACATACAGTGATAAGAGTATCAGTAAATATAAGTTCTTTGTAGACCTTTCATGGCCGACCTTCTCTATGCCGACCGTGACAAGAAATTCTGATACAGAGGCGATCTTTGACTTCCAGTCAAATGAGAAGGGAAATATGTGGTATCTATGCCTCGATAAGGATATGCTGAACTCGGATGTGACCGTGGATCAGGTACTCTCACAGGGAACGATGATCAGCTTTGTGGAAGGCAATAACCGCATAACGCTAAATGGCGTAACGGCTGCAAGTAAGACAGTCTTCTACGTTTATGAGGATTTGCTTGGGAACAGAGTACAATTTGTGGATGCTGTAAGGATCCCGGAAAAGTCTCCGGAGGTTCCGCAGCCGCCGCAGGATACTGTACAGATTACGAACATTACTGTTTCTAAGGATTATGGTCCAAAGAATGAGTGTACGGTATTGTCGCTCACATTTGATTATGACGTACAGGCAGACCAGATGTACGTTTCCGCAGACGATATTGAAATTACGCAGAATGGAAGCAGCACCGTATATACGGGTTCCAAGGATATTGAGGTTTCCACAAATGCGAATGGCGTACAGATTAAATTTATTAAAAATCTCGGAATGATTCTTCCAAACGGGGAGTATCAGATCAAGGTTAATTTAAGCAAAGGAACTGCAACCAAGACCTTTACGGTCCAGTAATAAAATAACGGATGATATGCACCGGGGGGGGGTTATCCCTCCGGTTCGACAAAAGCGCCTTGCTGCAAGAAGTATTCTTTTGCGGCAGGGCGCTTTTTTATGACAGTAGGAAATTGCGCTGCAAATCCTATGTCATAAAAACACACGTTTGTTCCTTTATCGGAAAAGTTGGATTTTGCCGTTTTAAAGTATCTGTATTTGTTGTAGAATGAAGTATCAGAGCAGCCTCTTTTGAAAGCTGCTTCGGAATTGACAGCAATTAATCCGGAAGGAAAGCGTTTGACGGATGTGTCATGCTATTGGTCATTGATGCAATGGGAGGGAATGATAATGACGGAAACAGAGAAGTTTTTACAGATGATACGGGAATCAGACAACATTGTGTTTTTCGGCGGCGCAGGCGTGTCCACAGAGAGCGGCATCCCGGATTTCCGCAGCGTGGACGGATTGTACAAGCAGAAATATGACTATCCGCCGGAGACGATTTTAAGCCACAGCTTTTATATGCGTCATACGGAGGAGTTTTACCGCTTTTACAGAGAAAAGATGCTGTGTCTGGATGCAAAGCCGAACATTACGCATCAGAAGCTTGCGGCACTTGAAGCGGCGGGAAAGGTGAAGGCGGTCATCACGCAGAACATTGACGGACTGCATCAGAGGGCAGGAAGCTGCAAGGTACTGGAGCTGCATGGGAGCGTACACCGCAATTACTGCCGCAAGTGCCAGAGAGGATTTGACGCGGAGTATGTGTTAGGCTCTGCGGAACAGGTACCGCGCTGCGACAGGTGCGGCGGAGAGATCAAGCCGGACGTTGTGCTCTATGAGGAGGGGCTGGATCAGCAGACGCTTGAGGAGGCGGTGTTTTATATCAGTCATGCGGATGTGCTGATCGTTGGTGGAACATCGCTTGCCGTATATCCGGCAGCCGGACTGATCGACTATTACAGAGGAAACAAGCTGGTGCTCATCAATAAGACGACAACGCCGATGGACGGGCGGGCAGATCTTCTGCTTCAGGCAGGGCTTGGCGAGGTTTTTTCGCAGATAGAGGGGTAGCTTATGGGAAAATATCATAGACTTTTGGCGGGGGCCGGCATATTGTTTCTGACAGGCTGCGGGGAGGCGGTGACATCCCCGGTCGAGACAGCGCGGGCTTATTTTGAGGCGACCGTACTGGAGGTAAAGGAACATACGCTTTTGGTTGAGCCTCTGGAGGGCGAGGAGGAGCGCAAGTCCTCCGACCGTATCAGCGTCGGGACAGACAGCATCAGTGAGGCGGATTCTCTCACGGCGCTTGGGAAGCTCCGGGAGGGCGATGTCATTGAGATCGGGTATGACGGAATGATCAAGGAAAGTTATCCGGCGCAGCTTGACGGTGTGTTTGCAATAGAAATTATAGAGGAATGAAAGGGGGAGCGGCTGTGGATAAATATGAGGTGGGCGATCGTGTCAGGTTGAAAAAACAGCATCCATGCGGCAGTAATGAATGGGAGATTCTTCGTGTCGGCGCGGATTTTCGATTAAAGTGTATGGGATGCGGTCATCAGATTATGATTGCAAGAAAGCTTGTGGAAAAAAATACGAGGGAAATTAAGAAAAAGCCTTGAATTTAGAGGGGAAACATGATATAGTATATCCTCGTGATATAAAAATTCCTTGTTCACGCAATGAAAGCGTGGACCAGAGACCAAAAGGAGGAAAGAATTCGCATGAATAAGTATGAATTAGCACTCGTAGTCAGTGCAAAGATCGAAGATGATGCGAGAACAGCTATCGTAGAGAAGGCAAAAGAGTATATCACTCGTGCCGGCGGTACTGTGACAGAAGTGGAAGACTGGGGTAAGAAAAGATTAGCTTACGAAGTTCAGAAGATGAATGAGGGCTATTATTATTTTATCCAGTTTGATGCAGAGTCCACGGTTCCTGCAGCAGTTGAGCAGGACGTTCGTATCATGGATAACGTTCTTCGTTTCTTATGCGTTAGAAAAGACGAGGCATAATAGAGAGGATCATATCATATGAATAAAGTTATTCTTATGGGACGATTGACCAGAGACCCTGAGGTGCGTTACTCTCAGGGCGATCAGGCAACAGCAATCGCGCGATATACGCTGGCAGTTGACAGAAGATTTAAGAGAGACGGCGATCAGCAGACGGCTGATTTTATTCCGTGCGTGGCATTTGGACGTGCCGGTGAATTTGCGGAGAAGTATTTCCGCAAGGGAACAAAGGTAGCGATCACCGGGCGTATTCAGACCGGAAGCTACACGAATAAGGACGGACAGCGTGTATATACGACCGATGTTGTTGTGGAGGAGCAGGAATTTGCGGAAAGCAAGAATGCCGGAGGAGATCATTCCGGTTTTGCACCTGCGGACAGACCGTCACCGAGCAGTGCGGCTGGTGATGGCTTCATGAATATTCCGGACGGAATTGATGAAGAGTTACCATTTAATTAATGGAAAGCACCGCGTGATTTCCAGATAACAACAGGAGGTAATTATCATGGCTTTCAATAAAGCAGCAGACAAAGAAGGCGCTCCGATGAAGAGACGCCCGATGCATAGAAGAAAAAAGGTTTGTGTATTCTGTGGCAAAGATAATACAATTGATTACAAAGATACAAACAAGTTAAAGAGATACATCTCTGAGAGAGGAAAGATTCTTCCTCGCCGTATAACAGGCAACTGTGCAAAGCATCAGAGAGCTCTTACGGTAGCGATCAAGAGAGCGCGTCATGTAGCATTAATGCCATACGTTTGTGAATAAGATGATGGAAGGAGCTGTGCGTAGCATCAGCTCCTTTTTCTATGGAAAAAAGGATTTGAAATAAGTTTCTTAATATTTGAAAAGTATCTTGGAATTTGTGTCAAAATCATATAATATGGGTTTGATAAGAGAAGTGGGATGAGTGGTTGGCGGGAGGAAATGATGAGAAGGAATGATTGGATTTTTGGAATTATGGCAGTCGCATTGTCAGTAGGCGGCTGTGGAAACATGCAGGGACAGACCAAGGAAGATGGGCCTGCGGCAGAGCAGGAATTGCAGGAGCACTATATTTCGGCGGAGGAGGATCAAGCTGTGCCGATGGTCGAGGTGGTATACAGTGAGGATGAGGATTATCCGGCGCTGGCTGCTTTCCTGAAGGAATATTACAAGATTCCTGACGAGTACTGCAGTGAGACGAGATATTATTATAATTATACAGATTTGGATGAGGATGGAGAACAGGAGATATTCGCTGTTGTAATAGGAGAATATACCGGACAGCTCTCAGGAGATCCAGCGCTCATTCTCTCGGTTGGGGAGGGCGATGCGTTCGAGGTGATCGAGTCCTTCGCAAGCATACAGACTCCGGTTACGGTCAGCGAGGTCATGACAAACGGCTGGCATGAGCTGATCTATTACGGTCATGGCAGGGATGAGCAGGACGGCTACCGCATTTTCCGCTACAACCCCGACGGCGGTTATCAGACTGAGTTAAGCGAGATCACGGATGAGATAGAGCCTGTGGGAGGCAGGCGTATTTTGTCAGATAATCTGATCGACGATATGGATAAGGGCAATTATCTGACATTGGCGCCTGACTTAACCGCAGGTGGGCGTTAAGCCGGGGGTGGCCCGAAGCTCCCTTAAGAGTCCGATTGTAATTTCGGCGGAGATTTCGGAAGCCCTCTGACAGTTCTTTTCAAACTGTTCAATGCCCTCGTAAAGAGGGGTGTCTGTAATGGAGCGGATCGATAAGAATGGTATTTTATTGACATAGCATACATGAGCGATGGCGGCAGTCTCCATATCAACGGACAAGGGAGCATATTTTTGGCGGATGACACTGCGCATGGGATTATCAATAAACTGTTCCCCCGTGACTGCCGTGCCAAAGCGGATGCGGTGCGCACTGCTTTTGCTGTAGGCTTGTGCAAGGGTAAGAAGCTCTGGGGATGGATGAAAATAAACAGACTTCATCCACGGATGAAAATCTGTCAGAATATCATCTGCCACATCATGATAGGCGACCTTATCAGCAATGACCGTGTCGAAAAGACGGACATCGTCTGCGACTCCTCCGGCAGTTCCGGCGTTTAAGATAACGTCTGCATGAAAGGCGTCAATGAGAAGCTGAGTCGCGATGGCGGCATTCACCTTGCATACGCCGCTGTATAGTACTACTGTCTCAAGTCCTTCGATGGTTCCCTCGTGAAATTTGAGCATTGCACGTTCTGCGATACGCTCATTTTTTAAATGGTGGAGAAATGGAAAAAATTCGGTGTCTCCGGCACAGATGATTCCTAACCTCAATATGTATGACCTCCTTATTTTATATGAGAGCGGCTCACCGAGCGTGCCGCCCGTTGTTTGATTCTAGCATATCCATAAAAGCTTTTCCAGCATATCGCAAACGCGTTTCCGTTAAAAAGGACTTTATCTTGTGCAGTTAAAATGCTATAATTCAAAATGAATAACTATAAGATACAGACTGTCTTTTAAGGAGGTCGGATGTTGAAAAAAAATAATGTGAGAATGTGCGGAAGACTGCGTGCGTATTTGTATTTACCAGTGATGCTTACACCGTTGCTGATCATGATAAATATTCCCGTTTATATGCAGAGTGTAAAGTCCGGATTCGTAGTTTCCGGATTTGTTTTGCTTTATTTTCTGATTACGCTCATTGTGTATCTGCGCAATAAACCGCTGCTGATCGAGGAGCTGGTGAATTTTGCGACGCAGTATGCGACTGTGCAGAAGCAGCTTTTAAACGAGTTTGAGATTCCGTATGCGCTGCTTGATTTTCACGGGAAGATTTTATGGGTAAATAAGCGGTTTACCGAGATCACCGGAAAGAGCAAAAATTATCATAAGTCGATCACCACGATTTTTCCGATGCTGACAAAGGAGCTTTTGCAGCGGGGGGAGGCGGCGGAGGCGATGAAGCTGTCGCTGGGAGAGCGGAGATACCGTGTGAGCATGAGGCGGCTTTATTTTGACATCGCGGAGCATGGTAATCTTGACGTCTCTTTGGAGGAAAGCAGCGAATATATGACGGCGATCTATCTGTTTGATGAGACAGAGCTGGAGCGCTACATGCAGGAGAATGAGGACCAGCGTCTGGTGGCGGGTCTGGTGTATATTGATAATTATGACGAGGCGCTTGACAGTATTGAGGATGTGAAGCGTTCGCTGCTGACAGCGCTGATCGATCGTAAGGTAAATAATTATTTCTCGGAGATCGACGCGCTGGTGCGTAAGATCGACCGCGATAAGTATTTTATCGTATTTAAAAATCAATATATGAAGCAGCTGCAGGAGGATCGCTTCAGTCTGATCGAGGATGTAAAGACTGTTAAGGTCGGCAATGAGATGGCGGTGACGTTAAGCATCGGTATCGGAAACGGCGGCGATTCCTATAACCAGAAATATGAATACGCCCGCATGTCGATCGACCTTGCGCTTGGGCGCGGCGGAGATCAGGTGGTCGTGCGTGACGGGGAAGAAATTACTTATTACGGCGGCAAGAATAAACAGGTGGAGCGCAACAGCCGTGTGAAGGCGCGCGTAAAGGCGCATGCGCTCCGTGAGGTCATTATAAGCCGCGAGCATGTCATGATCATGGGACACAGCATCAGTGATGTAGATTTGCTTGGCGCGGCGATCGGCGTTTACTGCGCGGCGCGCGTGCTAGGCAAAAAGGCACAGATCGTGTTAAACGAGGTGACGTCCTCGCTGCGTCCTTTGATTGAGGGATTTTCGGAGGAGAATGGTTATCCGGCGGACCTGTTTATCCGCAGCGAGGAAGCGATCATGATGACAAACCGCAACACGCTGGTGGTTGTTGTGGATGTAAACCGCCCAAGCTATACGGAATGCCCGGAGCTGTTACAGCGCACAGATACGGTCTGTGTCTTTGATCATCACAGGCAGAGCAGTGAGGTGATCGAGAAACCGATGCTTTCCTATGTGGAGCCGTATGCATCAAGCACATGCGAGATGATCGCGGAGGTGCTGCAGTATTTTTCGGAGAATATCAAGCTTGCGCCGCATGAGGCGGATTGCATTTATGCGGGTATTCTGATCGACACCAATAACTTTATGACAAAGACCGGCGTGCGTACCTTTGAGGCGGCGGCGTATCTGCGGCGCGCGGGTGCGGAGGTGACGAGAGTCCGCAAGCTGCTGCGCGACGATATGGCGGCGTATAAGGCAAGGGCGGAGGCTGTGCGTCACGCGGAGGTGTACCGCAAGGCGTTTGCAATTTCTGTCTGTCCGGCGGATAATGTGGAAAGTCCAACGATCGCGGGTGCGCAGGCGGCAAACGAGCTTTTGAATATTGTAGGCATCAAGGCGTCCTTTGTGCTCACGGAATATCAGAATAAAATTTATGTGAGCTCGCGCTCGATTGATGAGATCAACGTACAGCTGATCATGGAACGACTGGGCGGCGGAGGTCATTTGAACGTGGCGGGTGCGCAGCTTAGCGATTGTTCCGTGGCGGAGGCAAAGCGTATGATCCAGGCTACGCTGGATGAGATGTTAAAGGAAGGAGATATTGTAGAATGAAGGTAATTTTATTACAGGATGTAAAGTCGCTCGGAAAAAAGGGAGACATTGTAGAGGTGAGCGACGGATATGCGAGAAATGCAATTTTTCCAAAGAAATTAGGCGTTGAGGCAAACGCAAAAAATATGAATGATCTAAAGCTGCAGAATCAGCATGCGGATAAGGTAGCGCAGGAGAATTATGAGGCGGCGCTTGCGCTTGCGAAGGAGCTTGAGGATAAGAAGGTGACGCTCAAGATGAAAGCGGGAGAGGGCGGCAGAACGTTTGGTTCCGTATCGACAAAGGAGATTGCACAGGCGGCGAAGGAGCAGCTTGGTATGGAGCTTGATAAAAAGAAAATGCAGCTTGCCGATCCGATCCGGTCATTTGGCATGACGGAGGTTGCGATCAAGCTGCATCCGAAGGTGATGGGAAAGTTTACCGTGCATGTGGTAGAGGCGTAAGGAGGCATGCATGGAAGATGCACTGATTAAGCGGATAATGCCAAACAGCGTGGAGGCAGAGCAGTCCGTCATTGGTTCGATGATCATGGATAAGGACGCGATCATCACAGCGATGGAAATGCTGATCGGCGAGGACTTTTATCATAAGCAGTATGGGATCTTGTTTGATACGATGATCGAGCTGTATAATCAGGGGCTTCCGGTGGATCTGGTGACACTTCAGAATAAGCTGAAGGAAAAGGATGTGCCGCCGGAGGTTGCAAGCCTTGAATTTGTGCGCGATCTTGTGACGGCGGTGCCGACATCTGCAAATGTTAAGTATTATGCCAAGATTGTAAAAGACAATGCGATGCGCCGCAGACTCATTAAGCTCAATGAGGAAATTGAAAATGAGTGCTATCTGGGCAAGGAGAGCATTGATACGGTGATGGATATTACGGAAAAGAAGGTGTTTGACCTGCTTTCCTCACGCGGCGGAGGCGGTGATTATGTGCCGATCCGTCAGGTTGTTATGAATGCGCTTGAGAAAATTGAGAATGCGGCGAAAACCTCAGGCACAGTGACCGGGATCCCGACAGGCTTTATCGATCTTGATTACCGGACGGCGGGCTTACAGCCCTCCGATCTGATTTTGATCGCCGCGCGTCCGTCTATGGGAAAAACCGCATTTGTTTTAAATATTGCGCAGTATGTGGCATTTCATGAAAATATGTGTACCGCTATTTTTTCGCTGGAGATGTCAAAGGAGCAGCTTGTCAACCGTCTGTTTTCGCTGGAGTCGAGAGTGGATGCACAGGTGCTCCGTACCGGAAATCTCTCGGACACAGACTGGGAGAAGCTCATTGAGGGCGCGGGAACGATCGGTAATTCGGAGTTGATCATCGACGATACGCCCGGCATCTCGATTTCAGAGATGCGCAGCAAGTGCCGGAAGTACAAGCTGGAGCATGACTTAAAATTGATCATCATTGACTACCTGCAGCTGATGTCCGGGTCGGGCAGGTCCACAGATTCCCGCCAGCAGGAGATCTCTGATATTTCCCGTTCCCTAAAGGCGCTGGCGCGTGAACTTTCTGTGCCAGTGATTGCCTTATCGCAGCTTTCGCGGGCGGTCGAGCAGCGTCCTGATCATAGACCGATGCTTTCGGATCTGCGAGAGTCGGGAGCGATTGAGCAGGATGCCGATGTGGTAATGTTTATTTACCGTGACGATTATTATAACCATGATTCAGAGATGAAAGGAATTTCTGAGATTATTATTGCGAAGCAGAGAAATGGTCCGATTGGAACAGTCAATCTTGTATGGCTGCCGCAGTACACAAAATTTGCAAATATGGAGAAATGATAAGGCGCCGGTAATTTCCGGCGCCTTGATCCATATAAGAGCAGTTCGCAAAGCGTACCGCCGGTTGTTTATAAACATGATGTGTCAAGCGGCTTTATTGCTGCAGCTTTGTGCTGGTTATAGAATTGGCATTGTGTGGGTCAGCCTGCTGCGTGTGGATTGTGAAGGCTGCCCAGATTACTGCACCGACAGCGAGCAATGAGAGAGCGGCAAAAAACCACTTGTAACGTTTGACGATCTTAACATTTAAAAAAATAAATGATGCGGCAATCTTTAAAAATATGAAAATAATGAATGCAATTAGAAAATAGCCAAACCGTTGATGCGTTTGGGAAGTATTTGTCAATGCGATGACGATTGTCAGGATAATCTCTGTCAAATCAAGCGTCAAGAGTGCAGGTATTGCCTCCTTTTGGCGAATGATAAAAAGGTACTGCATAATTGAATGAAAACCATGAGGATAAAAATTGTTATAAGTAATTCGTACATTCTATTTTCACAGCAATACAGCTGAGCCTCCGGATACCTGCTGAGCCAAGAGCGCTTCTGTGAGGTGAGAATGCCAAATGGGCAGTACGGTATGCAATATATAATATGTTTTTTGCGGTTGTTTTGCAAAATTATAATCAATGGGAAGATGGGTGTCAATCCCTTGATGCTAAAGGAAGGCAGAACCATGTAATGAATCAAAGAATACTGTCGGAATAAGACGAGCGATTTTCGTTGTAAGAGACGCATGGCTTGCTTATAATATAAGTTAGGCAGAAGGTGAGAATTTTCTCGTGCAAGTTTGCGGCTGCAGAGGAAGGTCTGTGAGCTGCGGAAAGGTATGGTTTCTTAGAATGGAAAAGGTGCGTTACATGATTTCCGATGCGGCAAATATTGTCAATGTGGAATCGCATGTGCTGCGTTACTGGGAGGATGAACTGGAGCTTAGCATCCCGCGCAATGAGATGGGACACCGGTATTACACAAAAGAGAACATACAGGAATTTCAGCGGATAAAGGAATTAAAGGAGCAGGGCTACCAGTTAAAGGCAATTCGTATGATTGTACATAACGGTCCGATCGACGGACTGATGCCGGATATTGCAGAGCCTTGTGATGATGTAGAGCTGCGGGTGGCGCAGACGGAGCAGAGTATTCTTGACAACACGGACAAGATGGCGCAGTTTACGGAATTGATGACGCAGATTGTCGGAACGGCAATGGCGGCAAATAATCAAAAGCTGAGTGAGGAGATCAGTGGGGAGGTCGGCAAGCAGGTGCTAAAGGAGATGAATTATCTCATGCGGGAGCGGGAGGAACAGGAGGAGGAGCGTTTTCGCAAGCTGGACGCAGCGATTCGTGAGAGCCTGCGGAGCAAAGAGGAAAAAAAGAAATTTTGGAAAAAAAGCCAGAAGAAAAAGGGTGTCGCAAAATCATCAAATTAGATGATTGAGCGGCACCCTCGCTCTATAGT
>URJS01000019.1 GCA_900548205.1 uncultured Roseburia sp. | reverse complement strand
TCTATTATCTCAAAAAATCTGGCCGCATTCTATGTACTGACTATGGAGCGTTTACAAACAATCATCCTCGACCATTGGAATTAGGGTGTTTGTGTGAACCTTTTTCATCATGTTTGTTGTGAAGAAATTCTCTGTATCAAGAATCAACTCTCCTGACTCGGTTAATGCTAAACCATAAACCTCGTCTGTTGTAAGACCTTTAAGTGCATCCTTGATTTGCTTTTCTGTCAGTTCTACAACTTCTCCCTTTGGTAAGCTATAGGCTTCATAGCAGATTGGTCTTGCTCCCAAAAAGATTTCATTTGTTACTACTAATTTTCTACACATATTGTTTTCCTCCTGCGCTTTGCATTTCATATTGTTTCGGACATTTCTTTTTATGTCCTCCTTACATTTAATACAATAACGCTGGGAAAATGTGGTGTCTGTGGTGTGAATAGCCAAGGATTTTGATATGGAATTAGTGATAGTGTAGATAATGCAAGAAGGACAGTGCCCTCTCAACACTGTCCTCCCTAATTTACATGATTGAATTTTCATAATCTTGTAATTCGTGATATATACCTTCTATGATGACCTTACTTCCAGTCACTCTATAAACCAATAAATATCTATACTTTGCCAAACTTATTTTTCGCAACCCTAATTCTCTTAATCTATCACTTTTACAATAACTAAATGTATCAGCCATCTTTTCTAATTTTCCAACTGTATCATCAAAGTCATCCATAACATTTTCTAAAGCCTGTGGATTTTTTAATACATTGGATATATATGACAGAATATTATCATATTGCTTTTCTGCCAACTCTGAAAGTTCTACATTAAACTGCATACTTCTCCCTCATGCTCTTTGAAACTGCTCTTGCTGACTTCGTTGCTCCAGTGTCACTTTTTCTGATTGATGCGGAAAGTTCTTCTACTAACTCGTTCTCACTTAATCTTTTCAGTCCATTGTTCTCTGACTTTTCAGACAATCTGTTAACAAGCATAATTACCATATTATAATCTTCTGCTGACAGACTTTCTATCTTTGCTGTTAATTCTGCAATACCCATGTATCTCAACTCCTTTCCCATTTCTCTTGCCTTTATTATATCTCGTACCTACTACAAAATCTACTCCAATTTCTTCCAAAATTTACTTCCCTAACTTCATACCGCCCCCTGTTTTTATTTCAGGTGTTCAAAAAAAACACCGTCTTACAGGAATTCATGATCCCTGTCTCAAAGGTTTCCGCCCCGTGCCCCGTCGTCTTAGCGCATCGGATCCTGCGGTCCTCCACCATTTTATAGCCCGGACAAAAAAAGGTATCCTCAAGCGTTACGACGTCTTCCTCAAGCGCGGCTGCCGCCGTGATGATCTTAAATGTCGAGCCGGGCTCATAGGTATCGCTGATACACGGATTTCTCCACATCTGATTTAAGAGCGCCTGCCGTTCCTGTGCATCCGCCGCCGTCTCCTCCATTCCCGTCAATGTAAACGGCTCATTCAGGTTAAATTCAGGATAATTGACCATCGCCATCAGCTCCCCGTTCTGCGGGTTCATCACAATAATGGAAACACCGTCGGCATTTTTCGTCCGGTATGCTTTCTCTGCTGCCTGCTCGCAATACTGCTGGATATTAACGTCCATGGAAATATAAAGATCATTGCCGTTTACCGGCTCCATGCGCGTCTCCCCGGCATTTTCAATCTCTATTCCGCGCGCGTCCGTAAGCGTTAAAATTTTCCCGTTTGTTCCCTGCATATAGGAATCATATGTCACCTCAAGCCCGATAATCCCCTGGTTGTCTGCGCCGGTAAAGCCGAGGACCTTGGAGCCGAGACTCTCATACGGATAGTACCGTTTATAATCCTCATCCACCTTCACCCCTGCAAGTCCGTAATCACGGATGCGGTCGCCCGTCTCCTTGGGCACGTTTGTCTTAATGCGCTCAATGGAGCTGACCTTTTCTACACGTTTTCTGACCTCCTCCTCGGTCAGTTCCAGCTCCTTTACGAGCATATCAATCACCTTCTGCGGCTCTGTGATCTGGCTGTGGATCACGGAAATCGTACAGACCGATTGATTTGTTGCAAGCACGGTTCCCGTTGCATCAATGATCCTGCCGCGCGCCGCCTTAATATCCCGCTCTCTCTCATGGAGATTCTCCGCCTTCTGCCCATAATACTCCGAGCAGAACACCATCAGATAGACAAGCCTTCCGATCAAAAACAACAGTACAAAAAATACTGCAAGAAAGACGATCCATGTTTTTTTCCGGTGATGTATCTGGCTCCTGATAAACGGTAATTCTCCCTGCATATAGAAAACCTCACGAAAGTTATCCTTAGAATTTTATTCATACTTTCGTGAGGTTATACATCATTCCTTCAGTTTCTATCCTACTGCGCTTCTTCCTGCGGCGGCGCTTCCTCCCCCGCTTCTTCTCCCCCCGTCAGCTGGTCTGTCGTATCCGGCACATCCGTCAAGCCATCCTCTACGGGAACCTCTGTGGCTCCTGCATTGACAATGTCTGTCATCGCCGCAGCGCCCGTTTCCTCTCCCTTAATGTCCCAGCCTGCATGAATGCCCGTCGTCTCCTCATCACGGTAAATATTCATGTAAGGAAGCACTTCCTCCAAAATCTCACGCGTAATGTTTTGTGCAAAGGTACTGTGCCACTGCTCCTGCACATTCGGCTCGTCCACCACACAGTAAATGACAAGCTCGGGATTCTCCACAGGCGCAAACCCAATAAAGGATACAAGATAATTCACCCCGTCTCGCCCCGCCTTCTGCGCTGTTCCGGTCTTTCCTCCCATCGAGTAGCCGTCGACCTTCGCCGTTTTTGCCGTTCCGCCCGTAACAGTCGAATACATAAACTGTTTGAGCGTGTCGCTCGTCTGCTTTGAGATCGTCTGCCGCAGGAGCGTCGGAGAAATGTCCTGTATCGTATTTCCGTTTTCATCCGTGATTTTTTTGACTACACGCGGCTGATACAAATCTCCGCCGTTGACCACCGAGCAAAATGCTGTCGCAAGCTGAATCATCGAGGTATTAAAGTTCTGACCAAAGGAGTTTGTTGCCAGATCGATCGGCGTCATATCTTCCTTTGTATAGATCAAAGAATCTGTCCGCGTCTCACCGGGAAGATCAATATTTGTCTTTTGACCAAAACCGAAAATCTGCTGATACTCCGTGAAATTTTCTGCACCGATGCTGTAGGACATCTGCATAAGCGCGTCATTGCAGGAGTTCATCAACGCCTGCTCCAATGTCTCCATCCCATGCCCCTGCCGGTTGACACAATTCACTCTGTGCCCGCCAACCATCTCATAACCGTCACACATATAATTCTCACCGCCGAGCAGCGTTCCCGTCTCAAGCCCTGCCGCCATTGTAAATGGCTTTGCCGTAGATCCCGGTTCATAGGTATAGGTCACACAGAAATTCTGCCAAAGCTTATTGAGTGCATCCATTTTCGCATTCTCATCCATCGCCTCCAGTTCTTCCGGCGTATAATAAGCGGACAAGTCTCTTGGGTTGCTAAGGTCATAATTCGGATAATTTGCCATCGCAAGGACGTCGCCGTTATTCGGATCCATAACAACTACACCGATATGGGTAGCTCCGCCCTCCCCCTGCCGAAATCCGTTGCTGTATGCCGCGTTAAACTCTGCGATCTTTTGTTCGACGATCGACTGGATGTTAATATCGATCGTTGAGACGATATTATTTCCGTTGACCGCAGACTTGATCGTCTTTTCAAAGTTATTATCTTCATTCAGATAGCCGTACTCCCTGCCGTCAATTCCGTTTAACAGGCTGTTATAAGAATTTTCCAAGCCGTTCACTCCCACATTGCCGGCAGCTGTAAAACCGATCACGGCACTCGCCAGCGGACCATACGGATATTCTCTCTGGTACTCCTTTTCAAACCATACGCCCTTGATATTTGGATTGATTTTATTATCCTTCTCATCCACCGCCTCCTGCAACTCCACAAACGGCTGGATCTCCTCATAGGCCGCCTTCTTTTTCAGGATAATATAGCGGCTGTCTGGCTGCTCCTTCACATAGGCGTACAGCTGCTCTGCCGTCAGTTCCGGAAAGCACTGCACCAACGCCTGTATCGTCGGCTCAATATATTTTTCATCGCTTGTGAGGACCGAGCAGTCTAAAATAACATTATAGACGGCAATGCTTGTCGCAAGCACCGTACCCTTCGTATCGACAATATCGCCGCGCTGATACGGAACGATCTGGCTGTCGTATTCCTGCTGTGACAATACGATCTTTTCATATTTTTCGCCGCTTGTATGTTCAATATACATCAGTCTCCCGATCAATCCGATCATCATAAGCGCAACGATGCCAAACATAATTAAAAGCTTCTTTTGCATCCGTCTGGGAAACTTTGTCATCGGTCTTTTTTTTCTCTTGCCTGCCATCTGTATTCCCGCCATTTCTACTTCTCTGGAATCTCTCCATATTGATTCATGTAATCGTCATCACCTACCGAATAATAAACGATCTGCGATTCCTTTGCATAAGACATACCAAGCTCTGTCATCGCCGCATTGCGCACGCTGTCCAAATTCCTTGCCGTGCTGATTCTCTTGTACGCCTCGTCATTATCTGCCCTGACATCCTCAAGCTGGCTCTCTAAGGAAGAAATCGTCCGAAGCCTTGCGGTCATACCTGACTGCAGCTGGATATAGATACCTGCGAACGTGCCAAATACGAGCACAGCCATCGTCAAAAATGCCACATAGCTTTTGCTGGTGCGCAGCGCCTTCTGCTGGTTTCTCCGTATCGCACGCCTTCTCCGCTTATGCTCAAGCTCCTGCTCCCTGCGGATTCTCTCCTCGCGCTCTCTCCGATAATCCGGCATCGCCTCCATGTGCCGGACTGCGTTTCCCTCTATGTAATATTCCCGTCTTGCGCCGCCTCTTTGCTGAGCCGCGCTCCGCCGTCTTGCCTTCTCCATAACATACTCCCTTATTCTGTCTCTAAACTTCTGTCACCGCCGTCTTTTACCGCCGTTCAAAAACACGGAGTTTTGCGCTCTTTGAACGCGAATTTTCCGAAAGCTCCTTCTCGCCCGGCAAAATCGGCTTTTTTGTTACCACGATACCTGTTGGCTTATTTCCGCATACACAGACCGGAAAATCGCTCGGACAGGTACACGGATTTTCATTTTTCTTAAAAATTGTTTTTACGATCCGGTCCTCCAAAGAATGGAACGTAATGATACAAATGCGTCCCCCCGGATTTAAAAGCCCGATCATCTCGTCAAGATGATTTTTCAGTACCTCAAGCTCACGATTCAATTCAATACGGATCGCCTGAAACGTACGCTTCGCCGGATGTCCCCCGGCAGCCTGTATTTTCATGGGAATTGCGCCGCGGATAATACGCGTCAGCTCTCCCGCTGTTTCGATCGGTTTCTTTTCTCTCTCTGCGACAATGTGCTTTGCAATATTTTTTGCAAACCGGTCTTCCCCAAAATCACGGATGATCCGGTAAAGCTCCTTTTCGCTGTAGTGATTCACAATCTCTCTCGCCGTCAACGTCTGCCTGTCGTCCATGCGCATATCAAGCGGCGCATACTCGTCACGATAAGTAAATCCGCGCTCCGGCGTATCGAGCTGAAACGATGATACCCCAAGATCAAGCACGATCCCATCCACATGATCCACGCCGATCGCAGATAGCTCGTCCTTCATATTCGCATAATTGCTCCGAATGATCGTCACACGGTCAGAAAATTCTGCCAGACGCGCTCCGGCAGCGCAGATGGCGTCTGCATCCTGATCAATGCCGATCAGCCGCCCGCGTGCAGAAAGACGCCTCGCCACCTCATAGGCATGTCCGCCGCCGCCCAACGTACCGTCCACATAGATTCCGTCCGGCTTGATCGCTAAATTTTTAATTGTTTCTTCCAATAACACGGAATAATGCTCAAACTCCACCGGTCTTCCTCCCTGCCTTTCCTAGATACTAAAGCCAAGCTCTGCCATATGCTCTGCAATCTCGTCCATCTCGTCTTCATCGTAAGTATTCTCAAGCCATCTCTCCTTATCCCATATCTCCACACGGTTTAAAACACCCACGAGCACGACATCCTTCTGTAAATCTGCATACTCTCTTAACACGGGCGGGAGAAGGATCCTTCCCTGCTTGTCAAGCTCTAGAGAAGCTGCGCCTGCAAAGAAGAAACGGGAGAATTTTCTTGCGTCCTTGGAGGTCATGGAAATATTGCGGAATTTTTCTTCGATGCTTTGCCATTCTTCTGAGGGATACACAAACAAGCATCCATCCAGTCCCTTTGTCACAACAAATTCAGCTCCTAACTGCTCTCTGAATTTGGATGGAACTATCAGTCTGCCCTTAGCGTCTACTGTGTGATTGTATTCTCCCATAAACATGACGCAACCACCTGCCTTCCAAATAGAACCGCCTCGTCAGACAATCCTACCGGCTTCCTTCCAAATGGTTTCAAGTTTTCCACAAAGTTATGAACTTATCCACCACTTTGCACCATCTTGTACCACTTTCCTCCACTTTTATGACTATCTTAACCCACTTCACACAAAAAAGCAACAGGAAACATATGGTCGTATCGAAAACAGACCGCTCATAGGAGTGCGCATCCTCACACGAAGTGTGTTTTTTGACATAGGATCTGCGGGGCAATTTCTTATGTCATAAAAAGAGAGCTGCTGTGCCAGTGGATCTTATCCACCGACACAGCAGCTCTCTTTATCAATTCCTGCAGCCTTTATGTAGCGCTTCTCTCTGTCTGCTCAAGGTACTCCTCAATCAGCTTGTCCAGCCTTGTACTTTTCTCATAGTACTTCTCAAATTCATCCTTTTGTAAAAACGCCTCATTCAATTCACTTCTCACACGTTCTATCTTCTTTTGTAACTCATAGATTCTTTCCATATGAATCCTCCTTAACTACCAAGATTCTTATGCTCCATCCCCTTATCTTGTTTCCGTCCTCCAGACTTACAAAATATCTCTCCGTATCTCTATATTACTCCCTCAGATTCCAAAAAGCAATGAAAACCACATGCCACAAGTCTACATTTTTCGACATTATCTGTTTATGCCCGACATTCCGCGCGTCTTCGCGCAAGCAGCGTCATCATACCGCAGAGCGCTCTCTGATTAATGTCTATAATGTGGAGAATATCATCCTGCACATTGTGCTTTCTGCCCAGATATTCCTGATGCATTGCCTCGATAAAATCGCACAGTGCATCTGCATTTCCAAAATGTGCATCTGTTCTCTGGAACTGACCATCCTCTCTGTTTCGGATATAGGAACGGAGATCATGCTTCAGCTTCTTTTCGTAGGTGCAGTGCTCTTTCAGTCCCCCGTCATACGTCTCATTATGCGGAAAAGTAAAATAATCTGCCAGGTAGTGACTGATCTGCCCCAAGTCCATATAATACTTGCGGCCATTCTTGCGGATTGCCTTTCTTCCCTCGGACAACCGGGCGATCTTCCTTCTGACATCCGGAAAGGTCTCATTCATCTCATGACGCCGGTACAAAAAAGACGGCTTAATATCGGGCAGGATACTCCCGAGATAAAAAGACAGCTTATGCTTCTTTAACCCCTCGTCATTCAAGCTCTTTACCATATACTTTGCCAAAGAAATATGTGACTTCTTACGCATTGCAACCTCCCTGAAAACAACGAGCGACACGCTTCGCGAGCCACTCTTATGTCAATAAAAGAACCTGTAACTTTTCCAAGCTATTGTACTCCGTTCAGTTCCATATTACAAGTAAAATTTGTAATCAATTTGTAAAATTTTTGTGAAGCCCCGGGAGAGCACCCGCTCCCCCGCAGGTCTCCAGACATACGCCGCTTCTTTTATTTACAGCAATAAAAACTTGAGCACTCTGTCTGCGCACAATCGCATGCCTCTCCTCCGGCAATCCCTATATGCTGCGCGCTGCACTTTTGATCCTCATTGAATCTGCAATTGCAGGCTTCACATACCACATCGGTGCTTTTGGAAATACGCTTCGCCGCATTGGAAGCCGTCTCCCCGGTTCGCTCCCGAAAGCTTCCGCAGCACGTCGCGCCGCTGTGCTTTGCATCGCTTCCCTGCACCTTGATCTCTCCCTTACAGCAGCACTTATCCGCATTATAAGCACAGCCTGTTACCGAACAATCCAAAAATGTCATCTTTCTTCCTCCGTTTCTTTTTTACAGCCGCTCCGGCATCATTAGTATTTCCACAAAAAAAGAGATTACACCCCAATTTTTAAATGTGTAATCTCTTTTTTGACAGAGCGTGTGTAAAACGGCGCGTCTGTGATTTTATTTTTGTTCTTCCGGCAATATTTCCCTGCGGATCTCCTTCGTGCGAATCTCCTCGCAGACAGCTGAAATAAATTCCTTTAACGGCTTTACGCCCTCATCTCCGGCAAAACGGCTCCTGACAGAAACAGTACCGTCCGCCTCCTCCTGCTGTCCGACAACGAGCATATAAGGGATCTTATCGAGTCTCGCCTCCCGAATCTTAAAACCGATTTTTTCGGAACGCTGATCTGCGGACGCATCAATTCCGTTGCGTTTCAATTCCTTTAAGACCTCGTTCGCATATGCCTCATATTTATCGGAAATCGGCAGGACTCTCACCTGCTCCGGACACAGCCATGTCGGGAATTTTCCTGCATACTTCTCGATCAGCCATGCGAGCGTCCGCTCGTAGCAGCCGATAGAGGTTCTGTGAATGATATACGGACGTACCTTTTCTCCATTGGCGTCGATAAAGTACATATCAAACTGCTCTGCCAAAAGTGCATCCCACTGGATCGTGATCATGGTGTCATCCTTGCCGTAAACATTACGCGCATTTATATCCACCTTCGGACCATAGAAAGCAGCCTCGCCCTCATCCTCCACAAAATCAATATCCAGCTCCTTTAGAATATCCCGCATATGCTGCTGTGTTTCTTCCCATACCTCCGGCGCCCCGATATATTTGTCCTGCTTCTTGGGGTCCCACTTGGAAAGATGATAGGTAACGTCCTCCTCGACGCCAAGCGTCTGAAGACAATATTTTGCAAGCGCCAGACATCCCTTAAATTCCTCTACCATCTGATCCGGCCGTACGATCAGATGTCCCTCGGAGATCGTAAACTGGCGCACGCGCGTCAATCCATGCATCTCCCCGGAATCCTCCGAACGAAACAGCGTCGACGTCTCTCCCATACGGATCGGCAGATCGCGGTACGAATGCTGCTCGCTCTTATAGACATAATACTGGAACGGACAAGTCATCGGGCGGAGTGCAAAGACCTCCTTATCGGTCTCCTCGTCGCCTAAGACAAACATCCCCTCTTTATAATGATCCCAGTGCCCGGAAATCTTATAAAGATCAGACTTTGCCATCAGAGGCGTTCTTGTGCGGACATAGCCCCACTCCCGCTCCTCCAGATCCTCGATCCAGCGCTGCAGCTTCATGATCATCTTGGTTCCCTTCGGCGTAAAGAGCGGAAGCCCCTGACCGATCACGTCAACGGTCGTAAACAGTCCCATCTCTCGTCCGAGACGATTATGGTCACGCCGCTTTGCATCCTCCATGCGCTCCAAATGCGCAGCCAAGTCCTCTTTTTTATTGTAGGCAGTTCCGTAAATACGCTGGAGACGCGCCTTATTGGAATCGCCTCTCCAGTATGCCATAGAGGAAGAAGTAAGCTTAAACGCCTTAATTCCCTTTGTATTCATCAAATGCGGTCCGGCACACAGATCCACAAAACCGCCCTGATCATAAAAAGAGATTTCAGCATCCTCCGGCAGCTCCTCAATCAGCTCCACCTTATAAGACTCTCCCCGCTCCCGCATCAGCTTCAATGCCTCCGCACGCGGCAGCGCAAAACGGGAAAGAGCGTTCCCTTCCTTGATGATCTTCTTCATCTCTGCTTCCAGCCGGTCCAAATCCTCTCTGGAAAAAGCCTCCGCCTCAAAATCATAATAAAAGCCGTCGTCAATCGCCGGTCCGATCGCAAACTTTGCCTCCGGAAACAGACGCTTCACTGCCTGTGCAAGCACATGAGAAGCCGTGTGACGAATGACCCGCAGCCCTTCCTCATCATGTACCGTTACGATATTTAATTCACAGTCAGACGATAGCTCCGTGCGCAGATCGACAATCTCACCGTCCACCTCTCCGGCACACGCTGCTCTTGCAAGACCCTCGCTAATATCCTTTGCGATCTCATATACGCTTTTTGCTCCGTCATACTCCTTGATGGAACCGTCCTTTAATGTGATTTTCATACCGACTTCTCCTTTAACAGGCAGCACTGCTTATACTTCTTGCCGCTTCCGCATGGACAGGGATCGTTTCTTCCGATCTTCTTACCCACAACGACAGTTCCCGATTTCTTCTGCTCCAGATAAAGTCTCCGGCGCGTCTCCTCATCGAAAATCGTCTCCCACTGCGGCAGCTCATACAGCCAGTCCGCCTTTGCATCTACCATATTCTTATATAACTTCTCTTTATCAAAAGCAAGACAAACCTGCGTGTCCTCCTCCATTGTATCAATCGGATTCGGCTCGACCAGACTGTCGTTGATCCCGTCCAAAAATCCGGTCATCTCCATAACGCTCAGCTCATATTTGTCTGCAAGCTCCTTGACTGTTCCTGCAACCTTTTCCTCCGGATTGGAAAGAAGCTTCTCATATACGCCCTTTTCCAGAAGAAAATAATGCTGCCAGAACCTTTGAAGCTCTCCCCTGTCAGCCTTCTCATTATACGCAACCTTCTGCCACTGCTCCAATAATGCCATAATTGATTCCTCGATTTCTATTCGTATATTTGCACCTTGTCCGCACAGCCACATAAGCATCTGCCCCGGATAATGATACAATATCTATTATAACAAATCCCGCGCCATATTTCAAAACATTTTTCGTTCGGAACATCTTTGTACATTTCTGCAGCGCTTTCCCCTTGACGGGGCGTTCTTTTTTCGCTAGGATTAATGCTGACAAGCAACCATGCCGCCGCACCTCTTTTGCGGCGGCAGCATCTGAACATAAGGAGACATCATGAAAAAAATAAAACAAATCCTCTCCATACTCGGAGTTCTCTTACTTCTGGGACTTTACCTGTCCACACTCCTGTGCGCGCTTTTTGCGAAGGAAAACGTCATGCAGCTTGTGACTGCCTCACTTTATGCCACAGTCGTCATACCGACGCTTCTTTGGCTTTATTCCTTTCTCTACCGGAGATTCCGGAAAAAGGATGACGATGATCCTTCTGCCTAAGCGAGCTCTACGCCGTGCCGTTTCAGCTCTCTTAGCGCATCCTCATACCCTGTAAAGCGTATGCCTCTGATCCCCTGCGCCTCCGCCGCGTCAATATTTTCCTGCCGGTCATCCAAAAAGAGACACTCTGCGGCATCCAGCTGATATTTGGAAAGAAGGGACTGGTAGATTTCCGCCTCCGGCTTTGTCTGGTGCACCTCAAAGGAAAACAGCGCTCCGTCCACATCCTCCAAAAAGGATAACGCCTCTTTTGTATTCTCATAAGTATAGCGGCTGTAATTTGACAGGATATATACGCGATACCCCTTGTTCTTCATCGCCAGGATCCACGGTCTTACATAGTCGTACTGCCAGATCGGCAGGGAAATATTCTCCCAGACCATACGGATCTCCCGCTCATATCCGGGCGCATTTGCAATCATTTTTTCCAGCAGCTCCTCATCGCTTAAGAGACTTCTGTCAAGCTCGTTCCAATCGGGCGAGGCGACAGTCGCAGCCGCGACTGCACGCCGCGTCTCCTCGTCAAATCCCATCTTGCGAAAGGCATACTCCGTATCCCACTCCACGAGCACCTTGCCAACATCTAAAATTATATTTTTTATCATACGTTCCCTTCCTTTATTTCTCACGATAAATAATATCGTCGCGTCCCGGTCCGTTGGAGATCATCGTGATCGGATAACCAAGCTGCTCCTCGACAAACTCCACATAATTTCTGCAATTTTCGGGCAGATCCTCATAACGCCTGATCCCCCGTATCTC
This sequence comes from uncultured Roseburia sp., assembly GCA_900548205.1. Taxonomy (GTDB): domain Bacteria; phylum Bacillota; class Clostridia; order Lachnospirales; family Lachnospiraceae; genus Roseburia. The sequence continues at coordinate 19,930 of URJS01000019.1, read as the reverse complement.
GCACTTCCAGCCGGGCAGTGTCTTTAACACAGGCTTTGCCTTTGAGAGCCTTGCCGTCGTCGGAAATTCCGTCGTCACCTCTCCGTCGATCTCATAACCGACGCAGACGGGGATCTCCTCCAGATAGCCAAGCACATCAAGCACGGTAAACGCCACATCCGTTGTTCCCTGCAGGCGGCAGCCGTATTTGCTCGCTACACAGTCAAACCAGCCCATGCGGCGCGGACGCCCGGTTGTCGCGCCGTACTCTCCGCCGTCCCCGCCGCGTCTGCGCAGCTCATCCGCTTCTTCTCCGAAAATCTCACTGACAAAGGCGCCCGCCCCCACCGCAGACGAATATGCCTTACATACCGTCACGATCTGACGTATCTCATAGGGCGGAACTCCCGCTCCAATCGCACCATATGCTGCCAGCGTTGAGGAGGAGGTCACCATCGGATAGATGCCGTGGTCTGGGTCCTTTAGGGTACCAAGCTGCCCCTCCAGTAAAATTGTCTTTCCGTCTCTGATCGCCTGATCTAAGTATGCCGACACATCACAGACATAAGGCGCTATCATCTCCCGATACCCGTGCAGTGTTTCAAGCAGCTCCTTTGCCGAAAGCAGCGGCTTATGATACAAATGTTCCAGCAAAACATTTTTCGTCTCCGCCACGCGAGCCGCCTTCTCTCTTAAAAGCTCCTCATCAAACAGCTCGCTGACCTGAAAACCGATTTTTGCATATTTATCTGAATAAAATGGCGCAATCCCTGATTTTGTCGAGCCAAACGATCTGCCTCCGAGACGCTCCTCCTCATACTGATCAAACAAAATGTGATACGGCATGACGATCTGCGCACGATCGGAAACAAGAATCTTCGGCGTCGGCACGCCCTTCTCCACGATAGAGCGGATCTCCGCAAAGAGCACCGGAATATTTAACGCCACGCCATTTCCGATCACGCTTGTTGTATGCCCGTAAAATACTCCTGACGGCAAGGTATGAAGCGCAAACTTTCCGTAATTGTTGACAATGGTATGTCCGGCATTTGCCCCGCCCTGAAAGCGCACGATAATATCCGCCTCCTTCGCGAGCATATCGGTGATCTTCCCTTTTCCCTCATCGCCCCAGTTGGCTCCAACGACTGCTTTTACCATTTGATTGTCCTCCTGCTTATTTTTACGCATTGATTATAGCCAAAAGCTTCATATAAGTAAAATTAATCTTTATTATATTTTCCATAATTATTTTTTATACAAAGTTCCTTCCTCCCCAAGGAAGCCCAGCAGCGTTTTGGCTGCCGCAGAGATCGGGATCCTTGTATCTGTCACAATCGCAAGCGACCTTTCCGGAATCATCCGTGCAAACGTAAGCACAAACAGCTCCCCATTTTTTAGATAGTCCTCTGCAAAGTCACGCACGACACTGGCAATCCCAAGATTGCGGAGCGCAAACTGTACCAGCATATCGCTCGTCGCCAATTCAAACTCCGGACAAAGGCAGACAGATTCCTCCGCCAAAAATGCCTCTACATACTTTCTTGTCGACGTATTTCCCTCCAGACACATGACAGGGAGCTGCATCAGTTCCTGATAGGAAAGCTGCCTGCCCAAAAGCTCACGAAATTTTCTGCCCGCCACAAACACATCCTGCACCTTTCGCACCGGCTGTATGCAAATCTGCGGATGCACCTCGGCTGGTGTGCTGACAATCCCAAAATCGATCTTTCCCTCGCTTAAATGTCCAAGCGTCTCCGGCGTCGGCGCATTCGTCACCTTCACGCGAATCCCCGGATAGCGTTCATGAAATGCCTCCAGATAAGGCAGTAAATAATATTTTAATGTCATATCACTTGCCCCGATGCAGATTTCTCCCTGCACCAGATTTAACATCTCAGACAGCTTCCGCTCCCCGGAGCGAATCGTCTCATAGCCGCGCGCCACATAGGAATAGAGCATCTCGCCCTCCTTTGTCAGGCGCACACCCTTTGAGGTCCGCACGAACAGTGTGCACGCTGCGGCGTGCTCCAAATGCTTGACCGCCTGACTGACCGCAGGCTGCGAGATGGAAAGCTGCTGCGCTGCCAGCGTAATACTTTTATAGTTTGCCACATAATAAAAAATCCTATAATATTCCAGACTAATATCCATTGCTTTCCTTCTCTGGGAAAAAAGTATTATTTTCAAGCAAAAATAAATTGTTTTTTCCACTCATATCCAGTATACTATCTACGCGATGAATGCTTTGCCATTCTTTTTTACTATAACAGAGAACGGGAGGAGACGCAATCCAATGACAAAAGATATGACATCCGGCAGCCCCTTAAAAATGATCCTTTTCTTTTCCATTCCGGTGCTTCTCGGAAATTTATTTCAGCAGTTTTACAATATGGTCGACACGATCATCGTTGGCAGATACCTCGGAGAAGAAGCGCTTGCTGCCGTTGGTTCAACCGGTTCTCTGATGTTTCTTGTGCTCGGCTTTGCCAACGGGATCGCACAGGGCTTTGGCGTTATGATCTCGCATGCCTTCGGAGCAAAGGATTTTCCTCTTTTAAAGCATTATGTGGCACTCTCCCTGATGCTTACGGTGGTCGTATCCGTGATCCTTACCGTACCCACCGTCGCGGCTTCCAGAGATCTTCTCCTGTGGATGCATACACCGGAAAATATCATCGGAATGGCAGACGCCTATATCAAGGTAATCTTTGCAGGCATTATCCTTACGATGCTTTACAATGTACTCTCCGGTATCCTGCGCGGGATTGGAGACAGCAAAACGCCGCTTTACTTTTTGATCCTCTCCTCCGTTTTAAATATCGTACTCGATATATTCCTGATCGTAAATGTAAATCTCGGCACGGCTGGTGCCGCCTATGCGACGATCATCTCACAGGGCGTGGCTGCCGTACTCTGTTTCTTTTACATGTTTTATAAATTTGATATTTTGCGGACCTCCGCCAGAGATTATTATCTGGATTTTATCGGTATTCGCAAAATGCTTTCCATCGGTATACCGATGGCGCTCAATTATTCGATCACCGCGATCGGCACAATGATCATGCAAAGCGCCGTCAACGTGTTTGGCTCAAGCGTTGTCGCTGCCTTCACCGCAGCCTCCAAGGTAAACAATATCGCGACGCAGACCATGCCCACGCTCGGCACGGCGCTCGCGACCTACTGCGGGCAAAACCTCGGCGCCGGAAAATACAAGCGCATCTATGAAGGAATGCGTCAGGGCTTCTTTCTGTGCCTTGCCGCGGCTTTGCTTGCCGCCGCGATCTGTATCTTTGGCGGCAGATTTATCGTAAGCTGGTTTGTATCAAATCCATCCGAGGAAATTTTTACTTATGCGATGCAGTACCTGATCGTCGCGAGCTGGTTCTTCCTGCCTCTTGCCATGATCTTTCTATACCGCAACGCCCTACAGGGTCTCAATGAGGGATTAATCCCCATGCTCTCCGGCGCGGTCGAGCTTTTGTGCCGCTTTGCCGTTATTGCATTGATCCCTGAGAGTGCGGGCTTCCTCGGCGTCTGCTTTGCAGACCCTGCGGCATGGGTAGGCGCAGCGCTTCCGCTCCTCATTACCTATCTGCTCTGGAAACGGAAGAAAATGAGGCAATTTCCGGAAGCGTAGCGGTGCCTATGTCGATCGCGCTTCGCGAGCCACTCTTATATCAGTCAGAAAACCTCCGGCGCGGGCTTGCCCACGCCAGAGGTTTTCTATTTCCATGCAGTTACACTGCATCTATACACTTCTTATCCGATCCTTCTATTCTTCCAGCTCCGGTATCTTCCTGGAGCAGGCGATTGCAAGCGCCCCCGGACCAATGTGGCACGACACGCTCAATGACAGCGGATTCATCACAATCTCCATGCCCGGAAAAGCTGCCTGTACCTCTGCATAAAACGCCTCTGCCGCCGCACGGTCATAGGTATACGCCATTTCCAGATACATATGCCCTCCCGCCGGATCCATAAAACGATTTTCAAAATCATTCTTCATCGCATCGATCATCAGACTCTTTGCCTGTTTTACCGTACGCGCCTTTGCGAATGCATCTAATTTTTCACCCTGAATCTGAAGCACCGGCTTTAGCTTTAAGAGTGTCCCGATCGCCGCAGCCGCCGGCGTGATCCTTCCGCCCTTCTTTAAATAAGAAAGCGTATCGACCATAATATAGATCGAAGAATTAAGCTTCTCACGCTCCAAAATCTCTCGGATTTCCTTCGCTCCTCTGCCCTGCGCGGCAAGCTCCTTTGCATCAAGAACAGACTGCCGCTGTGTCACGGAAATCCGCTGATTATTCACTACCTGCACCCTGCCCTCATACTCCTGCGAAAGCATCATGGCTGTCTCACAGGAACCGCTTAAACCGGATGACATCGGAATATGCACAATCTCCTCATACTCCTGCAGTAATTCCTCCCATGTGTCAGTCACATTTCCCACGAGAGGCATCGAGGTTGAAATATTCGCATCCTGCTTCAGCATCTGATAGAACTCGTCCTGATTTAGATCAATATCCTCATAATAGGTCTTATCTCCCGCAAAAAACGGCATCGGCAAAATCGTCACGCCAAGCGCCTTCGCTTCCTCCTGTGTAATTCCACTGTTACTGTCAGATACAATTGCTACCTTGCTCATAAATTCCTCCCTCTATAATACTTCTGAACGTTCTTTGATATTTTTTGTGAAATTAATGATCTCGTGCTCGTATTCCTCATTCATATACGAGGAAGTGATCATAAAATCTGCGGACGCCCGATTGTTTGCGATCGGAATATCATAAACCTGTGCAATCCGCAAAAGCGCCTTAACGTCAGGGTCATGCGGCTGCGCCGTCAGCGGATCGGAAAAGAAAATAATAAAATCCACCTTTCCCTCCACGATTTTTGCTCCGATCTGCTGGTCTCCTCCAAGCGGACCGCTGTTATAGCCCCGCACCGGAAGTCCCGTCTGATCGGTGATCATCCGCGCTGTCGTACCGGTTCCGCACAGAAAATGATTCTTTAAAATATCCTGATTTTCCCGACACCACTGGATCAGATCTGCCTTTTTATTATCATGCGCAATCAGCGCAATATTTTTCTGTTTTCCGATCGTCAGCGTGATAAAATTATCGTCCATTCCACATACTCCTTTGCAAACATATAGCTATTTTTATTATACCACAGACGGGCACCCATTTACAACTGTTAGAAATACAGAGAATGACGTCCTCCGCCACAGTGCAATCTCTCTAAGATGATTTTCATCTATGGGAATATGACATAGAATTACATAGCAATTTCCCATGTCATGAAAAAAGAGCCCTAAAATGCATCTCTAACCAAGATACAGCATTTTAGAACTCTTTCTTCTCTATGCGCAGTCAGACGAAAAGGCTTTCTGCCTTACATCATACCCATGCCGCCTGCACCGCCTGCCGGCATCGCCGGAACATCCTCTTTGATATTTACAACTACTGACTCTGTGGTCAGCAAGGTTGCTGCAACAGAGGTCGCATTCTGCAGTGCGGTTCTCGTCACCTTCACCGGATCAAGGATTCCCTGCGCTACCATATCGACATACTCCTCCGTAGCTGCGTTAAAGCCGACGCCCTCTGCGGATTCTTTCACCTTATTGATGATCACAGCGCCCTCTAAGCCTGCATTTGCAGCGATATAGTAAAGCGGAGCCTCCAGTGCCTTTAAGATAACCTTTGCACCTGTTCTCTCATCACCGTCTAAGGTATCTGCAAGCTTTGCAACCTCCTTGCTTGCGTGGATATATGCAGAACCGCCGCCTGCGATAATACCCTCCTCTACGGCTGCTCTCGTTGCGTTTAGGGCATCCTCCATACGGAGCTTTGCTTCCTTCATCTCTGTCTCGGTTGCCGCACCGACACGGATCACGGCAACACCGCCCGCCAGTTTTGCCAGACGCTCCTGCAGCTTCTCCTTGTCAAATTCAGAGGTCGTCTCCTCGATCTGTCCGCGGATCTGGTTGACTCTGCTTGTGATCGCAGCCTTATCTCCGGCGCCGTCTACGATAACGGTATTCTCCTTCTGCACCTTCACAGATTTTGCGCGTCCTAACTGATCTAAGGTTGCATCCTTTAACTCTAATCCTAAATCGGAGCTGATCACCTGACCGCCTGTTAAGATTGCAATATCCTCAAGCATAGCCTTTCTTCTGTCGCCGTAACCCGGAGCCTTTACCGCTACCACATTAAACGTACCGCGCAGCTTATTCACGATGAGAGTTGTGAGCGCCTCGCCCTCAATATCCTCCGCAATGATCAAAAGTCTTGCGCCGCTTTGTACGATCTGCTCCAATAACGGCAGAATCTCTTGGATGTTGCTGATTTTCTTATCTGTGATAAGGATATACGGATCGTCAAGCACTGCCTCCATCTTATCCATATCGGTGCACATGTAAGCAGATACATATCCGCGGTCAAACTGCATACCTTCCACCAGGTCAAGCTCTGTCTGCATGGTCTTTGACTCCTCGATCGTGATCACGCCGTCATTTGACACCTTCTCCATTGCGTCTGCAACCATGTTGCCGACCTCCTCGTCACCTGCGGAAATTGCAGCGACCTTTGCGATCTGATCCTTGCCGTTTACTTTCGCGGACATTGCAAGAATTGCCTCAACCGCCTTATCGGTTGCTTTCTTCATACCGCGGCGAAGGATGATCGGATTTGCGCCCGCCTCAAGGTTTTTGATTCCCTCCTGTACCATTGCCTGTGCCAGTACCGTCGCTGTTGTCGTACCGTCTCCGGCAACATCGTTTGTCTTTGTCGCAACTTCTTTTACAAGCTGTGCGCCCATGTTCTCAAAAGCGTCCTCAAGCTCGATCTCCTTTGCGATCGTCACACCATCGTTTGTGATGAGCGGAGTCCCGTAAGACTTATCCAGTACAACATTTCTTCCCTTCGGTCCAAGTGTCACCCGCACTGTATTTGCCAGCTTATCAACACCCGCTCCTAACGCTGTTCTAGCCTCTGTTCCGTATTTTAATTCCTTTGCCATGATCTTTCTACCTCTTTCTTTTATTTTCGTTCAAATTCTAATACCTAAGCCTCTACGACTGCAAGAATATCATTCTGCTTTACGATGATGTATTCCTCTCCGTCTATCTTTACCTCTGTTCCGGCATACTTGGAGTAGATCACCTTCTGACCTGCCTTCACCTGCATGGTCACTTCCTTTCCGTCTACCATGCCGCCCGGTCCAACGGCGATCACCTCTGCCTCCTGCGGCTTCTCCTGCGCACTGCTTGTTAAGATAATGCCGGATTTCGTTGTCTCCTCCGCTTCACACTGCTTTAATACAACTCTGTCGCTCAATGGTACTAATTTCATTTTTCTGCCTCCTGCTCTTATATCCTTGTACTGTGCTCTTTTGTCTGTTATTAGCACTCATTGTATTTGAGTGCTAACCGATAGTGATATAATAAATTTTTGTCTATCAATCTGCAACCAAATATATTCCTATATATTTCCATATATTACTACAGTTTATCTACTTATCTCTTTTTTTCTCTTGTTTTTATATGTTCTTGGATTTTCTTTGATTTAATACTTTTTTTATAACTGCTCCTTTGCTCCCTCCTGTCTCTCCATTCTCCCTCTGCGCACCGCCTTCTTCACCGTCTTATTCCCCTCCGTCCAAAGCAGCTTTACCGCCCTGGAAAACAGCTTCTGCGTTTCTTCCGGCAGACGGCTTTTTGCCCGCAGCAGCTCCTGTACCTTTTTCCACGGACTGCGGTAAAAATCATCCACGGTGCGTATCTTAGCTTCCTCCAGCATAAAAAAAACGGTGTCAACGATTTCCCTGCGCTCCTCCTGATTTAGCTGATACAGCCACGCTTTCATCGTCTCATCCAACAAAATACTTTTGGTTGCGACATGCTCCACATAGACAAACGACGGACCAAGCACCTCCCACGACATGGCGTCATGCTGCTGGATGCCGCTCTGCGAGCTTTCCACCACCTCGTAATCCTCCTGATGCTCAAGGAGCATCCCAATGATCGAGGATTCCGGCAGGATCGTCTTGATCTTCGGAAGCATCTGCTGGTATGCTTCGCTCTCTATCATTTCCCTGTTAAAGCCCGGCCCGTCATTACTGTAAACTGCCAGAATGCGCCCTTTCAGCTGCGGCAGACACTTAACTGCCGCATATACCGATAAATTACCGCCCTTGGAGTGACCGCCGATGCGCAGCTTCTGCCCTGACGGTGCATCCAGACGATTCAGATAACGGACCGCCTTAAGCTGCCCCGGCGTCTCCGCCAGATAGCCCATATTAAAATTCTCGCGCCAGCCAACGATCGTATCATCCGTTCCGCTGAACGCCACATAAATGCTGTCGTCCGGCAGCGCGGCGCAGACCACGGAAAACTGTGACTGCTCCTCATCGCTGATGTCGTTGACATATTTTGATAATCTGACCTCACAAAACCGCTTCGTCTCCGCCATCCTCCGCATCAAAATCGGCGCCCACTTCGTCATGGAGACACGCGCTAAAATATCCTCCTCCTCATGGCAGCTCCAGAATCGCTCTGATGCCTCCCCAAGTGTAATATCAAGCGTACTGTCCTCCCCCGGCACGATTCCGTCAAGCTCAACATATGCCAGCTGCGCCAGCAAAAGATTATCTACCTCATTAAAGCCCGCTGTACGAAAAGAGAGGTCTCCTCTCCACTCCAGATAATCTACCATATTTGCCATAGCAAACGTTCCTCCCTCTCCTTTGGATTCCTCCGTCCTTGGATATGATTTTAGCAGATGATCCCATAAAAAGAAAGGGGAAACCTCTGCTGCGAGGTTTCCCCTTTGTCTGTCATCTCAAACTCTTATTCACGATGCATCGACATACTGCTCATATCATAATTGCTCAGATTCTCGTGGATGCCGCGTCCGTCTACCTGCGCCAGAAGCGTCTCACGATTCTTCTTTGATGAGAACTGATCGTTGTATGCGCTCGGTCCGCCGACACAGCCGCCCTCGCACGCCATACCTTCGATAAAGTCCTCCGGCAGTCTTCCTGCCTTTAACAAAAGCAGCGCCTTCTTGCACTCTGCCGCTCCGTTTGCCACACATACCTTTGCGTCGATATTCTCCTCAGATTCCTTTAAGCTCTGAAGCACTGCTGAGGTTACACCGCCGGAATTTGCAAATCGTTTGCCGAAAATGGAACCGATCTGCTCATTGTTGCTGCACGGCTGCAGCACAACGCTCTTTGCCTTCATAATCGCGCGAATCTCACTGTAGGTGAGCGCATAGTCTGCATTGCCCGGAATCTTTTGATCGGCAACCTCAGACTTCTTTGCCAGACATGGTCCGATAAATACCGTTACCGCCTCGGGATCCTTCGCCTTGATCAGACGCGATACGCCGCACATCGGTGATACCGTTGTCGATACGCACTCTGCCAGCTCCGGATAATGAAGGCGGACAAGATTCACAAAGCCCGGACAGCAGGAGGTCACCTTATTCTTGCCGTCCTTATATGCCTCTGCCCACTCCTCTGCCTCATAAGCGGCTGTCATATCGCCGCCCAGCGATACATCGTAAAAATCAGTAAAGCCGACCTCAAGCATCGCCTTTCTCCAGCTCTCCATCGTAATATCATCGCCAAACTGTCCCTCTGTTGCAGGAGCAGTCATCGCATATACATGCTTGCCTGACTTAATCGCCTCGATCACCTGTACGATCGAGGTCTTAGAGCCGATCGCGCCGAACGGACAGCTATGTACGCACTTGCCGCAGCGAATGCATTTGTCCTTATCGATCACGGAAATGCCATGCTCATCGTAGGTGATCGCATTGACCGGACAGCTGAATTTGCAGGGTCTCTTTAAATGAGCGATCGCATTATAAGGACATGCCTGCGCACATTTGCCGCACTCCTTGCATTTTGACGCATCGATGTGAGAACGGTGTCTCCCCGCCTCGATCGCGCCGAACTTACAAGCGTTGATACACGCCTTGCCCGCACAGTTCTGGCAGTTTTCCGTTACTGAATAGCTGGAAATCGGACAGTCCTCACAGGCAGAGCTGATGACCTGAATGACATTTCCGTCATCGATCAGCCCCGGCGCCTTTCCCTCGGCAAGACGCACTCTCTGTCTAATAATCTCTCTCTCTTTATAAATACAACAGCGAAACTGCGGTGTTGGGCCCGGGATCAGGCTCATTGCGATGTTATCTCTCTTTTCCTCCAGCTCGCCTGCAAATGCAAGCTTTGCTACCTCATAAAGCACATCATGTTTGATTCGGATCACATTTTCATCAGCATACATCGTGTTTTACCTCGCTCTTTTCTAAATCGTTAATTTTTTAACCATCTATGTGACATTATATCGGATTTATGAGGAATTTCAAGTGCTTTGCGTGTATTTCTTTGAAAACATGACAGAATTTCCATACAGATTTTTACATTGCGATAATGTCCTGCGCAATTCCCATCGTAGATTTACGGTGCGATACGAGAAGAATCGTCTTATCCTCCTTTTCCTGCGCAAGGCTTTTTAGGATAACCGCCTCGTTTAAGCTGTCAAGATTACTTGTCGGCTCGTCGAAAAGCAAAATATCCGCCTCGTGCAAAAAGGCGCGGGCAATCCCGATACGCTGACGTTCTCCGCCGGAAAACGATTCTCCAAGCTCCGAGAGCTTCGTCTCATATCCCTTTGGCAGCGTCATGATAAAATCATGGACGGATGCCTTCCTTGCCGCCGCGACAAGCTCCTCCTGCGTCGCGTCCGCCTTTGCCACTCTCAGATTATTTGCGATCGTATCATGAAATAAAAATGTTTCCTGTGTCACATAGGAAATGTGGCTGCGGAGCGCTTTTGTATTGACTCTGCGGATATTGTTCTCTCCATAGTAGATACTGCCAGTGTCCGTCTCGTAAAAACGCATCAAAAGCTTTAGCAGTGTCGATTTTCCGCAGCCGCTCTTTCCTAAAATTCCATGGATTTTGTTTGGCACAAATAAAGCAGAAAATCCGTTCAGCACCTCTTTATTTCCTTCCGGGGCATCCGGATAGGCATAAGAAACCTCCTCGCAGCGGATCTCGCTCCCGCAGCAGTCACTGCCGTCCGTCACGTCGTATACCTCCGGTTCTTCCTCTAAAATCGCAAGTACGCGGTTTCCGCTCGCCAGCGTATGATTCAGGTTATTAGAAAGAGCAGACAGCGCCGCCGTCGGTCCAAACGAGCTCATCATTGCGATCACTGTGATCACTGCCTCCTGCGGCGTCATCTCCCCTGCCCCAACAAGCGTTACAGCAAGCGCCGCCATCAGTACTCCCGCCGCCAGGATCACCCCGTCCGTTGCGATGCGCTGCGTGTTTTCCTTCTGTTTCAACTGACGGTTGATTTCCTCCAGATGCTCTGTGCCATGTTCCATCTGCTTCCTGCGCACCGCCTGTTTCCCATACTGGATCGTCTCTGCCAATCCGTAGAGGTTGTCAAGCACGCAGGTATTAAGTTCGCCAAAAGAATTCCGGTACTCTTGTCCGGCACTGCTGCCCCGTCTTCCGTTCATCACCGGAATCACAAAACCGACCAGAAGATAAAAAAACGCGGCAAGCGCTCCCGCAAGCGGGTGAAACGCGCCGATAAAGCCTGCCATGATCACAGAGGTGACTGCCGCAATCGCAATCGGCGAGATGGTGTGCGCATAGAAAACCTCCAAAAGCTCAATATCGCTTGTGATAACCGAGATCAGATTCCCCTTGCCGCTTCCGTCCAGCTTTGCCGGCGCCAGCCGCCGCAGTGCGGCAAATACCTGATGCCTGATGCGCGCCAAAAGCTTAAACGCAATATAATGGTTACTCGCCTGCTCCGCGTAGCGCAAAATACCGCGCAGCAGGGCGCACAAAATCATTCCGCCAAAAATCACAGTCAGATTTCCCTCCCACAGTCCGGCTGCCGCAAGAAGTCCATAGCCGCCAAGCACTGTAAGAAACGTCGCCGTCAGATTTCCCACGCAGCCCATAACAACTGCAAGAAGCATGACCGGAAGCAGCGGCTTTATCATTCCGATCAGTCCTGCCATGACCTGCACGCCGTTTCTCTGCCCGCCTATCCCTGTTTTTCTGTTCTCTTTATTCATTTCAACTGTTCCTCCGTTCCCATGCATTTCCTGCAAACTGCTCTAATTCCTGCTGCGCCAGGTAAAGCGACGCATATGCACCGTCTGCTTCCATAAGAGAAGTATGTGTACCGCTTTCAGCCAATCCCTGCTTTGCCTTTAACACAAAAACGGCATCTGCCCCTGTGACATTCGCCAGACGGTGGGAGATCAGAAGAACCGTCTTTTTATGCGCCAGTTCTGTCACAACCTCCATGATTTTATTTTCACTTTCCACATCAATGTTCGAGGTCGCCTCGTCAAAAATGTAAATGTCACTGTCATGCAGCAGCGCGCGTGCCAGCGCCAGCCGCTGTCTCTGCCCGCCCGACAGATTCGACGCTTTTTCGGAGAGTTTCATATGCAGTCCGCCTTTTTCCATTAAGGTATCGTAAAGCTCCACCCTGCGCAAAACCTCCTCCATCTCCGAAATCCCGGCGTCCGCCTTTCCCAGCTTAAGATTTTCCATGACTGTACCCGCAAACAGGTAGCTCTCATATGAGACGCGGGTAATCTTCCGGTAAAGTGTTTTCGGCGCAATCTCCGAAAGCTCCACCCCGCCAATCGTAATACTTCCCGTATAACCGCGGCTGCTTCCCAGCAAAAGAGACGCTATCGTACTTTTCCCGCAGCCGGAAGCTCCTACCAGCGCGGCAAAGCTTCCTTGCGGTATCGCAAACGACACATCGGAAAATACCGGCTCATTTTCATCGTAGCCAAAGCCCACGCCGCAAAACGCAATATCGCTCCCCTCTACCTCTGTCACCGTACCATGGACAGGTTCCGGCTCATCCAGCAGTCCAAAAATTTTGTCCGCCGCCGCATTTCCGTTCATCGCAATATGGAAAAAAGAACCCAAAAGACGTAGCGGCAGGAAAAATTCTGCCGAAATCATCGTGATAAAAAAACATTCCGCAAAAGAGATATTTCCCGCACGCAATTCCAGAATGCCAAGAATGATCCCGCAGGCAGCGCCGCCGTACGCCACAAGATCCATGACGCTGATGGAATTGAGCTGCATGATCAGCACGCGCATCGTCACCTGGCGAAACCGCTCCGCCTCCTCATCCATCCTGCGCGCATACCGTTCATCTGCCTGATAAATTTTCAAGGTCGTAAGTCCCTGTAGATTCTCCAGAAACGAATCGCCAAGCTCCGTATAGCTGCCCCAGTATTTTGCAAGCAGACGCTTTGCAAATTTCTGCACCGCGATGATCGAGACCGGAATCAGCGGCACGCACAAAAGCAGCGCTGCCGCCACCTTAAGGCTCATCGTCCCCACGATCACAAACAGCGTCAGCGGCGCTAACATACTGTAAAAAAACTGCGGCACATATTTGCCGAAATAGATTTCCAACTGCTCAACACCCTCGGTACTGATCTGTACTGCCTCAGAGGTCGCGATCGTTTTACGGTAAGACGTCCCAAGACGCATCAGCTTCTCATACACCAGCGACCGCAGCCCGCGCTTTACATTGGCTGACGCAAGATAAGACCATCTGCTGCCTGCGGCAGACGCAGCAGCCCTCGTCAGAAATGACACGGCAAATGCTCCCGCAAGATACCACAGCCTTCCCTGTGCATTCCCCGATGCGATCGCTTCTATCAGCTTCACAAGCACAAACACCAGCAGCACGTTTGCAAGCAGTGACACCCACTGTGCCGCCACCATTCCAATCACATATTTCCGGTTGTCGGAAAATTCTCTCAATAAACGCTTATGAAACATATTAACTCCTCACCTGTAACCTTTTCCCTATGGGTTCTCTCCTGCTGCCGCTTTTGACCGCAGTGTGGCCCACACATGACGCAGCGCCTGCCCCGGATGGACAAAAAGCATTCTGGGACCTGCATAGCGCATGACCGCACGGATTTTCTCCTGCTTCTCCCTTGTATAACAGTGCACTGTGCACGCACTGCAAAAGGTTTTTGTCGCCATAAACGGACACCGGTCTGTCCGCAGCGCGGCATAGGCAAGCAGCTCCCTGCATTCCCCGCACAGCCTGTGCCGCGGCTGCTTATGAACGCCGTGACAATAAATTTCCATCATCGCCGCCATCGTCTGCTTCTCTTTTTCCCGTTTTCTCTCGATCTTCTTTTCATCCATCCGTATTCTTCCTGCACTCACTCGCATCCCTCTGTCTTTGCTATTTCCCTGCACTGCATGGCAGCCTGCTCTTTTTGTTCCGGTTCCCTCTGCATCTGCTGCGTGTGCGCCACCGTCTTGACACGGAACAGGAAATAATAGAAATGACCTGCCGCCACCACAAGAATGATGATTTTGGCAAATCCCGGAGAAAAAAGAAAGCCAATGACAAAAACAATCCCAAGCGTTACGAGCATATTCCGCTTTGCCGCCTGATCCATTGCCTTGTGCTTCACCGCCTGCTCGATATAGCGTCTGTAAAGGTTTGTACCAACAAACCACTGATGAAAACGAGTCGATCCCCTTGCAAAGAAAAACGCTGCCGCCAGCAAAAATGGAGTCGCCGGAAGTACCGGCATCACAGCGCCTGTTGCACCTAAACCAAAAAACAGAAAGCCAAGTCCCACACATACACCGTTCCGTATTTTCTTCATCTTCCATCCTCCCTGTCCTACTCATTCGTTAGTTCTGACTAATGCATTACGGGCGTTAGTTCACGCTAACTCTCGTAATGTTGTCAAGTACTATTTCTTTGTCTGGCTATGAAATATTTTTCCAGCCGCTCATTCCACTCATGCTGATCGCAAGCGTGGATGTGTTGTGCAGCAACGCCGAGACGGCCGGCTGTATCCGCCCGGTAACTCCGAGCAGTATCAGCGCCGCATTGATGCCGACAATGCACGCATAATTCCTTTGGATTCTTCCCACCATATTTTTGCTGAGCTTTTTCAAAGAAACCAATTCATACAAATTGTCCGCCTCTATCGTAATATCCGCAATCTCTCTGGCAATCTGCGCGCCGTCGCTGATCGCGATCCCAACATCTGCCGCAGAAAGCGCCGGAGAATCATTGACTCCGTCTCCTGTCATGACCACCTTTCGTCCGCCGGCGCGCTCCTTCTCAACAAACAGCGCCTTATCCTCCGGCAAAACCTCTGCATAATACTCGTCCACCCCAAGCTTTCCCGCGACGGATGCCGCCGTGCGCTCACTGTCTCCGGTCATCATCACAATTTTGGTAAAACCGCACTCCCGCAGCATTTCAATAACAGCAGCAGCCTCCTCCCTGACGGGATCTTCAATCAGAATAACCGCCGCAAGCACGCCGTCCACCGCAAGATAAAGCTGGGAACATTCTGCCGGAAGCCCGTTGAATTTCTCCTGCATCTGTTCAGGAATCCGGCATTTTTCATCCTCAAACACAAAATGATAGCTTCCGATGATCACTTTCTTGCCATCTACTCTGGATGAAATTCCGTGTGCCACAATATATTCCACCTTTGAATGCCTTTCCTCATGGACAAGCCCCTTTTCTTTCGCGGCATTTACGACAGCCTTTGCCATGGAATGCGGGAAATGTTCTTCCAGACAGGCGGCAAGACGCAGCAGCTCCTCCGGCTTTTCTCCGTTAAAGGAAATAACGTTCGCCACCACAGGCTGCGCTTTTGTCAAAGTACCTGTTTTATCGAGGATGATCGTGTCCGCCTCCGCCATTCTCTCTAAAAATTTACCGCCCTTTACCGTGACACGGCGTCTGTTTGCCTCCCGGATCGCCGAAAGCACCGTTGTCGGCATGGCAAGCTTTAATGCGCAGGAAAAATCTACCATAAGCACAGACAATGCCTTTACCGTATTTCGCGTCAGCAAATAGACAAGTCCCGTTCCAAGCAGCGTATAGGGCACGAGACGGTCTGCCATGCGCTCCGCTCTGCTTTCCACGCCGGACTTTAGCTTCTCTGTTTCCTCTATCATGGTGACGATCTTTTCATATCTGGTTGCACCAGAGGCTTCCTTCACTAGGATGGTCAGCTCTCCCTCCTCGACTGCCGTTCCGGCATATACATATCCGCCCTCCTTCTTCTCTACCGGTAGCGATTCTCCGGTTAAGGACGACTGATTCACCATCCCCTCGCCGCTTAAGACAACGCCGTCAAACGGAATCACGTTTCCCATATGTACAACAATCCTGTCTCCTGCGCGCACCGTGCCGCAATCTGTGAGAATCTCTTTCTCTCCCACCAGAAGCCACACCTTACTGATATTTAAGGACATGCTTCTTGCCAAATCATCCACCGACTTCTTATGTGTCCACTCCTCTAAGGTTTCTCCCACGTCAAGCAGGAACATCACAGAGCCTGCCGTATTGAAATCTCCCCGGAATATGGACACACCGATGGCAACGCCGTCCAAAAGAGCCACCTCTATTTTACCTCCGCATACAGAACGGATACCCTTCCAGATATATTTTAGTGATTTCACTGCCGCTATGGCACAGCCAACCGGATAGGGGAGCAATAACCTGCTTCCAAACCGCAGCAGCACCTTTCCTGCCAGCTTATCCAAATATTCCCTGTTTGCCCTTCTCCCCGATAGCTCCGACACGGCATCCGGCATCTTTACATGCTCATAGGAAAATTTTTGAAGCACGGCAAGCATTGCATCCCTCTCTCCCGAAAAGGAAATCGCCGCATCCTGCGTCCGCTCATATACCTTTGCCGCAAGAACCATTTCGCAGCCTTCCAGATAATACTGTAAAATATCCGCTTGTCTGTCAGTCATACGGTTCTGCACAATATGGATCCGAAGCCGCCCCTTTATCTCATACAAAATTTGAAATTTCATTCTTTCCACACCCTTCCAAATTTTTTCCCAAGCGAAAACACCTGCAGTTCCCCACAGGTGCTTTCACTTACCATCTATGCTTCTGCCTCTGAATCTGCTTCCGGTCCGTTTTGACTTTCCTCTGCAAATGCTTCATGATCTGCACGTTCTTCGTTTATCTGCTGTGCTTCGGCATAAATATCCTCCGCGTTCTCCTGAATCGCTGTGACGGTTTTCATCACACACTCCTTGCCCCGAAGAACAGCCGCCGTACATTTCGTATATACCTTCTTTGCATCCCTGCCCGACAGCAGCTTCACTCCTACAGTTCCAAATAACACCCCCGCCGCAAAAATGCCGACTTTCTTTTCATCTACTTTCCTTAAAATGTTCATCCTTTGTACCTCCGCGTCTTTTTTCCTATTTGCGCTTGTAACCTGTATAAATTGCCAAAACCATGCAAGCCAAGGCTGCCCACGCCCAGAATATGTGTTTCTTCATACAAGCATCCTCCTTTGCTCTTTATTATAAGCCTCCCAAAAAACCATTTCCATCATTTTCCTTTTGTTGATATTTTTTCTCAATTATCCCCCCTTCATGCAAAAGCTACCAAGAGATTTTATACATATTTTTTCTGCTGATCGCACCAATATCCTCCAACAGATTAACCATGCGATATACGGTTGCCGCACCAATGCGGCAATCTTTTACCGAGACCTTATAATAAATTTCCTTACAGCTTGCACACTCCTCCTCTAAGATCACGTCAAGAAGTATCTCTCTTTGCTTTGTGATTCTGCAGCCGTGTTCGCGCAGCTTTTCCAATATTCTTTGCTTTTTGATTTCCGCTCTGCCAAAATTTATCGTACCGGCATCCGGTCTGCTTCGTTCTTCCAAACTGCTTCCTCCTTTTTGTTGTCTCTGCTCTTTTATAGTTAGTCTATACTAACCACTTATTTGCTGTCAAGTATTTTTTTGAAAAAAACAGAGCATGCACGGTCCGTACAACTCTAACAACGATCGACACGCTTCGCGAGCCGCTCTTATGTCAAAAAGGAATCCCCTCCTGTCCGTGGCAGCGGGAACTCCTTTTTTCTTTAGACACATACAGTCATCTGAAGCAGGCTTCTTCCTTCCGAAAACAGCTTCGCATAAACCTGTGTGCACTTTCTTAATTTACAAAATGTTTTTTGTTTTTCAGAGGCGTCGCAATACACCTTCCATATACCGCAGCACTCGCAGTTTTTTCCTCTGTTTTGAATAAATCCCATGACATCCTCCAGTGGGTATCCGAGAAATACACCTATTTCGTGGGGAAAACAAACATATTCATCCAGACGCTCTTTTAAATGCATGATACAGTCTGCAACCCCGGATCCATGATAGCCGTATTCCTGAAGTAAATATCTCACCCCCTCTGTGTTAAGCTCCTTTTGGAGCTGCCTCTTGCGGTACGCGTAGATCAATACAGCCTGCGTCTGCCATGCCAGCACCTCAATATATACGTCACGGTCATTTAGCATCTTATTTACCAGTTCTACTTCCCTTATTACAGATTCTTTCTCCTGATAAAAATAACGAAAAAGACCTGCACTTTTTAACCCCGCCAGTGTCGGTGCACAATGACGTATCAATTCTGCTTCCAATCCGTTTGTAACCATGGCACGTCTCCCGATTTCCCTGTATTTTACGCCTTACAGATCCGCAAGCGCTCTGCCAAGCTTCTCACATTCCAAAAGCGCCCCGTCATCCGGCGCTTCCTGACAGATTACGCCCTCGCCATTTAGAACCGTTGCACCGTTTCTGTTCATTCTATCTACCCAGTCATCCATCCATTGACCGCCGCCCCAGCCATAGGAGCCGAACAGTCCCAGTGTTTTTCCTGCCGCAAATCCTTCCACCTCGCCGACAAACGGTTCCATTTCCGATTCTTCCAACACCTCTGCTCCCATCGCCGGACATCCAAGTGCAAAGCCATTCGCTTTCTTTAATTCTTCCATCGGCGCATCCTCTACCCGAAGAACAACAGGCTCCTTTCCGCCCTCTGCAATTCCTTTTCCGACAGCCTCTGCCATCGCCTGTGTATTTCCTGATTGCGACCAATAAACAACATAAATTTTATCCATACGAATCTCCTTTCATTGTTAGTTATAACTAACTATTAAGCATATTAGCATAACCTTTTCAAACAATCAAGTCCTGCAAAAGAGAGATTTTCTCAATAACAACAACGAGCGACACGCTTCGCGAGCCGCTCTTATGTCAACAAAGGTGTGCTTCGCACACTCTCGCGTTGTAATAAACTATGAATGAAGCACACTTTTGCCGCGCCACACATGATTGCCAAGCAATCCTTCCTCTCATGCTCGTGCGTTGCCCATAAAGCAAAAAGGCAGTTGCACGAACATTTTTCTTCGTACAACTGCCGCATCCTCAAAAGGTTAATCTCATCTCATACCAGACGGCTCCTCCATGCACAGATTCCGATATTCCCTCATTTTTAAATCCAAATTCCGCATAAAACGGAAGCAGCGCTTCCTTGCAGGTGAGCACCAGCCCCTTGCGGCCGGCAATCCTGGCATCACAGATGACTCTCCCTAACAGCATGCTTGCACAGCCCTGACGCTGATGATCGGGATGCGTCTCCACCCCAAAGATCATCTGCCATGCGCCATCCTTTTGGTGCATCGAGGCATCCTCATACATCACGTCCGACAGCTGCGGGATGTCTGTTGCCATCCCGTTTATCATCGCAATCAGTCTGTTCTCCTCCAGCAAAAGCCAGAAGCATTCTGAAAATTGTGTTAACCTCTCCTGAAATGCCCCGTATCCTGCCGCCTCCTCCGGCGGAAAGCACAGCGTCTCCAGTTCTGTAATGGAGGTCAGGTCCTCCATCGTCGCATGCCTGATCATCATCTGTTTCTTCCAGCAGTCTGCTGCTCCTTTCCCTTATGGACTCTCTTATTTGCGGATATCCGCTGTCACCTCATCCGGAATCACGAACTCCACCGTTCCCATATATCCCGGTGCGACATCATACTCGTCAAAGGCAATGACGATCTGCCCCTCT
>URJS01000018.1 GCA_900548205.1 uncultured Roseburia sp. | reverse complement strand
ATTGCTTCGCAATCATGCTCGGCGCGGCAAAAGTGTGCTTCCTTTGCAGTTTATTGGGGCGCGGGAGTGTGCGAAGCACACTTTTGTTCCATAAGAGCGGCTAGGGAAGCGTGTCGCTCACTGTTTGCCTATCTTAAATTTTTCTTTGCCGTGGAAAGCATCAGCTTTATGCGGTTGAGCTGATTGACTTCACTTGCGCCCGGATCATAGTCGATGGCAACAATATTCGACTGCGGATAACGATGGCGCAGCTCCTTGATGACGCCTTTTCCGACGACATGGTTGGGCAGACAGGCAAACGGCTGCGCGCAGACGATGTTTGGCGTGCCGTTATGGATCAGCTCGAGCATTTCTCCGGTTAAAAACCATCCCTCGCCGGTCTGATTTCCCTCCGAAACAATGTCCTTGGCATAGGCTGCCAGCTCGTCGATACGCGCGGGCGCGTCAAAGTGACGGCTTTTTGTAAACTCGTCGCGGGCAGCGCTCCGCAGCCATTCAAAGAAGCGGATTCCAAGACGTCCGATCCGTTTTGACTTCTGGCTCATGCCGAGATGATCTGCCTTAAAGCCTGTATTATAGAAGCAGTAGAGCAAAAAGTCAGTCAGATCGGGAACTACGGCCTCTGCGCCTTCCTCCTCCAATAAATCGACCAGATGATTGTTTGCGGACGGATGGAATTTCACTAAAATTTCTCCGACAATCCCAACGCGCGGCTTCTTTATATCCAAGCGTTCCAGCTGATCAAAGTCGCGGATGATCGCACGGCACATTTTAAGAAATCTGCGGTGGGAGAGCGCTTTTTTCTGGCTGACAAAAGCAATGACCTCCTGTTTCCATTTTTCGTGAAGCGCATTGGTACTTCCGGGAACTGCCTCGTACGGTCTGGTGCGGTAGACGCAGCGCAGAAAAATATCGCCGAAGATCAATGCGTAGAGTCCGTGCTGGAGCAGCGGGAGCGTCAGCTTAAAGCCGGGGTTTGATTCCAGACCGCTTAGGTTTAAAGAAATCACGGGAACCTGTGGATAGCCCGCTTTTTCCAACGCACGGCGGATAAAGCCGATATAATTGCTGGCACGGCAGCCGCCCCCCGTCTGTGAGATAATGACCGCGGTTCTTGTCATATCATAGTTTCCTGATGTGATCGCAGCCATGAGCTGACCGATGACGATCAGGGACGGATAGCACGCGTCATTATTGACATATTTAAGACCAACGTCAACGCTTGTGCGGCTTGGAATGTCCGAAATGACAAAGTTATAGCCGGCAGCGCGGAACGCAGGCTCCAGAAGCTCAAAGTGGATGGGAGACATCTGCGGGCAGAGTATCGTATAATTTTTGCGCATTTCCTCGGTAAAGACAACACGATGGTAATCCGAGGAGTGAACCTCCCGTTTCGTCCTGTTTTTCTCTCGGACACGGATCGCTGAGAGCAGAGAACGGATGCGGATGCGGGCAGCGCCCAAATTATTGACCTCGTCGATTTTTAAGCAGGTATAAAGCTTTCCCGATTTTGCCAAAATATCGTTGACGGCGTCTGTCGTCACGGCATCCAGACCGCAGCCAAATGAATTAAGCTGGATCATATCCAAGTCGTCACGCGTCGTTACATAGCTTGCAGCAGCGTACAGTCTGGAGTGGTACATCCATTGATCCATCACAATGAGCGGACGCTCTACCTTTTTAAGGTGGGAGATGGAATCTTCCGTGAGCACGGCAAGACCGTAGGAGGTGATAAGCTCCGGGATGCCGTGGTTGATCTCGGGATCAACGTGATAAGGACGTCCGGCAAGTACAATGCCGTGTTTTTTATTTGCCGTCATCCATGCTAACGTCTCCTCACCCTTTTTCGAGAGCTCCATGCGTAAGACGGCAAGCTCCTTCCAGCCCTCCGATACCGCGTCGCGAATCTGCTCCTCGGTCAATCCAAAGTCTGCGGTGCAAAAGGTTTTGATAAGCTGGGAGGAGAGCGTCTCCTCGCTTGCAAAGGACATAAACGGATTTAAAAACCGCACCTGCCCCGAGGTGATCTCGTCTACGTTATTTTTTATATTTTCGGCGTACGAGGTAACGATCGGACAGTTATAGTGATTGTTGGAATCGGGAAACTCGTTGCGCTCATACGGAATGCACGGATAAAAAATAAAATCCACATTTTGATGGATCAGCCATGCGATATGTCCGTGGGTCAGCTTTGCCGGATAGCATTCGGATTCGCTTGGAATCGAGTCGATACCCAGCTCATAAATTTTTCGGGTAGAGTGCGGCGAGAGTACGACCCGAAATCCCAGCTTTCGGAAGAAAACTGCCCAAAACGGGTAATTTTCATACATATTTAAGACTCTCGGAAGTCCGACCGAGCCGCGCGCTGCCTCCTCGGCAGAGAGCGGCGGATAATCAAACAGGCGCTTATTTTTGTATTCGTAGAGATTGGGGATCTCCGACGTATGCGTCTGTTTGCCGAGCCCGCGCTCACAGCGGTTTCCGGTGATGTACTGTCGGTTTCCGGAAAACCGGTTGACGGTAAGCAGACAGTGGTTGGTACAGATTTTGCAGCGCGTCAGCTTCGTATCAAATGTAAGCGCGCTGATCTCCTCGATGGAAAGCATAGAGGTCTGAAAGCCCTCCTCATGGCGCTCTCTGGCAATTAAGGCGGCGCCGAAGGCGCCCATGATCCCCGCGATGTCGGGACGTATGCACTCGCAGCCGGAAATTATTTCAAAGCTGCGGAGGACTGCGTCATTGTAAAAGGTTCCGCCCTGTACGACGATGTGCTCGCCAAGCTCATGCGGATCAGAAAGCTTGATGACCTTATAAAGCGCATTTTTTATGACGGAATAGGCAAGACCCGCAGAGATGTCGGAGACTGCCGCCCCTTCCTTCTGTGCCTGTTTGACCTTGGAATTCATAAATACGGTGCAGCGTGTGCCAAGATCGATCGGATTTTTTGCAAACAGCGCTTCCTTAGAGAAGTCCTGCACGGTGTAGTTTAAGGACTTGGCAAAGGTTTCAATAAAAGAGCCGCAGCCGGAGGAGCACGCCTCGTTAAGCTGCACGCTGTCAACCGTCTGATTTTTGATCTTAATGCATTTCATGTCCTGTCCGCCGATGTCGAGAATGCAGTCGACCGCGGGATTAAAAAATGCGGCGGCATAGTAGTGGGCTACGGTTTCGACCTCGCCCTCATCCAGTAAAAATGCCGCTTTCAGCAGCGATTCCCCGTAGCCTGTGGAGCAGGAGTGCACAATTTGCGCGCCTTCGGGAAGCAGGGCATAGATTTCTTTTAGCGAGCGGATCGCAGTCGTAAGGGGGCTGCCGTCATTGCTGCTGTAAAAGGAATATAAAAGAGAGCCGTCGCTGCCAACGAGCGCAATTTTTGTGGTTGTGGAGCCGGCGTCGATGCCGAGATAGCAGTCACCCTGATAGGAGGATAAATCTGCGGTTTTTACATGGTGCCCATTGTGACGTGCGAGGAACGCCTCGTAGTCTGCCTGATCGCAAAAGAGCGGCTTTAGGCGGGCAACCTCAAAATCCATCTGAATGCCGCTGCGCAGCCGGTCGATCAGGGTCAAAAGCGTCGTCTGATGATCGTTCCGGCAGTTTAAGGCAGAGCCGATCGCGGCGAACAGATGCGAATTTTCCGGTGTAATGGCATGCGCATCATCCAGATGAAGCGTACGGATAAACGCCGCCTTAAGCTCTGACAGAAAATGCAGAGGACCGCCCAGGAATGCAACGTGTCCGCGGATAGGTCTGCCGCAGGCAAGACCGCTGATCGTCTGATTGACCACTGCCTGAAAGATCGACGCGGACAGATCTTCGCGCGTCGCTCCCTCGTTGATGAGAGGCTGAATATCTGTCTTGGCGAAAACACCGCAGCGTGCGGCGATCGGATAAATCGCCTTGTAATTTTTTGCGTATTCGTTGAGACCTGCGGCGTCTGTCTGAAGCAGAGACGCCATCTGGTCAATAAATGATCCGGTGCCTCCGGCACAGATGCCGTTCATGCGCTGGTCTACATTGCCGCCCTCAAAGTAGATGATCTTTGCGTCCTCGCCGCCAAGCTCGATCGCAACGTCTGTTTGCGGAGCATTGTGCGAGAGAGCGGTAGAAACAGAGATCACCTCCTGCACAAATGGCACGTTCAGGTGATCAGCGAGCGTTAAGCCGCCGGAGCCGGTAATGACCGGAGCTGCCGTGATGTCTCCGAGCTTTTCATGAGCCAGCAAAAGGAGATCCGAGAGTGTCTCCTGAATATTTGCAAAGTGTCGTTTGTAATCAGCAAAAAGCAGTGTATCCTGCTCATCAAGGATTGCGATTTTGACTGTTGTCGAGCCAATATCGATCCCAAGCTTATATAACATCTCATTTTCCATAGATTTCCTCCATGATGCCTTTTGTGCGATATTTGCTTTATCGATCTGAGTAGTGCACATTACTTCTTATTTAATATATGACAAAAAAGAAACCATTGTACATTATACGACAGGATATATCAAATGACAATGTGAAAATGATAGGAAAATATTCATAAATTGCTAAGACAAATATAAACTTTTTGTGAAGAAAAGTGCTGTGGATTGACAAAAAAATTGTGGAAAGATATACTGAAAAAAGTATGATTTATTTTCGGAAAGGTGAGAACGGTATTTTATGAACTGGTTAAATAAATTGGAACGAAAATGGGGGCGTTATGCCATCCCAAATCTTATGGTGTGGCTGATCGGAGCGTATTCCTTGGGGTATGTGCTTTTCCGCATCAATCCGGGGTTTATCGATCTGCTGACGCTAAGTCCGTACCATATCCTGCATGGACAACTGTGGCGTCTGGTGACATGGGTCTTTATGCCTTCGACCGGAAGTTTGTTTTCGCTGCTGATCATGGCGCTTTTATATTATCAGCTCGGAACGGCGCTTGAGCGGACGTGGGGCGTCTTCCGCTTCAACGTCTATATTTTCAGCGGGATGATTTTTACCGTGATCGGCGCGTTTATTTTATATGGAGTGATGTATCTGCTTGGCGGAGGCACATCGAATGCAATGCTTTTCATCGGCTATGGATTTAGCACCAACTATATTAATCTATCCATATTTCTTGCGTTTGCCGTGACCTATCCCGACATGCAGATTCTTTTGATGTATATCATACCTGTCAAGATGAAGTGGATGGCGGTTATTTACGGTATTTTAACAGTGGCACAGTTTTTAGAGGGAAATTGGGCAAGCCGCATTGCGATTGTGATGTCTCTGTTAAACTTCATCATCTTTTTCCTCTCGACGCGGGATATGAAGCGCTATACGCCGCATGAGGTGAAGCGCAGACAGCAGTTTAAGGCGCAGATGAGACAGAAGCCTGTGTATGAAGGAGGCGCGCATCATAAGTGCGCGGTATGCGGAAGAACAGAGCTTGACGACCCGACGCTTGAGTTTCGTTTTTGTTCCAAGTGTGAGGGGAATTACGAATATTGTCCGGAGCATCTCTTTACGCATCAGCATAGGAAAAGAAGTTAGGGCTTTTCCGTTGGTTTTAGGAGAGTTTGAAAATGGAAGGTTGCGACACCTTCCATTTTTTCAAGTGTGGCTAGCGGAGCGTGCCGCTCGTTGAGCTTTTCCATAGATAGCGCCAATATTTCAAGTTTAGTAGGACAAGGCAAATAATACTCACGAGATCCGCAAGAAAATAGTTAAGTGCAGTTTGCTCAAACGGAAGAAGTTTTGGCAAAAAGAATATGGAAAAAATCAAGACCGCACCAATCGCTGCCTGTAATTTTTCAAGCTTTTGTTTTTTGCTCATATCGATGGAAGTGATCAGCAGTAAGACAAGACCTGCCCCTGCGATCGTCAGCCAATAATAGGGGGAATCACTGTATAAGCCGGAGGAGTACCCATCCCATCCGCCATTTAATAAAATATATCCGCCGACACGTCCGACATGCATTCTGGCATTTCTTTGTTTTTCTTTGGAACAATTTTCCTGTGTATCAGGCTTTTTGGCAATATTTTGTGGGTCGACCAGCTCCGAGACAGTTATCTCGAATAAAGCTGCCAGCTCTGCGAGATTTGACGCAGACGGCTCGCTTTGCCCAGTTTCCCATTTTGAGACAGCCTGCCGGCTGATTCCTAATTGATCCGCGACATATTCTTGTGATAGCTTTAGCGCTGTTCTTTTTGCCTTAATATTTTCGTTTAATGACATCTCATCACATCCTTTCTGCCGCAATTTTACTGCAAAAGGGCAGTTGCACGCTACCAACTATTTGTCAACCGTGTCTGCCGGAGCGGTTTTTAGCTCTATTGTTTTTTGCAATAGAAGCCACAGACGGCGTCCATGCGTGCACACATATTGGAAAAGAGCGCATCGGTAAGCGTGATGGCAGCCATCGCCTCCACGACTACGACAGCGCGCGGTACGATGACAGGATCGTGTCTGCCCTTTACCTGAACGGAAATTTCTTCACCGGATTTTGTCACGGTCTGCTGCGCTGCGGCAATCGACGGCGTGGGCTTTATCGCCGCACGAAAAACGATGTCGCTGCCGTCTGACATACCGCCCAATATACCGCCGGCGTGATTGTCCGTCTTGCAGATACTGCCGTCCTTTCGCAGACAAAAGCCGTCGTTGTTTGTTTTGCCGGTCGCCCTCGCCGCAGCAAAGCCGTCGCCGATCTCAAATCCCTTGACGGCGCCGATGGATAAGATGGCTTTGGCAAGGTTTGCGTCCAGCTTTTCAAAAACAGGATCGCCGATCCCTGCGGGCATTCCGTTTATCACACACTCAATGACTCCGCCGGAGGAATTAAGCTCCGCCATACATGTGTCAAGATAAGCCTGCGCATTTTCCGCCGCGTAGGCGTCCGGCATAAAAAGCGGATTTCTGGTGATCTCTGCAGCGTCAAAGCTCCGGCAGCAGACAGGGCCGATTGATTTTGTGTAGGTGGTCAGGGTAATGCCAAGCTGCGCCAGAATTTTTGCCGCGATCGCTCCGGCGGCAACGCGCCCGATCGTTTCTCTGCCGGAGGAGCGTCCGCCGCCGCGATAATCGCGAAAGCCGTATTTTTGGTCAAACGTATAGTCGGCATGACCGGGACGATAGAAGGAGGCGATGTCGCCATAATCCTTAGAACGTTGATCATGATTAAAAACAACAAGAGAAACGGGGGTGCCGGTCGTTTTCCCCTCAAAGACGCCGGAGAGAATCTCGACGCAGTCATCCTCCTTCCGCGGCGTCGCGTACTTTGACTGCCCCGGTTTTCTGCGGTCTAAATAGGTCTGAATATCTTTTTCGCACAGAGGAAGCCCGGCGGGCACACCGTCTGCGACAACGCCGATGCCCCTCCCGTGCGATTCTCCCCATGTAGTGATCTGAAAAAATTTTCCAAAGCTGGAACCTACCATAAGCTGCCTCCTGTAAAATCATTTTTCAACAGTATAAAATATTTGACTTTGCGTGACAACTGAAATATGCTAATATCATGTAACAGCGTTGTTGATACAGACAAAGATAAAACGGGAAGGGGGCGTGAGACGGCGCATGGAAGAAAAGGAGTACCTTGTTAAAAAAGTGACCAGCCCCATCGACTGGACGGTGGAGGTGCCGGGTTCCAAGAGCATCACGAACCGTGCGCTGCTGTTGGCGGCATTATCCGAAGGAGAGGTTGTGCTGCACGGCGTTCTTTTTTCCGACGATACGAGACATTTTCTTGGGGCGCTGCGGCAGCTTGGGTTCCGGATCAGTGCAGATGAGGAAAAAAAGCGGGTGACGGTTGTCGGCTGCGGCGGGAGGATTCCGTGTAAGGAGACAGAGATCGACGTTGGGAGCGCCGGAACGGCGGCGCGTTTTCTGACGGCGATGCTCGCATTTTCTGATGGCAGATATACGATACAGGCGTCGGAGCAGATGAAGCGCCGTCCGATGAAGCCTTTGCTTGAGCTTTTAAAGGAGACAGGGGCAGGCATCTCGTATCTGGAGCGGGAGGGTTTTCTTCCGGTTAAGGTCACAGGGCGGGCGTATCAGGCGAAGGCAGATGGTCAAATGCCGCTGTCACTGTCGCTTGATATTGGAAAGAGCACACAGTTTTTAAGCGCGCTGCTTTTAAGCGCACCGATGCTGCCTGAAGGACTGAGCATCCGTATGCTGGGGGAGAAGGCGGACGGCTCCTATATCCGTATCACAAGAGATATGATGCGGGAGTTTGGCGTGACAGTTTCGTTTGACGGAAGAAATTATCAGGTAGAACAGGGAGCATCCTATCGTAAGGCTTCCTATGAGATAGAGCCGGATATGTCGGCTGCCTGTTATTTTTATGCGGCGGCGGCAGTCACCGGAGGCAGGGCGCTGGTAAAGCGTATCTACAGCGGCAATCGGCAGGGAGATTTCCGGTTTCTTGCAGTTTTGGAGCAGATGGGCTGTACGGTGACCGAGGAGAAGGAAGGCATTGCAGTCAGCGGTCCCGCAAATGGGCGGCTTCGCGGCATCGCGGTCAATATGAATGATTTTTCCGATCAGGCGCTGACGCTCGCGGCGATCGCTCCTTTTGCGGAGGGAGAGGTGCGGATTGAAGGAATCAGGCATATCAGAGAGCAGGAGTGCGACCGCATCCATGCGATGACACAAAATCTGCGAAAGCTTGGAATTGTGTGCAGAGAAAAAGAGGATGGGGTTGTGATTGCGTCCGGCGTGCCCAAGGGCAGTGCGGTAGAGACGTATGAGGATCATCGTGTGGCGATGGCATTTTCTCTGATCGGGCTTTGCGCAGACGGAATCAGGATAAAAAATCCGGCTTGCTGCGGCAAAACCTTTGAGGGATATTTTGCGCTGCTGGATGACTTGACAAATGGAAGGTAGAAAGAGAGAAGAAAAATGATGTACGAATTATTGAAGCAGGAAGGGCGTGCAAAGCGCGGCGTATTTCACACGGTGCACGGAGATATCCAGACGCCTGTATTTATGAACGTGGGCACGGTAGCGGCGATCAAGGGAGCGGTATCGACGGAGGATTTGGAGGAAATTAAATGTCAGGTAGAGCTTTCCAATACCTATCATCTGCATGTGCGCACGGGAGATCGATTAATCCGGGAGGTCGGAGGCTTGCATCGGTTTATGTCATGGAATCGCCCGATCTTAACAGATTCCGGCGGGTTTCAGGTCTTTTCCTTGGCGGGGCTTAGGAGGATCAAGGAGGAGGGCGTGTATTTCCAGTCTCATATCGACGGAAAAAAGATTTTTATGGGGCCGGAGGAGAGTATGCAGATCCAGTCCAACCTCGGCTCTACGATCGCAATGGCGTTCGACGAGTGTCCTCCGGCGCTCGCGGAGCGCAAATATGTGGAGGATTCGGTCGCGCGCACAACGCGCTGGCTCAATCGGTGCAAGGATGAGATGGCGCGATTGAACAGTCTTTCCGATACTGTCAATCCAAGGCAGCTTTTGTTCGGCATCAATCAGGGGGCGATTTATGCGGATATCCGCATCGACCATGCCAAGCGCATTTCAGAGCTGGAATTGGACGGCTATGCCGTGGGCGGGCTTGCCGTGGGCGAAACCCATGAGGAAATGTATCATATTCTGGATGAGACAGTGCCGTATCTTCCGCTGCATAAGCCGACCTATCTGATGGGCGTCGGCACGCCGGCAAATATCTTAGAGGGTGTGGAGCGCGGCGTGGATTTCTTTGACTGTGTCTATCCGTCAAGAAACGGGCGGCACGGACATGTCTATACTAATCAGGGAAAGATCAATCTGTTCAACAGAAGGTACGAGAAGGATATGCGACCCATCGAGGAGGGGTGCGGCTGCCCTGCATGCCGCCGTTACAGCAGAGCGTATATCCGTCATCTCCTAAAGGCAAAGGAAATGCTTGGAATGCGGCTTTGTGTCCTGCATAACCTCTATTTTTACAATACGATGATGGAGGAGATACGGGACGCGCTGGATGCTGGAAATTTTTCTTCCTACAAGGCAGAAAAGCTTTACGGAATGGGGCAGATTGGACGCGAGAAAGAAAACGGGTGAAAAATGCTTGCCGAAACAGAAGATTTTGTGTACAATGTTCTTTAGTCTGTTTAAGACGCACGATTGGAACAGTAAGATGTAGGAGGAACAAGTATGTTAGCAATGTTAGGAACAGCCGCGGCGAACGGAGCTGTCGGGATGGGGAGCATGATTTTTTCCATCGTTATTTTATTTGCGTTTATGTATTTCTTTATGATCCGTCCGCAGCAGAAGGAGGCAAAGCAGAAGAATGCGATGCTTGCGGCGCTTGCAGTCGGAGACACCGTGCTTACGACAAGCGGATTTTACGGAACTGTCATTGATATTACGGATGACACAGTGATCGTGGAGTTTGGCAGTAATAAGAACTGCCGTATTCCGATGCAGAAGGCTGCAGTCGCACAGGTAGAGAAGCCGGAGGATGCAGCAGAATAGGAAGAAATCAGAAAGAATCTGTCATGTAGTGATACAGGGCAGATTTTTTGCTTTCGTAGCAAATTGCTGTACAATCCTATGTCACAGGCACACACTTTGTGTGTGGGTTTCTTTATGAAAATACAAGAGGAGAACAGTTTTGAAGGAGAAAAAAGAAAACATTTATTTGTGGTGTGTGATCGTGCTTGCCGTGCTGTCGGCGCTGCCATTGCTATGGCTATCGTTTTACAATCATCCGTCAGCAGACGATTACATGTATGCGCCAGAGACGTACCGGGTGTGGAATGAGACGCATTCCATCTGGCAGGTGATAAAAGAAGCGGTGCAGACCTCTGCGGAATTTTATGAAAACTGGCAGGGGCTTTATGTCTCCGCGTTTGTGCTCGCGCTGCAGCCTGCTGTTTTTGGCGAACAGTTTTATGCGCTGACGGGATTTTTCATGCTTGCCATTTTGTATGGAGGAAATCTTTTTTTCTGTCATCAGGTTTTTCACCGACAGCTTGGATGCAGGCGGCTGGAGAGCACGGCGTATGGCTGTATGCTGTCCTTTGTGATGGTGCAGTGGATGCCGTCGGTGGTACAGGGGCTCTACTGGTTTAACGGAGCGATGAATTATGTACTGTTTTTTTCACTGCTTGAGGTATTTTTCTGTTTGCTGCTGCTGATCCAAAAGGATTGCGGACGGAGAAAAAATATCAGCGGCACGGCGGCGGCGCTTGTTGTCGGCATTTTGCTTGCCGGAGGAAATCACATCACAGCATTTATGGGGATTCTTGTGGCAGCAGTGTTTTTTGTGGCGGCGTTGCTTGGAAAAAGACGTGGCGCCATGCTGCGCGGCGTTCTGCCGTTGCTTGGTATTTTGGCTGGATTTTTCTTTAATGTGAGTTCGCCGGGAACGAAGATCCGGCAGAGTAATTTTACAGATACGCCGGGCGTCATTGAGACGATCTGGTATGCGATAAAGACGGGAACAAAAATGATCGATGCGTGGATGGGGCTTGCAGTGATTTTGTCCTTTGTCCTTCTGCTGCCGTTCGTTTTTCGGGCAGGCAGGAGGATCGTACAGCAGACAGGCTTTGCGTTTCCCTATCCGCTGTTCGTTCTTGCGGCGTCAGCAGGCTTTTGCTGCGCGATGCTCTGCCCGCCGATCTATGCGATGGGGACGACGGGAGATCTGCGGATCACAAATCTGGTTTATTTTTCGTTTGTGCTGCTGTTTTTTATCAATATGTTTTATGTGTGCGGCTGGTGCGCTGTCAGGATAGGAGAGGGAGGAGAATATGCGCTGCCGGGCGGCTGGTCTTGCGCTGGGGCAGTGCTTGTTGTCGGCATTTTGCTTGCGTGCGGCGAGGGCATGTCCTCCTATCAGGCGCTTGGGACAATCCGCTCAGGAGAGGCTGCCCAGTACTCGGCGCAGGCGCAGGAGCGGTATGAGCGTTTGCGGACGGCGCAGGGCGAAGACGTCGTGCTGGAGCCGTTTGGGGTAAAGCCGTATCTGCTTTATTTTGACGACATTACAGCGGATGCAGCCGACTGGAAAAACCGCGAGCTGGCAGAGTATTTCGGGTTAAAGAGCGTTTGCCTGAGAGAGGAGTATGCGTGGGAAAGGGAGCATGGGAGATGTGCTATAAGAAGCAGTTATAAAGCTTATGAAAAAGAAAAATATATGTAACAGTTGCAATGTTTCTTCAGATAAACTATGATAGTATGCATATACTGTTTGTCAGAAGCGTACTAAAGTACGTCGTATAAAGACAGAGACGGCTGTGTCAGGGCACGCCGTTCACAAAAGGAAGAAGGGAAGAAAAGGATGAAAAGTGATCAGGTAAAAAAGGGAATGCAGCAGGCGCCGCACAGAAGCCTGTTTCATGCGCTTGGATTTACAGAGGAGGAAATGCAAAAGCCGATGGTCGGCATTGTAAGCTCCTATAATGAAATTGTTCCGGGACATATGAATCTCGATAAGATCGTCGATGCCGTAAAGCTCGGTGTTGCGGAGGCGGGCGGCGTGCCTGTCGTATTTCCGGCGATCGCGGTCTGCGACGGCATCGCGATGGGACATATCGGCATGAAGTACTCGCTTGTCACGAGAGATCTGATCGCCGATTCTACCGAGTGCATGGCGCTTGCGCACCAGTTTGACGCGCTTGTGATGGTGCCGAACTGTGATAAAAATGTGCCGGGGCTTTTGATGGCGGCGGCACGGATCAATGTGCCGACTGTATTTGTGTCGGGAGGTCCGATGCTCGCGGGGCGTGTGCGGGGGCAGAAGCGAAGCCTCTCCTCGATGTTTGAGGCGGTCGGCGCATATGCGGCCGGTACGATGACAGAGGAGGAGGTGCACGAATATGAGCAGAAGGTGTGTCCGACCTGCGGAAGCTGTTCGGGAATGTACACCGCAAATTCGATGAACTGCCTGACGGAGGCGCTTGGCATGGGGCTTGGCGGCAACGGTACGATTCCCGCCGTTTATTCGGAGCGTATCAGGCTTGCGAAGCATGCCGGCATGGCGGTCATGGAAATGTATCGAAGGAATCTCTGTCCGCGCGACATCATGACGAAGGAAGCGATCTTAAATGCGCTGACAGTTGATATGGCGCTTGGATGTTCAACGAATACGATGCTTCACCTTCCGGCGATCGCGCATGAGGTCGGCTTTGATTTTGATATCGCATTTGCAAATCCGATCAGTGAGAAAACGCCGAATCTTTGTCATCTGGCTCCGGCAGGTCCGACATATATGGAGGATCTCAATGAGGCGGGCGGCGTTTACGCGGTAATGAAGGAGCTTGACGGACTTGGACTGATACATAAGGATTGTATGACCGTGACAGGAAAGACTGTCGGAGAAAATATCAAGGACGCCGTCAATAAGGATACGGAGGTGATCCGCCCGGCAAAGCAGCCGTACAGCGTCACAGGCGGGCTTGCCGTATTAAAGGGCAACCTTGCGCCTGACGGAAGCGTGGTGAAGCGCTCGGCAGTCTGCGAGGAGATGATGGTGCATGAGGGACCGGCGCGTGTCTTTGACTGTGAGGAGGATGCGGTCGCTGCGATCAAGGGCGGCAAGATCGTTGCGGGAGACGTTGTCGTCATCCGCTACGAGGGTCCAAAGGGCGGTCCCGGAATGCGGGAGATGTTAAATCCGACCTCTGCAATCGCAGGCATGGGACTGGGATCTTCCGTGGCGCTGATCACAGACGGACGGTTTTCCGGCGCAAGCCGCGGCGCATCGATTGGTCATGTATCGCCGGAGGCGGCGGTGGGCGGACCGATCGCGCTTGTAAAGGAGGGGGATCGGATTTGTATTGACATTCCGCAGCTTTCTCTGACGCTTGCCGTTTCGGATGAGGAGCTGGCAGAAAGGGCTGCGGCATGGAAGCCGAGAGAGCCGAAGGTGACGAGCGGATATTTAAAGAGATATGCGTCTCTTGTGACCTCCGGAAACCGCGGCGCCGTGCTTGCATTAGAGACAGAGCAGCGGAGGTGAGAGAAGTGCAGGGCATAAGAGAAAAGGATGTGTTGGAAGGCGGAGTGGACAGGATGCAGTTGACGGGGGCGCAGATTGTGATCGAGTGCCTGAAGGAACAGGGGGTAGATACCGTATTCGGCTATCCGGGCGGAGCGATTTTAAATGTTTACGACGAGCTTTATAAGCATCGGGAGGAAATCCATCATGTTTTGACCTCGCATGAGCAGGGAGCGTCGCACGCCGCGGACGGATATGCCAGAAGCACGGGGAGAGTCGGCGTCTGCTTTGCGACAAGCGGACCGGGGGCGACAAACCTTGTCACAGGGATCGCCACTGCTTATATGGACTCTGTGCCAGTAGTCGCGATCACCTGCAATGTGACGGTGCCGCTGCTCGGCAGAGACAGCTTTCAGGAGATTGATATTGCAGGGATCACAATGCCGATCACGAAGCATAATTTTATTGTAAAGGATATAACGAAGCTGGCAGATACGATCCGCCGCGCGTTTTTGATCGCGCAAAAGGGGAGACCGGGTCCGGTGCTTGTCGATATTCCAAAAGACATCACGGCGGCAAAGACGGAATATACTTTTAAAAGAGCGCTGCCGATCACGCGTGTGACAGAGACGATCCGGGAGGAGGATTTAAAGGCGGCTGTCGAAATGATACAGGCGGCAAAGAAGCCTTATATTCTTGTGGGCGGCGGGGCTGTCATTTCCGGGGCAAATGAGGAGCTTGCCGAGTTTGTCAAAAGGCTGGATGCTCCCGTCTGCGATACGCTGATGGGAAAGGGGGCGTTTGACGGAACAGATGAGCGCTACACCGGAATGGTTGGAATGCACGGCACAAAGACCTCTAATCTGGGAGTCAGCCGCTGCGATCTTCTGATCGCCGTAGGCACGCGCTTTTCCGACCGGGTGGCGGGCAATGCGAAGAAGTTTGCGCATCAGGCAAAAATTCTCCAGTTCGACGTCGATCCTGTGGAGGTCAATAAAAATATTCAGGTGGACGCCTGCGTCATCGGGGATATTAAGGAGATTTTAGGACGGCTGAACAAAAAACTTCCGCAGATGGAGCATCAGGAATGGCTTGCGCAGGTGATGGAAAATAAGGTCAAATTTCCGCCAAGCTATGAGGCGGGCGCGCTCACCGGTCCGTTTTTGATGGAGGAGATTTATCGCGCGACAGGCGGTGAGGCGATCATTGTTACTGAGGTTGGTCAGCATCAGATGTGGGCGGCGCAGTATTACCGCTATCGGAATCCGCGGACCTTTTTGACCTCCGGCGGGCTTGGAACAATGGGCTATGGACTTGGCGCGGCGATCGGCGCGCAGGCGGCAAACCCGGGCAGACAGGTCGTCAATATTGCAGGAGACGGATGTTTTCGCATGAATATGAATGAGATTGCCACGGCAGTCAGGCAAAAGCTTCCGCTGATCGAGGTTATCGTCAATAACCATGTGCTCGGTATGGTGCGTCAGTGGCAGGATTTATTTTATGAAAAGCGTTATTCCGCGACAGTTTTAGATGATGGCGTGGATTTCGTAAAGCTGGCGGAGGCGATGGGCGCGACGGGGTATCGGGTGAGCACCTGCGCCGAGTTCCGCGAGGCGTTTCAAAAAGCGTTACAGGAGAAAATGCCTGTTGTCATTGACTGTATCGTCGACTGCGATGATAAGGTCTGGCCGATGGTCGCACCGGGAGCGGACATCAGCACGGCGTTTACGGCAGAGGATTTAAAGCAGAACAAAGAAAGGGGTTAGGGTATGGGCAGAGTGTACAATTTTTCAGCAGGTCCGGCAGTACTGCCGGAGGAGGTGCTGCGGGAAGCGGCAGATGAGATGTTAGATTATCGCGGCAGCGGGATGTCGGTGATGGAGATGAGCCACCGCTCAAAGGTTTACGACACTATCATCCGGGGGGCGGAGGAAACCTTGCGGGAGCTTTTGGAGATTCCCTCGAATTACCGCGTGCTGTTTTTACAGGGAGGCGCGTCCCAGCAGTTCGCGATGATTCCGATGAACCTGATGAAGCGGAAAAAAGCCGGCTACATCATCACCGGGCAGTGGGCGAAGAAGGCTTATCAGGAGGCGCAGCGTTATGGAGAAGCGGTAAAGCTTGCGTCCTCGGAGGATCGGAATTTTTCCTACATACCGGACTGCTCAAGGCTTGAGATACCGGATGATCTTGATTATGTACACATCTGCGAGAACAATACGATCTACGGGACGAAGTTTTGGGAGCTGCCGCATACGAACGGTCATACGCTGGTGGCGGATGTGTCCTCGTGTATTTTGTCAGAGCCGGTTGACGTGAGCCGTTACGGGGTGCTTTACGGCGGCGCGCAAAAAAATATCGGACCGGCGGGCGTAGTGATCGTGATCATCCGCGAGGACCTGATCACGGAGGACGTATTGCCCGGCACGCCGACGATGCTGACCTATAAGACCCATGCGGATAATGACTCTCTTTATAATACACCGCCGTGCTACGGTATTTATATCTGCGGCAAGGTATTTCAGTGGTTAAAGAAAATGGGCGGTCTTGCCGTGATGAAGGAGCAAAACGAGCAGAAGGCAAAGCTGCTTTATGATTTTCTTGATGAGAGCGCGATGTTTTCCGGCACAGTTGAGGCAAAAGACCGCTCGCTTATGAACGTGCCGTTTGTGACGGGGAATGCGCAGCTGGACGAAAAATTTATCAAAGAGGCGGCTTGTGCGGGCTTTGTGAATTTAAAGGGACACAGAAGCGTCGGGGGAATGCGCGCGTCTATTTATAACGCCATGCCAAGGGAGGGCGTGGAGAAGCTGGTAGTATTTATGAGAAAATTTGAGGAGGAGAATCGCCATGTATCGTTATAATTGTTTAAATCCGATCGCGGATGTGGGGCTTGCCTTGTTTTCCGCAGATTATGAGAAAACAGAGGAATTAAGGGATGCGGACGCGGTGCTTGTCCGCAGCGCATCAATGCATGAGACTGCTTTTTCGGAGCGTCTGGCAGCGATCGCCAGAGCCGGCGCGGGCGTCAATAATATTCCGCTGGAAGCCTGTACAAAACAGGGAATCGTTGTTTTTAACACGCCGGGTGCAAACGCCAATGGGGTCAAAGAGCTTGTGTTTGCCGGAATGCTTTACGCCTCCAGAGGCGTGATCGACGGCATCGGCTGGTGTCTGGAGAACAAAAATGATCCCAATATCGCAAAGACGGCGGAGACACAGAAGAAAAATTTTGCCGGAACGGAGCTTGCGGGGAAAAAGCTCGGCGTCATCGGTCTTGGCGCGATCGGCGTGCTCGTGGCGAACGCCGCGACGCATATGGGCATGGAGGTATACGGTTATGATCCGTACATTTCAGTCAGCGCGGCATGGAGCTTATCAAGAAGCGTCAGACACAGCAGTAATCTGGAAGAAATCTACCGTACCTGCGATTACATCAGTATTCATGTGCCGTTGCTTGAGGCAACAGAGAAAATGATCAATGCGGAAGCGATCGCGCTGATGAAGCCGACGGCGATCGTTTTAAATTTTGCCCGCGACCGGCTGGTGGATGAGGAGGCGATGGTTCAGGCGCTTGCCGCAGACAAGATCAAATGCTATGTCTCTGATTTTCCGAATCCGACAACGGTTGGGGCGAAGGGCTGTATCGTGACGCCGCATCTTGGCGCGTCTACGGCGGAGTCCGAGGATAATTGCGCGATGATGGCAGTGCGCGAGCTTCGCGATTATCTGGAAAACGGAAATATCATTCATTCCGTGAATTTTCCCGACTGCAACATGGCAGTCTGCATGACGGCCGGAAGAATCGGAATCCTGCATAAAAATGAGAGCGGTATGCTGAGCCGTTTTACGACGATTCTGGGTGATGCCGGGATGAATATCGACGGAATGGCGAATCGGGCAAAAGGAGATTACGCCTACGCGCTCATTGACGTAGACGCGGCAGTGACAGAGGAAGTATTGATGAAGCTTGGAGGACTTACCGGCGTGCTTAAGGTACGCAGGATCAAATAAATGAGGTACAGATAATGGTAAAGATCAGACCGTTTAAGAGCATCAGACCGCAGAGGGAGAAGGCAGAGCATATTGCTGCCCTCCCGTATGATGTTTACAACCGAAAAGAGGCAGCAGAATATGTCGCGGGACATCCCGAATCGTTTTTGAGGATCGACCGGGCGGAGACGCAGTTTCCCCTGTCAGTCGATCTGTATGACCCGCAGGTTTATCAAAAGGCGCACGACCTTCTCTGGGAGGCAGTTGGAAACGGAACCTTCCTGCAGGAGGACAAGCCGTGCTACTATATATATGAGATGACGATGGGGGGACGCGCACAGACGGGGATCGTGGCATGTGCCTCGGTGGATGATTATCATGAGCAGGTGATCAAGCGTCATGAGAATACGAGAGCCGAGAAGGAGGAGGACCGTATTCGTCATGTGGAGGCGTGCAGGGCGCAGACAGGTCCTATTTTTCTTGCCTACCGTGCGAATCAGGCGCTTCATGCATTGACCGCACAGGCAAAGGAGCAGGAGGCAGAATACGATTTTGTGGCGGAGGATGGCGTCAGACACCGTGTGTTCGTGATCCGTGATGATGATATGATCGCTCAAATATCGGCAGCCTTTGCGGAGATGGACGCCCTTTATATCGCGGACGGACATCACAGGGCAGCGTCGGCAGTGCGCGTCTGTGAGCGTTACCGGAAAAAATATCCGCAGAATACCGGAGAGGAGGAATTTCACTATTTCCTCTCGGTGCTGTTCCCGGATGATGAGCTGATGATCATGGATTATAACCGTGTCATCCGTGATTTAAATGGTTATTCCTTCCAGAATTTTTTGCATGAGGTGAAAGCGCGCTTTGATGTGACGGAGCTTACCGATGAGGAGGAAATGCGTCCGAAGGAGCGGGGGAGCTTTGCGATGTATTTAAAGGGACATTGGTTTTTGTGCAGGATCCGGCAGGAGGATCGCAGACCACAGGATCCGGTCGGGGATCTGGACGTTTCGATCCTGCAGGAGCGTCTGCTTGCTCCGGTGCTTGGCATCACAGAGCCAAAGACCGATTCCCGCATTGATTTTGTCGGCGGTATTCGGGGTGTGAAAGAGCTGGTGCGCCGCTGCGAGGAGGACTGTGCGGTGGCATTTGCAATGTATCCGACTGCGATCGGAGAATTATTTGCAGTGGCGGACGCCGGGCTTTTGATGCCGCCAAAGTCCACATGGTTTGAGCCAAAGCTCCGGAGCGGTTTATTTATCCATGCACTTGAGGAAATATAGACCTTGGAAAAATATAGACATTGGAAATAAGAAACGGAGGAACAGATGACGACAGGAGGCTTTTGGCTGCCGATCGCTGCGGCAGCGCCTGAAAATTTTCCGGACACGACAGAGGCGCTTGAGGCGTTCAATCATGCGCAGGAGAATCTGGCGGCGGTTGCCGAGAATCCGGGACTGCTGCGCACATGGCTGGAGGGACTTGTGCCCGATCTTTTAAATTTTGCGTTTCAGGTTGTACTGGCGGCATTCATCTATATCATCGGAGGCAAGATCATAAGGTGGGTGGTGAAGCTTGTGGTGCGCTCGATGGAGCGCTCCGATGCTGACGCCGGCGTGCGGCAGTTTGTAACGCCGTTGGTAAAATATACGCTCTATGTGATCTTGATCTTTATGATCATGGGACTGTTTGGCATTGCGACAACGTCAGCCGTGGCAGTGCTTGGGTCTGCGGGCGTTGCGATCGGCCTTGCGCTGCAGGGGAGCCTTTCTAATTTTGCGGGCGGCGTTTTGATCCTTTTGTTAAAGCCGTTTGTCGTGGGCGATTACATCATAGAGGACACCAATAAAAATGAGGGAACTGTCTCGGAAATCTCTATTTTTTACACAAAGCTTCTGACAGTCGATAATAAAATGATCGTGATACCTAACGGGATGCTCTCCAACAGCAGTCTGACGAATGTGACGCACATGGACAGACGGCGGATCGATCTGCTCGTTGGGATTGCCTACGAGGCAGATATACGCATGGCAAAGGATATTTTGCGAAAGCTTGCGCTCGCAGAGCCCGCGCGGCTGCCGGAGGAGGAGCCTGTCGTCTATGTTGATGCGCTTGGCGCGTCCTCGGTGGAGCTTGGCATGCGCGTGTGGGTCGGCGCGGCTGATTACTGGCAG
Source organism: uncultured Roseburia sp. (assembly GCA_900548205.1). Taxonomy (GTDB): domain Bacteria; phylum Bacillota; class Clostridia; order Lachnospirales; family Lachnospiraceae; genus Roseburia. Next base: position 11,954 of record URJS01000018.1, on the reverse strand, counting down.
GCGAGGTGGCGGCTGACCGAGCAGATCAAGTATGCGTTCGACGAGCATGGTATCTCGATTCCGTACCAGCAGATTGATGTACAAATTAAACAATAATATGCAAAAAATATTGACAGAAAAAGTGACATATGCTAAATTTAACCTATTAGACCATGGATGTTTGAAAAAGCATTCAGGAATGGGTATATTATAGAGGAGGATTTTTAGTTATGCAGCAGGGAACTGTGAAGTGGTTTAATGCAAAGAAGGGTTATGGATTTATTTCGGATGCAGAGGGAAACGATGTATTTGTACATTTTTCTGCACTGAACATGGACGGGTTCAAGGAATTAAAGGACGGCGAGCAGGTAGAGTTTGAGGTGACGGAGGGAGCGAAGGGACCGCAGGCTGCCAATGTAAGCCGGATTGCTTAATTTTTATGAAGCATAGATCTGTGAGAGACTAACCGAGAGGCTATCAGCGAAAACCGCCGATAGCCTCTTTTCATGACATAGGAAATTGCTTCGCGATCCTATGTCATGAAAACACACTTCGTGTGAGGATGCGCACTCGCATGAGCGGAAGTATTGCTCCGCAAACATGCTCGGCGCGGCAAAAGTGTGCTTCCTTTACAGTTTATCGGGGCGCGAGGATGTGAGAAGCACACTTTTGTTGACATAAGAGCGGCTCGCGAAGCGTGTCGCTCGTTGTTTCAGCATAGGAAATTGCTTCGCAATCCTATGTCATGAAAACACACTTCGTGTGAGGATGCGCACGTTTATTACTTTGGAGAGGAGAAACATATGCATATATCAGAGCTGGCAACATACGAGATATTGGAGGAGAAGGAGCTTTCGGATATTCATTCCACAGGCTATCGTCTGCGTCACAAAAAGAGCGGTGCAAGGATTACCGTGATCTCAAACGATGATGAGAATAAGGTGTTTTATATCGGCTTCCGCACGCCGCCCCAAAATTCGACCGGAGTGCCGCATATTATGGAGCACTCGGTCTTGTGCGGGTCGGAGAAATATCCGCTGAAAGATCCTTTTGTAGAGCTGGTGAAGGGCTCGTTAAATACGTTTTTAAACGCGATGACTTATCCCGATAAGACGCTCTATCCGGTCGCAAGCTGCAATGACACGGATTTTGACAATTTGATGGACGTCTATATGGATGCAGTGCTGCATCCGAATATTTATAAATATCGGGAGATTTTTGAGCAGGAGGGGTGGCATTATGAGCTTGAGGACGAAGCTGCTCCGCTTACAGTCAACGGTGTGGTTTACAATGAGATGAAGGGCGCGTTTTCCTCACCGGATGATATGCTGGGCGATGAGATCGTTGGCGCACTGTTTCCCGATACGGTCTACGCGCATAATGCGGGAGGCGACCCCAAGCATATACCGGAGCTTTCGTATGAGGAATATCTGGAATTCCACCGGAAGTATTATCACCCGTCAAATTCCTATATCTATCTGTATGGGGATATGGACATTGCAAAGAAGCTGCAATGGCTGGATGAGCAGTATTTAAGCGGCTATGAGAGCCGGGAGACGGATTCTGCCATTTCACTGCAGAAACCGTTTGCGCAGATGAAGGAGGTCATACGGGAATATCCGGTAGCGACCGGAGAGACGGAGGAGAATCAGACGTATCTGTCCTACAATGTGGCGGCGGGGACACTGCTTGACGCGACGCTTTATCAGGCGCTTGATATTTTAGATTATGCGCTTGTTTCCGCACCGGGAGCTCCGGTCAAAAAGGCACTCCTAGAGGCGGGGATCGGAAAAGATATTTCCGGCGGTCACGATTACGGAACACGGCAGATGGTATGCTCCATTGTGGCGAAAAATACAAATCTTTCCGAGAAGGAGCGTTTCCTCTCAGTGATTTTTGAGACGTTAAGGCAGCAGGTGCGGGACGGAATTGATAAGCAGGCGCTGCTTGCAGGGATCAGCAGCTTGGAATTCCGATTCCGCGAAGCGGATTACGGGCAGTTTCCAAAGGGACTGCTTTACGGTATCATTTGTATGGATAGCTGGCTTTATGACGAAGCGAAGCCATTTCTTCATCTGGAGGCGCTCTCGGTCTACCGTTTTTTGAAGGAGCAGATAGACACCGGATATTTTGAGGATTTGGTCCAGAAGTATTTTTTGGACAATCCGCATGCGGCGCTTGTTGCTGCAGTGCCGAAAAAGGGGCTTGCGGCAGAGAGGGACGAGGCGCTGCGGCAGAAGCTGGCGGAATATAAAGCGTCCTTGTCAGAGGAGCAGAAAAGAGAGCTTATGGAGCGTACGAAGCGGCTGCGGGAGTATCAGGATGCGCCGACCGCAAAGGAAGATCTGGCAAAGCTTCCGATGTTAAAAAGAGAGGATCTGAAAAAGAAGGCAGCGCCGCTTTGCAATCAGGTTGTGATGGCGCACGAGACGGTGATCGTGCATCATCCGATGTATGCAAACGGTATTGATTACCTGACGTTTTTGTTTGATATTCGCGACTGGAAGCCCGAGGAGCTTGCGTATCTTGGTATTTTGAAAAACGTGCTTGGCTATGTAGATACGGCGAAACATGATTATGCTGCGCTTGCGAATGAAATTAATCAAAAGACGGGCGGTATCGGAAGCAGCATCGGTATTTATCCGCATATCAAGGAATGGGATGCGATCGGACTTTTTTATGAGGTGAGGGTCAAGACGCTTGCGGAAGGGCTTTTCGATGCCATGGGTCTGACGAAGGAGCTGCTTTTGACGTCAAAGCTGACCGATGGAAAGCGACTGTATGAGATTTTGGGAGAGTTAAAATCAAGGCTTGCACTGGCGTTTAGCTCCTATGGTCATATTGTCGCGTCCACGCGCGCGACCTCCTATTTTTCCAGAGCCAGTTATTATCAGGACGCTCTGGGCGGCATTGCCGGATACCGTGTCATTGCAGATTATGAGGAGCATTTTGCGGAGAAGAAGGCAGAGCTGATCGAAAAGCTGCAGGAGATGGTGCGGCGCATCTTTACAAAAGACCGCCTGATGGTCAGCGTGACCTGTGAGGAGAAGGATTTTTGCGATGTAGTACATGCCGTGGAGGAATTGCGGGAGGAGCTTTATGAGCCGCAGGAGGATGGGATCGGAGCGCTGTCTGAGGTTTCCTATGAAATGCGCAACGAGGGCTTTATGGATGCTTCACAGGTGCAGTATGTGGCGCGCGCCGGAAATTACGCGGCGCACGGATATGCGTATCACGGCGCGCTTCGGATTTTAAAGGTCATTATGGGCTATGAATATCTGTGGAATAATGTCCGTGTCAAGGGCGGGGCGTACGGCTGCATGAATCAGTATCTGCGTAACGGAGACGTATATTTTGTTTCCTACCGCGATCCGAATCTTGCGGCTACAAATGAGGTGTATGAGAAGATACCGGATTATGTGAGGAATTTTACGGCAGATGAGGATGAGATGACAAAATATATCATCGGAACGGTCAGTGACCTTGACGCGCCGTTAAATCCAAGCGCAAAGGGAGCGCGCTCAATGACAGCGTATCTGCAGGGGCTTACCTATGAGGACATCCAAAAGGAGCGGGATGAGATTCTTGGAGCCACCGATGCAGATATACGGGCGTTTGCCGGGCTGCTTGAGGCGGTGCTCTCCGACGGTGCGTTTTGCGTTGTCGGCGGGGAGGAGGTCCTTCGCAGAAACAGCGGGATGTTTTTGCACTTGGAACCTGTTACACAGAGGGCAGATACAGCAGAGGAAGGGATAGAGTAGATGAACGAAAGCTTTAAATCAGGATTTGTGACGATCATTGGGAGACCGAATGTAGGAAAATCAACGCTGATGAATCATTTTATCGGACAAAAAATCGCGATTACTTCCAATAAGCCGCAGACGACGAGAAACCGTATCCAGACAGTCTACACGGACAGGGAGCGGGGGCAGATCGTATTTTTGGATACGCCTGGCATTCATCAGGCAAAGAATAAGCTGGGCGAATATATGGTGAATGCCGCGGAGCATACGCTTAGCGAGGTGGATGTTATTTTGTGGCTGGTCGAGCCGTCCAATTTTATCGGGGCAGGCGAGCAGCACATTATCCGGCAGCTCAAAAAGACAAAAACGCCTGTGATTCTCGTGATCAATAAGGTGGATATGACCGATCGCGATAAGATACTGGAATTTATCGACACCTACCGCAAGGTCTATGATTTTGCGGAGATCGTTCCGGCGTCGGCGCTGCGCGGGCAGAATACCGATACGGTGCTTGAGATGATCTTTAAGTATCTGCCGTACGGACCGATGTTTTATGATGAGGAGACGATCACCGACCAGCCGGAGCGCGCGATCGTTGCGGAAATCGTCAGGGAGAAGGCGCTTCATGCGCTGGATGATGAGATTCCGCACGGCATCGCCGTCTATATCGATCAGATGAAGGAGCGAAAGGACAAAAATCTGATCGATATTGATGCCACGATCGTCTGCGAGCGTGATTCCCATAAGGGGATCATTATCGGAAAGGGCGGCGCAATGCTAAAGAAGATCGGTTCCAATGCCCGCTATGAAATGGAGCGTCTGCTGGATGCGAAGGTGAATTTAAAGCTTTGGGTGAAGGTGAGAAAGGACTGGAGGGATAGCGACACGATGCTGCGTAATTTCGGTTACAGGCAGGAGGATATTTAAGGGAGCCCTCTGCCAATTTTTCACTGGTATAGAAGCACAGACCTGCGGAGAACCTAACAGTAAACAGAAAGCTTGACCAAAGAAGAAAGGGATGGCCGAAAAACGGGAGGGTGATCGCATGGATAAAGCATGGATGGAATTTACGGCGAGCGGAAAAGTCGAGGATTATCTGCGCTATAAAAACAGCACGGCGAAGCAGGATGCGCCGGATCGCAGGGAGAAAGAGAGACCGGATGGGACAGAATATCGTAGTGACCGGAATGGTCTTACAGGTAATGCCGATTGGCGAGTATGACAAAAGAATTACGCTCCTGACGAAGGAGCAGGGGAAGCTTACGGCATTCGCACGGGGCGCAAGGCGGCAGAACAGCCAGCTTTTAGCCGCGGCGAATCCATTTTCCTTCGGAGAGTTTGAGCTCTTTGAGGGGAGGAGCTCCTACACGCTGGCAAAAGCGTCGATCCAGAACTATTTCAGGGAATTGACGGAGAACTTTGCCGTTACATATTATGGATTTTATTTTTTGGAATTTGCCGACTATTATTGTCAGGAAAATAATGACGAGCGGGAAATGCTCAAGCTTTTGTACCAGTCGCTTCGGGCGCTGCTGAGCGATTCCTATGAAAACCGTCTGGTACGGAGCATTTTTGAACTGAAGGCGCTTGCGATAAACGGGGAGGCGCCTCATGTTTTTTCTTGTGTAAGATGCGGAAAAAAGGAGAACCTTCTTTGGTTTTCGCAAAGGAGGTCGGGCGCGCTTTGTGCGGACTGCAGACAGGAGGAGCCGGATGCCACACGTCTGATGGAATCTACGATGTACACGATGCAGTATATTATCTCGTCGGACGTTGCAAAATTGTATCGGTTTTCCGTAAGCGCCGAGGTATTGGCAGAGCTGCAGAGGCTGCTTGCGGATTATCTGAACCGGCATGTCGGACATTCCTTTCAGTCATTAAAGATCCTTCTTGAGACAGAGCGGATGAGTGTTTCCACAGATTTTACAGGTTGAAATCACATTTTGAACATAGTATAATAGCATGTATTCCTTTATGAAAAATAAAGATTTTATAAAGCAGAAGAATGGAGAATGATTTATGAAAAAGTTAGGGTGCATGGTACTTATGCTGTGCATAGGTCTGCTCGCCGGCTGCGGTACGGCGCTGGAGAGCGAAAAGAGTGTTGTCTACATCGGGAAAAACGGCTCCGTAACATCTCTGGATGTGGAGGAGCTTACAGAGAGCTACTACGATACGGCAGAGCTTGAGAGCTTTGTACAGGAGGAGGTAGCGGCATATGAGGCACAGAACGGAAAAGGAACGGTAAAGCTGGATGAGCTGACTGTTGAGGAGGGAACGGCAAAGCTTCGGATGAAATATAAGACGCCGGAGGATTATACGGCATTTAACGGAATTGAACTGTATCAGGGAACGGTGATCGATTCCCTGTCTGCAGGCTATGTGTACGACGGTCCGTTTGTGCGCGTGGAGAACGGCACAGCCAAGGGAGAGGCGACAAAGCGCGATATTTATGAGCAGGAGGACCTAAAGGTCGTGATCATACGCGCAAATACAGATGTTTTGGTAGATGGGAAAATCTGCTATGTTTCGAGTGAAAATGTAGCGCTTACAGGGGCGGACAGCGTCTCGATCCGCGAGGGCTATTATCTGGATCCGGGTACGGCTGCATCCGGAACGGAGTCGGTTGCGGCGTCGGGGCAGGCAGAGAGCACGGAGTTTATGGCAGACGTGCAGCAGCCGGAAGAAGGCGGTTCGTTTGAGACGGACGTTTATACATTTATTGTATATAAGTAAACAGGTGGAGCAAAAGAAAGCAGGAGTGAGAGTATGGAAAAATCAATGGAAAAAATCGTAGCGCTGGCAAAATCAAGGGGATTTGTATATCCAGGATCCGAGATTTACGGAGGTCTTGCCAATACATGGGATTACGGAAATCTTGGCGTAGAGCTTAAGAACAATGTAAAAAGGGCATGGTGGCAGAAGTTTATTCAGGAGAATCCTTACAATGTAGGAGTAGACTGCGCGATCCTGATGAATCCGCAGACGTGGGTGGCGAGCGGCCATCTCGGCGGTTTTTCCGATCCGTTGATGGACTGCAAGGAGTGTCATGAGCGTTTCCGGGCAGATAAACTGATCGAGGATTTTGCAGAGGAGAAGAAGCTTGAGCTGAAGGGCTCGGTAGACGGATGGACACAGGAGGAGATGAGGAACTTCATCGAGGAGCATCAGATTCCCTGTCCGACCTGCGGCAAGCATAATTTTACAGATATCCGTCAGTTCAATCTGATGTTTAAGACGTTTCAGGGCGTGACAGAGGATGCGAAGAACACGGTTTATTTAAGACCGGAGACGGCGCAGGGGATTTTTGTGAATTTTAAAAATGTGCAGAGAACCTCCCGCAAGAAGCTTCCGTTTGGGATCGGACAGATCGGAAAATCGTTCCGCAATGAGATCACACCAGGGAACTTTACCTTCCGTACGCGTGAGTTTGAGCAGATGGAGCTCGAATTTTTCTGTGAGCCGGGAACAGATATGGAGTGGTTCCAGTACTGGAGGGGCTTTTGCCGTGACTGGCTGCTTACGCTTGGGATCAAGGAGGATGAGATGCGTCTGCGTGATCATTCTCAAGAGGAGCTTTGCTTCTACAGCAAGGGGACGACGGACATCGAGTTCTTATTCCCGTTTGGCTGGGGAGAGCTTTGGGGAATTGCCGACAGAACTGATTATGATCTAAAGCAGCATCAGGAGGTGTCGGGAGAGGATATGACGTACTTTGATGACGAGAAGAATGAGCGGTATGTGCCGTACGTTGTGGAGCCGTCGCTTGGTGCGGACCGTGTCGTTTTGGCATTCCTTTGCGCAGCGTATGACGAGGAGAACATCGGTACGGAGGAGAAGCCGGATATGAGGACTGTGCTTCATTTCCATCCGGCGCTTGCTCCGGTGAAGATCGGCGTGCTTCCGCTCTCTAAGAAGCTTTCCGAGGGTGCGGAGAAGATCTATGCGCAGCTTTCTAAGAATTATAACTGTGAGTTTGATGACAGAGGCAATATCGGAAAGCGTTACAGAAGACAGGATGAGATCGGAACACCGTTCTGTGTGACCTATGATTTTGAGTCCGGGACGGACGGCGCTGTGACGGTGCGCGACCGTGATACCATGGAGCAGGAGCGCATTAAAATAGAAGAACTGGATGCTTATTTCGCAAAGAAATTTGCATGGTAAAGAAGACAGGGCTGAGTGGAGAGGAAAATGGAGCGGATAAAAGGGCTTTGGAATAAGATTTCGTATGAGGTCATAATTTTTGTGATCCTGCAGTTTCAGTTTCTGACCGGAAGGGCTTTGGATTTACAGGGGTGGTCCGCCGCATGGTGCGCGATGGATTACTCAATGGGAACCGGATCAAGATTTTTGATCGGAACGATCTACCGTTTGTTTTACGGGGATTACCTTTTTGAGTCGGTCGCATATAAATATGTCGGAGTCGGCATTATGCTGACGATCACTGTTCTGGCGCTTGTGCTGGGTCGTCTGCTGCGGAAAGCGATGACTGCGCTGCCTTCGGCAAAGCATGCAGTGCTTGGGACAGTTCTGCTTTATCTGGCTGCGCCGTTTTCCATTGCCTATGTGTGGAATGAGCAGAACCTGGGACGTCTGGACGTGTATTTGCTCCTAATCGTCCTATTGGCGATTCTGGCGGCGCTTGGGGTGAAAAATGTGTATGCGCGGATGGCTGTTTATACGCTGCTTGGCATAACGGGGCTTGCAATCCATCAGGGCTTTGCATTTTTATATTATCCGATGATTCTTGTTTTGATGTGTTATGATGTATTTTGTGACAATCAGATACATATCCGCCCATTGATCGCTGCGGTTATCTCGGGATTGCTGAATGTGGCGGCGGCAGTCTGGTTTCAGTTTTACAGCAGCGTCAATTTTGCAACGCCGGAGGAGATGGTGGAGTTTCTGCAGCAGCGGACCAATCTGGAAATTTCCGAATACGCGGTGTTTCTGGAATATTTCGGCAGTATGGAGTATCAGCTCGAGCATGTGACAAAAGGATTTTTTCAGGGCGACGAAGCGCCGTTGGCTCATCTGCTGTTAATTCTTTTGATCCTTGCTCCGGTTTTGGCGCTCTATGCGCTTGTCTGGAGAGATGTCTTCCGCTATCTGAGGGCAACCGGTGCAAAGCTTTATCGAACGCCCTATGTTTATGCTGCTCTTGCGCATTTATGTTTTGTGCCGATGTTTGTGATCCATGTGGACTGGGGACGGCATCTCGCTCCGCTGTTTGCGATGGAAATATTTTTCTTTCTGTTCTATCTGGCGAAGCGGGATCGGGCGATGGTGTATGCATATGAGCAGATGGCAAGGCGGATACGAAAATACCCGTGGGGATTCGTGCTGGCTTTGGTGTGGCTTGCGATGCTCGACAGCTTCGGCGCGCGGGAGTTTCAAAAACAGGCGAGTATGCTTTATGATTTTCTGCGTTATGGATTCCATATTGATTGAGCAAAACGGAATGCGTGCGGAATATCTGCACAGCGCTTAAGGACAGTTGTTTCAGACAAATATATAGTTGGTATATGCAAGGGAGGATTCCCGCTTTCATGCTTTGCATCGTTGGCGGCGGATGCCTCCCATTTCTGTTGACATAAGAGCAGCTCGCGAAGCGTGTCGCTCGTTGTTTTTGTCCGGTGGGAGCGTTGCTTGAGGGCTGTGGTTTGGCAGGATAGAACAAACGCCCCATTCCCGCGGACTTTGCATCAAAAATGAAAGAAGCTTGCGGCAAGAGGAGGGAACGTTTGAACGTCTCTTGGAATTTTCTATGGAACATCGGACTTTCGAGTAATCAAGATGAGTTTTATTATATGAAACATGGTTTTGTATTGTAAAATATAAACAAAACAGGAAAAAAATTGGAGAAAAAATTGTTGCTATTTAGTAAAATTATGTTATGATAAATATGTGCGTTTTCAAACACATACATAGTTCACAGCGATAGAGGAACCGCAGAGGTTTCCTATTGGAAGAATAGTAAGTTTAGGAGGAATTATCAAAATGGCAAACAAATGGGTGTATTTGTTTACAGAGGGCAACGCGAGCATGCGTGAACTTCTTGGCGGTAAAGGTGCGAATCTTGCCGAGATGACAGGCTTGGGACTTCCGGTGCCGCAGGGCTTTACAATTACGACAGAGGCTTGTACTCAGTATTATGAGGACGGCAGAGAGATCAATGCAGAGATTCAGGGACAGATCAACGAGTATATCGGAAAGATGGAAGAAATTACCGGTAAGAAGTTCGGCGATAAGGAGAATCCGCTGCTTGTATCCGTTCGCTCAGGAGCAAGAGCATCCATGCCGGGTATGATGGATACCATCTTAAATCTTGGATTAAATGAGACAGTAGTGAACGTCATCGCTGAGAAGTCAGGCAATGCACGCTGGGCATGGGACTGCTACAGAAGATTTATCCAGATGTATTCTGACGTTGTTATGGAGGTCGGCAAGAAGTATTTCGAGGAGCTGATCGATAAGATGAAGGCAGAAAAGGGCGTTACGTTTGACGTAGATCTGACTGCTGATGATTTAAAGGAGCTTGCTTCCCAGTTTAAGGCTGAGTACAAGGAGAAGATCGGACAGGATTTCCCGGACGATCCGAAGGAGCAGTTGATGGGAGCGATCAAGGCTGTATTCCGTTCCTGGGACAACCCTCGCGCGAATGTGTACCGTCGTGACAATGATATTCCGTATTCTTGGGGAACAGCCGTAAACGTACAGTCTATGGCGTTCGGTAATATGGGAGACGACTGCGGTACAGGCGTAGCGTTCACAAGAGATCCGGCGACCGGAGAGAAGAAGCTGATGGGCGAGTTCCTTGTAAATGCACAGGGTGAGGACGTTGTTGCGGGTGTCCGTACGCCGATGCCGATCGCAGAGATGGAGGAGAAGTTCCCGGAGGCATTTGCACAGTTTAAAGAAGTATGTGCAAACCTTGAGAAGCACTACAGAGATATGCAGGATATGGAGTTCACGGTTGAGAACAAGAAGCTCTACATGCTGCAGACAAGAAATGGTAAGAGAACTGCACAGGCTGCGTTAAAGATCGCCTGTGATTTAGTAGACGAGGGTATGAGAACAGAGGAAGAAGCTGTTGCAATGATCGACCCGCGTAATTTAGATACATTATTGCATCCGCAGTTTGATGCAAAGGCATTAAAGGCTGCGACGCCGTTAGGAAAAGGTCTTGGCGCATCACCGGGAGCTGCCTGCGGTAAGGTTGTATTTACAGCAGATGACGCTGTTGCATGGGCAGAGAAGGGTGAGAAGGTCGTTCTGGTACGTCTTGAGACTTCACCGGAGGATATTACCGGTATGAAGGCTGCGCAGGGTATCTTAACTGTCCGCGGCGGTATGACGTCCCACGCTGCCGTTGTTGCGCGTGGTATGGGTACCTGCTGTGTATCCGGCTGCGGCGACATCGCTATGGATGAGGAGAATAAGAAGTTCACACTTGCCGGAAAGACATTTACTGAGGGCTCTGAGATTTCCATCGACGGTACGACAGGAAATATCTATGAGGGTCTGATTCAGACTGTGGACGCTACGATTGCCGGAGAGTTCGGAAGAATCATGGCATGGGCTGACAAGTATCGTACCTTAAAGGTGCGCACCAATGCAGATACGCCGGCAGACGCAAAGAAAGCACGCGAGCTTGGCGCAGAGGGTATCGGACTTTGCCGTACCGAGCATATGTTCTTTGAGGAGGACAGGATCGCTGCATTCCGTGAGATGATCTGTTCGGATACCGTAGAGGAGAGAGAGGCAGCGCTTGATAAGATCCTTCCGTATCAGCAGGGAGATTTCGAGGGCTTGTTCGAGGCTCTTGAGGGCAATCCGGTTACGATTCGTTTCCTGGATCCGCCTCTGCATGAGTTTGTTCCGACCGATGAGGAGGATATTAAGAAGCTTGCGGCTGCACAGGGCAAGAGCGTTGAGGTGATCAAGAATATCATTACCTCTCTGCACGAGTTCAACCCGATGATGGGACACAGAGGCTGCCGTCTTGCAGTTACTTATCCGGAGATTGCAAAGATGCAGACAAAGGCTGTCATCCGTGCAGCGATCAATGTACAGAAGGCACATGCTGACTGGAAGGTAAAACCGGAAATCATGATCCCTCTTGTATGCGAGATCAAGGAGTTAAAGTTCGTAAAGAAGCTTGTGGTTGAGACAGCAGATGCTGAGATCGCAGCAGCAGGCGTAAAGCTTGAGTACGAAGTAGGTACA
>URJS01000017.1 GCA_900548205.1 uncultured Roseburia sp. | reverse complement strand
GGTTATACCCAGCGAGCCGAGCCACCCGTTTTACGGGTGGCGGCGACTTTCAGATTCACTTCTTTTTGCAGATATAGAGCAGATGGCTTGAGTTGCCAAGCAACTCCCGCTTTTCACAGATCGTAAGGTGATACCGTGAAAATGCTTCCAATTCTTCCTCCGACATCACGAAATCACTTCGTCTCTCTGCAAGCTCCAGTATACCGTCTGCCGCCGCTGTTACCAGATGCTCCACATGTTTCCCTTCAAACAACTGTTCAAATTCTACAATGTCATAGCCTGTAAAAAGCTGTTCCTCAAAATGTTGTACTTTATCACCTGCAAAATTTGCGTCCAGCCCGGCAATCAGATTCCCATCCAGATAATTATTAAAAAGAATCGCGTAGGCTGAGAGAAAGGCTATCAGAATCACCCCATTCTCTTTCGTCACTCGGATTGCCTCATCCAGCGCTTTATGTACGTCCTCTGTCTGATAAAGGTGATACATCGGACCAAACAATAATGTGCTGTCAAATGTTCCATCCTCAAATCTGTCAAGCTTCAAGGCATCTCCCTGAAAAGCTTGGATTGTTTTCAAATCACTGCTATTTTTCTTTAATTTGTTGAGATTATGTTCCACCAGCTCTACTGCTGTCACGTCATACCCCTCTTTTGCCAAAGCAATGGAATATCTGCCTGTCCCCGCACCGATCTCCAATATTTTTGCACCACTGTGTATGAAGCGATGAACATACTCCATTGTCGTCCTATATTCCAGCTGTCCACATCTGCTTTGATTTAACCGTACATCTTCATCAACTTGATTATAAAATGAGTTGATGATCTGGACTCTCTGCCCCATTACGTCCCCCCTCAAATCCTACTCGGATGCCATATGACCATTTTAAAAGCGACTTTCTCATCTAAAAATTATTTTCCACCCTTTTCAAAGAAAAAGGACTTATTGCGCAAAAAGCCAAGCTCACGATAATTCATGATCTGCTCCGTGCTTCCGATAAAGAGTACGCCGCCCGGCGTAAGCGCCCGATAAAATTTTGCATAAATCTCATCCTTCGCCTCCTCGGTGAAGTAGATCACGACATTCCTGCACACGATCAGATGACAGCCGCTTGGATAAGCGTCCTTTAAGAGATCATGCTCCTTAAACTCAACGCGTCTTTTCACTGCATCGGAAATCTGATACGAATTTCCCACCTTCGTAAAGTATTTCCGCTTGAAATCATCCGGCACTGCAGCAATGCTTTTCTCATTGTAAAGTCCCATACGCGCCGTATCTAACACCTGCTTGTCAATATCCGTCGCAATGATGCGGATATTCTCAAGCGGCAAATGTCTTGAAAGCGCCATCACCAGCGAATATGGCTCATCTCCCGTCGAGCACGCAGCGCTCCATATCTTCAGAGTCTTTCCATGCGTTTGGATCAGCTTTGGAAAAACCTCATTTTCCAAAATCCTCCACTGCTCAGGATTTCTGTAAAATTCCGATACATTGATCGTAAGAAAGTTGATGAACTGCTCAAACTTTTCCTTATCCTTCTTGATCAACGCCACATACGCATCATAGCTGTCAATTTTATTCTTCATGATCAGCGTATTGATTCTGCGGCGCATCTGTTTTTCCTTGTACGCATTCAGGTCGATCTTTGAGAGCATGAGAATATCCCGTTTAAACTTCTCATAGTTGTCCGTCTCGAGCATTCCTTATCCTCCGTTTCACTATCCATTATTTAGTAAAAATAGGCTTCCACAGATGTGGAAGCCTATTCAACATCTCTTATTCTTCTTCCTGTGCCACAGCCTCAATATCTACATCTGCAACATCTGTATCGTCCGTCTCATCTGACGCTGTCAAAGCCTTCATTGATAAGCTGATCTTCTTCTCATCCTCGTTGAAGTCAACAATCTTGGCTTCTACCTCCTGACCAACCTTTAAGACGTCTGACGGCTTCTCCACATGATCTCTGGAGATCTGTGATACATGAAGCAGCGCGTCAACACCCGGCGCTAACTCAACGAAAGCTCCGAAATCTGTCATTCTGGCAACCTTGCCTGTTACGATATTTCCGATTGCAAATTTCTCAGCAGCGCCGTTCCACGGATTCTCAGCCGGGAACTTCATACTAAGGGCAATCTTTGTCTCATTAATATCCTTAATAAATACCTTTACGGTTTCACCGACATTAAATACCTTCTTCGGGCTCTCCACTCTGCCCCATGACATCTCGGAAATATGAAGCAGCCCGTCTGCACCGCCCAAGTCAATAAACGCACCAAAATCAGTTACATTCTTTACTGTTCCTTCCAGAACGTCGCCAACCTTGATCTTTGCAAACAGCTCCTTCTGCTGCTCTAACTTTCTTGCAACCAAAAGCTGCTTTCTGTCGCCGATGATCCTTCTGCGCTTCGGATTAAACTCGCTGATCACAAACTCGATCTCCTGATCCTTATACTTTGTCAGATCCTTCTCATAGGAATCTGATACAAGGCTTGCCGGGATAAAGACTCTTGTCTCGTCAACGATCACGCATAAGCCGCCGTCTAATACCTGTGCAACCTTTGCAGTCAGAACCTCCTTATTCTCGAAGGCTTCCTCTAATCGCTTGCTTCCCTTCTCGGCAGCCAGACGCTTATAGGTCAGCATAACCTGTCCCTCACCGTCGTTTACTTTTAAAACCTTCGCCTCCATCGTGTCACCGACAGACACCATAGTTGTCAGGTCCACGTTAGACTCGTTGGTATATTCATTGCGCGTAATGATTCCGTCTGCCTTGTAGCCGATATTCAAAACGATCTCATCAGGTTTCACATCGATAACGGTACCCTCAACTACCTCTCCATTTCTTATTGTTTTAAATGATTCTTCCAGCATTTGTTCAAAGCTCATTTCTGACATTCTTTTGAACCTCCTCAATAATATTGTTTGGGGTAGAAGCCCCTGCGGTAATACCTACGTTATCGACAGGCTTAAAGCCGGCTGGCTCTAAATCCTTTACAGTTTGTATATAGTAAGTATTTTTGCATTCTTTTTTGCATATTTCAAATAGCTTCTGCGTATTGGAACTGTTCCTGCCGCCGATCACGATCATCGCGTCTGACTTGCCCGCAAGCGCCTTCGCTTCGGTCTGGCGTTCTTCTGTCGCATTACAGATGGTATTTAAAACAATTATATCATACCCTTTTTCCTTGATAATTTCAACTAATTCTTGAAATTTATTGTAATTAAATGTCGTTTGTGATACAATACAGACCTTTTTTCCCTTATCTGCCGTAAAATTTTCCGCATCGTTGCGGTCGCCGATGACCGTTGTGCAGTCTGCGGACGACCAGCTTTTAATCCCCCTGACCTCAGGGTGCGCCTCGTTTCCGACAATGACAATCTGTGCGCCCTCTCTGCTGTGACGCTCCACCAGTCGGTGAATCTTAAGCACAAACGGACATGTCGCGTCCACGACAGAAAATCCAAGCGCCTCAATTTGTTCGCAGACGCCCTTCTCCACACCATGTGCACGGATGATCACCGTTCCCTGCGGCTTATCGCGCAGCTCCTCCATATTCTGCACAACGATCACGCCGCGCTTCTCCAAATCTGAAACGACCTCCTCATTGTGAATGATCGGACCGTAAGTATAGATTGCGCCTCCCTCTGCAAGCCTTTCGTACACGGTATCTACCGCGCGCTTAACGCCGAAGCAGAATCCGGCGCTTTTTGCCAGAGTAACCTTCATATTTATTTTTTCCTTTCTATGATTCCTTTGCCGCCTGCTCGTAAATGCCGCGCAATTTCGCCACGACCTCGTCAATCGTAAGCTCTGAGCTGTCGACCAAAACGGCGTCCTTCGCCTGCTTTAGCGGCGAGGTCTCACGCTCCATATCACGCTTATCACGCGCAATAATATCCTGCTCGATCTCCTCCAGATTACAGGAGATTCCCTTTGCCGCAAGCTCCTCATATCTGCGGCTTGCTCTTGTCCCTGCGCTTGCGGTCAGATAAATCTTCACCTGTGCCTTTGGCAGCACACAGGTACCGATGTCCCTGCCGTCCATGATCACATCCGCCTTATCCGCAAGCTGACGCTGAAGCTCCACCAGCTTCTCTCTGACGATCGGATAAACGCTGGTTGCCGACGCCAGATTGCCGACCTCCTCCGTGCGGATCACGCCGTTGACATTCTCACCGTTTAGGATCACCTGCTGTTCCCCGTTCTCATAGGCAATCGTCACATCTACCCTCGGGCAGGCTGCGGCAACCGCCGCTTCATCCTCCGCCTTAATCCCGTTTGACAGAAAATAATATGCCATTGCGCGGTACATCGCCCCCGTATCAACATAAATAAACCCAAGCTCCTTTGCAAGACGCTTTGCAATCGTACTCTTTCCCGCGCCCGCAGGTCCGTCAATCGCTATATTCATACTCATCCTACTTCCCTCTTTCTCTATAAAATGCTGCTTCCTGCCAGATACCCCGTCGACCATGCGATCTGCAGATTATATCCTCCGGTCATCGCATCCAGATCAAGCACTTCGCCGCAGAAATAAAGATTTCCCACAAGCTTTGACTCCATCGTGGACGGATTGATCTCCTTTACTTTGATCCCGCCGCGCGTGATGATCGCCTCCTTAAAATCGCGCACGCCATTTAACGTTACCGGAAATGCCTTGATCAGCCGCACAAAGCCTTGGCGTTCCTCTCTTGTGACCTCATTGACCTTTTTCTCCGGGGAGATTTTGCTAAGCTCCAGCATCACCGGAATCATTTTTGCCGGAAACAAATGGTCGACGGCATTTTTAAACCGTTTATTCTTTGCCTCCTCAAAATCACGCAGCAGACGCGCGTCAAGCTGCTCAAAAGAAAGCGCCGGCTTTAGATCAATCTCCATTCCCAAAATCTTATTGACAAGCTTCGGTCTGATCGCAGCGCTTGCACTTAAGATCAGCGGTCCGCTGACGCCAAAATGTGTAAACAGCAGCTCACCGAACGCCTCATACAGCAGCTTTTTTCCGTCACGGATGCGCACGGAGATATTTTTCAGTGCAAGCCCCTGCAAACGCGGTACATATTCTTCTTTTGCATAAAATGGCACAAGCGACGGATAGATGTCCGTCACCGTATGACCAAGCTCCCTGGCAAAACGGTAACCGTCTCCGGTCGCCCCTGTCGTCTGATAGGAAAAGCCCCCGGTCGCAACAACCACCGCATCCGCCAAAAGCTCGCTGCCGTCAGAAAGACGCACGCCGTTGACGCACCGCGCCCCCTCCACAGATTTCTTAGATCTATCGGCACAGTCCTTCGTCAAAAGCCGCTCCACCTGTGTATGCAGTCTGACCCTTACCTGCCGTTCCCGCAAAATCCTCTGCAAGACTGCAATGACATCCGAGGAATGATCCGAGACCGGAAAAACACGCCCGCCGCGTTCCACCTTTGTCGCCAGTCCGTTTTTTTCAAAAAAATCAATGACCCACTCATTGTCGTACGCATAGAACGCGCTGTATAAAAACTTTGGATTTGTCATCACATTGGCAAATAATGTGTCCATATCCCCCGCGTTTGTAATATTGCACCGTCCCTTCCCCGTGATGTAGAGCTTCTTTCCAAGCTTCTCATTTTTCTCAAGCAAGGTGACCGTATGCCCGTGCTCTGCGGCAGCGATTGCCGCAAACATCCCCGCCGGTCCTCCGCCGACTACAATGACACTACTCATTAAAATCGCTGTCTCCTATTCTGGCGTAACGCATCTTGATGGAATCATCAATATAATTGATCTCATCGTTTTCATAAACCTGATACTCGTCCCAAATATCCTCAAGCATCTCCAATGTCTTTGCAACCTCTCCCTGCTTTCTCATACACAGCGCGACGATCAGCGCATTGATCACCGAAAGCGGTGCTACCAGTGAATCCACGATCGACGCCATATCGCTTTCTGCGATGAGATTACAAGATGAATAAAGATTCATCGGCGAATGCACGCTGTCTGTTAAGGTAATGACTTTCGCGCTCCGGTTATTGGCAAATTCCATCGCCTTTAGCGTGCGCATGGAATAGCGCGGAAAGCTGATACCGATGATCACATCCTCCTTGCCGATGCGCACCATCTGCTCAAAAATCTCACTCGAGCTGCTTGTCTGAAGCAAATGTACATTATCAAACATCAGCGTAAAATAAAAGGAGAGAAAGCCTGCGAGCGGTGCACAGCTTCGGATGCCGATAATATAGATATGCTTTGCGGAAAGAATCGTATCGACTGCAAGCTGAAACGCATTTTCATCAATCTTCTCCAATGTTGCCTGTATCTTATCCGCATCGGATTTGAGCACAGACTCTAAAATTTTTGACTGGCTGATCCTCCCGTAGGTGACCTCCATGCGCTGGATCGAATTGAGCTTGTTGCGCACAAGCTCCTCGAGCGCACTCTGAAATTCAGGGTAACCCTTATAACCCAAATGCATCGCAAAACGCACGACTGTCGATTCACTGACCCCCACCACTTCTCCGAGCTTTGCGGCTGTCAAAAAGACTGCTTTATCATAATTATCCGTTATATAGGTCGCCAGCAGCTTCTGCCCCTTGCTCAGCCTGCCGTACGCATCATTGATGCGATTGCTCAGGTCATTCGTTTTGCCCATAATCATCCTCCCGAAATCGCCAATAGTTAGATTATATCAAATATGATTTTTTTTTCAAGAACAGGAAAAATGATTTTACATATAATAAGAAAAAGGCGGCTTTCAACAGCCGCTGACAGTGTCAAAGAATATGGAGAAAATCTAGTATGAGAGACGTCACACCCGCACAGGAATTTTTATGGGCTCTGCAAAACAGGCAGCCGGACGCGATGGCATGGGTAACAGGAAGCCCCGCCGCGCCCGACCTCTCCGGTCTCGTCAAATTTTATATGACAAATTATGGCGGCATACTGGTAGAGGCGGAAATCTTCGGACTTCCCAATCTAAGAGAGGGCGGAAGCTCCGATTTCTATGGAATGCACATCCATGAATACGGCGATTGCTCCGATAACTTTATCCACACAGGCGACCACTATTCACGCCAAAAAGCGCCGCATCCGCAGCATACCGGAGACCTGCCTCCGCTGCTTGGCAATCAGGGCTATGCATGGACTTCATTTTATGACAAGCGCTTCGGCATTCCGGAAATTCTCGGACGCTCCGTCATTATCCATCGTATGCCGGATGATTTTATGACACAGCCCTCCGGAAACTCCGGGGAAAAAATTGGCTGCGGCGTGATACGCTAATATCTGTAATATGCCGCATCGCATTTGACAGAAAAATCCGGCAGGGAAGGCAGTCTTTTGCCCTCTTTGCCGGATTTTCCCGTTCATTCATACGAAATGCTTATGCCCCAAAAAGCACTTCGTGCCATACTTTTACTTAGACCGGATAAGCGCCGTTCTTGGTGTCGGCAATCGTTACGTCTACCTTCTTCTGCTGCGCCTCGCGGTATTTGAAAAATTCAGTTGCAACCTGTGGGAACAGTGCATAGGAAAGAATGTCCTCATCCTGCTGTTTCCACTGCTTCATCTCCTCCTCAAGCTTTGCAAGCTCCGGCTCAAGCAGATCAGCCGGACGGCAGGTGATCGCATTCTTCTTCTCCTCACCGAGAACCTTATCTACGACTTCCGGATTAAACGGCTTTACCGTCTGACCATACTTTCCGAGAAGAACGTCCTTCGTCTCCTTCGTCGCTACCTTGTACCGCTCGCCCATCAGCACATTAAAGACTGCCTGTGTACCGACGATCTGAGAGGACGGTGTAACAAGCGGCGGCTCACCGAGGTCTTTGCGCACACGCGGCACTTCTGCAAGCACTTCCTCATATTTATCCTCCTTGCCCTGCTCCTTCAGCTGAGAGATCAGATTGGAAAGCATACCGCCCGGCACCTGATACAATAAGGTCTTAATATTCACGCCCAATACCTTTGGATTCATCAGACCGCTCTCCAATGCTTCCTCGCGCATCGGACGGAAGTAATCCGCGATCTCTGCCAGCTTGTTCTGGTCTAGACCGGTATCAAAAGCGCTTCCCTTAAACGCCTCCACCATAACCTCAGTTGCAGGCTGGGAAGTGCCAAGCGCAAACGGTGACATCGCAGTATCGATAATATCACATCCTGCCTCAACGGCTTTCATGTAGGTCATGGAAGCAACACCCGAGGTATAATGCGTATGAAGCTCGATCGGAAGGCTTGTGGAATCCTTAAGCGCACGCACCAGCACATCCGCCTCCTGCGGCACTAAAAGTCCCGCCATATCCTTGATGCAGATGGAATCCGCCCCCATCTCCTCGATTTTCTTTGCCATCTCGGTCCAGTACTCTAAGGTATAGGCATCCCCTAAGGTGTAGGACAATGCAACCTGTGCATGGCCTTTCTCCTTATTGCAGGCAGTCACTGCTGTCTGCAAATTGCGCAGATCATTCAGACAGTCAAAGATACGGATGATGTCAATACCATTGGCAATGGACTTCTGTACAAAGTACTCTACCACATCGTCCGCATACGGACGGTAGCCTAAGATATTCTGTCCGCGGAACAGCATCTGAAGCTTTGTATTCTTAAAACCGTCTCTTAGCTTACGCAGACGCTCCCACGGATCTTCCTTTAAGAAACGAAGGGATGCGTCAAAGGTAGCGCCGCCCCAGCACTCTACGGCATGGAAACCAACCTGATCCATCTTTTCTACGATCGGCAGCATCTGCTCTGTTGTCATTCTTGTCGCGATCAGAGACTGGTGCGCGTCGCGCAGGATCGTCTCTGTGATTTTTAAAGGTTTCTTAACAGCTTCTGACATTACTCTATCCTCCTATATACCAAAGATCGCCATAAATACGCCGGCTGCTACTGCAGTACCGATGACGCCGGCAACGTTTGGTCCCATTGCATGCATAAGTAAAAAGTTTGTCGGATCTTCCTCTGCGCCGACCTTCTGCGATACGCGGGCAGCCATCGGAACAGCGGACACTCCGGCAGAACCGATCAGAGGATTGATCTTGCCTCCCGTAACCTTGTACAGCAGCTTACCGAACAATACGCCTGCCGCCGTGCCAAACATAAATGCTACCAGACCAAGTCCGACGATCTTTAAGGTTGTTATGTTTAAGAATGCCTCTGCACTTGTGGACGCTCCCACGGAGGTGCCCAGCAGGATCACAACGATGTACATCAGCGCATTTGACGCTGTATCTGTCAGCTGACGGACAACGCCGCACTCACGGAACAGGTTTCCGAGCATCAGCATACCTACAAGCGGAGCCGTTGTCGGAAGAATCGTACATACTACAATCGTTACGACGATCGGGAATAAGATCTTCTCTAATTTTGAGACAGGTCTTAAATTGTTCATCTTGACCGCGCGCTCTTTCTTTGTCGTAAGCAGCTTCATGATCGGCGGCTGGATGACCGGAACAAGCGCCATATAGGAATACGCCGCTACGGCGATCGGTCCCATAAGACCCGACTGCCCAAGCTTTCCTGCAAGGAAAATAGAGGTCGGACCATCTGCTCCGCCGATAATTGACACCGCAGCCGCAGCCTTGTCGTTAAAGCCCCACAAAATTGCAAGAAAGTATGCGCCGAAAATTCCAAACTGCGCAGCCGCTCCCAAAAGGAAGCTTGTCGGATTTGCGATCAGCGGTCCAAAGTCCGTCATCGCGCCAACCCCTAAGAATATCAAAGAAGGCAGGATCGACCATTCATCCAACACATAAAAATAATGCAATAATCCACCTACACCATTACTCATCTGCTCCGGGCTTGCAAAAATATCAGGATAGATATTTACAAGCAGCATACCGAAGGCAATCGGAACGAGCAGCAACGGCTCAAACCCCTTTGCGATCGCCAGATACAGGAAAATGCACGCAACAAGGATCATCACATAATTTCCCCATGTCAGGTTAAAGAAAGCGGTCTGCTGCAGGAGGTTGCCCATTGTCTCTGTAAAATAGCTCATTGTCTTCCTCCTAATAAACTTAGTTTAACGTTGCAAGTAATGCTCCCGCCTCTACCATATCGCCGACATTTACATCAATGCTTGCAACGGTTCCGTCCTCAGTTGCGACAACCGGAGTCTCCATCTTCATAATCTCAAGAATCAGGATGGTATCTCCTTTTTTCACCGCCGTTCCGACAGAACTTTCAATCTTAAATACCTTTCCGGCTGCTCCCGCCTCGATCTTAACACTTCCGGCTCCCGCTGATGCCGCAGGCGCTGCCGGTGCAGGAGCCGCTGCTGCTGCGCGTCTTGGCGCTGCCGCAGGCGCGCTCACTGTACCGTTCTCCTCTACGGTCACATCATAAACCGTTCCATTTACTGTAATCGTATAGCTTTTCATTCAATTTTCCTCCTTTATATCATCCAAACTCAAATATTATTTAAAAACTTAGAACTTCTTAACGAAATGCCCTCCGGCATACTAATTGCTCTCGAAAGTTCGCCCTGCGAACTTTCAATCCAACGAATCCACTTGAAGTTCAAATATTTCTCACGAAAGTTCGCCCTCCGAACTTTCAATCCAACGAATCCAATGGTTCGTTGGATTTAGCGCCTGTGAATCGAACGAACCACAAAGGAATCCGCCGATGTTCCCTCACTTGCAGCGATCGCCGCAGAGATGACTGCCACAAGCTCCAGATCATCTGTAAGTGGCTGAACAGGCTGCTCTGCCGCCTGTGTTACCTCCGTCTGCTTTTCCTGCGTCTTTCCCCTTCCGCTCATCTTATCTGAAAGCACGGAAATATACCTAAAGCAATAAATAATGAGGCTGATCAAAATCAATACCGCAAAGACAGTGCCCATACCCATTAAGGTATTTAACGCCGCCTTTTCCATCTTCTCACCCATCGTATACACGAGGTCTACGCCTGTATCTACAAGTTCCACCTGCTTCGTCTCATAATCATATGCAAGCACGAAGGTCATGCAGAGCTCACGTTCTTCATAGATGATCACCTGCTCCAAGGTCAGCGTATCCTGCGCCTCGCTCAAAGAAAAGGTTCCCATCCCCTGATAAGCGCCAAGCTCCGGAACCAGCTTGATCCAGTTCTCAAACAGCTTTACATATACGTCATCTGCATTTGCCCCGACATACGCCAGCTCGTCCGTACTCATGGCAGTCAGCTGCTGGACATTCTGACTCATGATCGTCTCACAATCCGAATATGTCAGACCGTAAAAGTCAAACGTATCCTTATCAATGCCGCAGGCAGTCAGACCAAGCGCCAGCATCAGCAGGCAAAGCATAAGAGCTATTTTCTTCTTCATAAACTTCACCTTTCTATTTTGTTCTGTGCTTTTTCTCCGGTTGGGGCGCGTATTTGGTATACAACAGCTCAAACGCGTTCACAAGATACTTTCTCGTATCTGCCGGATCAAGAATGAAATCAACATAACCTCTTTTTGCCGCTGTCACAACGCTTCCCTGCAGGGCGTCGTATTCCTCTGCCCTCTTAGAAAGCTCCTCTGCGGAAGCGTCCGCATACATGATCTTTGCCGCAAGCGCAGCGTCCATCGTGCCGATCCGTGCACCTTCCCATGCATATACAAAATCCGCACCGATCGCTTTGGAATTCATCGCCACATAAGCGCTTCCGTACGCATCTGCGGTGATCAGGTTGACCTTCGGGCAGGTTGCCCCGGCAAACGCTGCGGTCAGATGTGCGAGCGCCTTCGCAAGCTTCTTCTCACTGCACATACATGCCCGATAGCCTTTTACATTCGTCAGTGTCAGCACCGGAATGCCAAAGGCGTCACAGAACTGCACAAACTCGGCTGCCTTTTCACAGCCCTTCGCATAGAGGACGTTTTCAAACTCTCCCGTCTTTTTGCCCTCCTCGTCATAGATCTCCGTGCAGTTGGCAACCGCGCCGACTGTCATGCCGTTTAGCTTGATAAAACCGGTCACCATATTTCTTGCATATCCCGCCTTTGTCTCGAAAAATGCATGTCCGTCAGAAAGCTCAGACAGCAGATATCTCGGATCGCCCTTCATCGCCTCCATATTCTCGCACACACGATTGAGATCATCACTGCACTCGCAGGTATAAACCTCTCCCTCATTATTTAACGGAAGCATACCTACGAGCGTACGGATGTCTGCAAGGATCTGCTCCTGCGTTCCAACCGCATCGACACAGCCGTTCTCATCCGCAGCAAACGCCGCCGAGGCAGTATCGCACTGCTCCGTGCGGTTGCCGTCGATCGCGTTTGGCGAATTAATGAACATCCGTCCCTTGCTCTCCTCGATAAAAACAAAATCACAGAGCGCAGAAACAACGGACAGCCCGCCGCCGCAGCTTCCAAATATCGCGGCAATCTGCGGAACAACACCGGAAGCAGCCGTCTGTTTCGCATAAATCTGCCCCAGACCCTCCAGCGCATCCACGGACTCCTGCAAACGAACGCCCGCACAATCAATAAAGCCGATCACCGGAGCTCCCAGCTTCATCGCCATATCATATACAGCCGCAATCTTCTTTGCATGCATCTCGCCGATGGTGCCGTTTAATACCGAGGCATTCTGGCTGTAAACAAATACCAGATTGCCGTCGATCAATCCATGTCCCGTGATCACCCCGTCGGAAGGCATATCCGCTGCCGCAAGATTAAAATCTGTGCTTCTTGCCGTCACGAGAGAACCGATTTCTACAAAGCTGTTCTCATCGACTAACCCGAGAATGCGCTGCATCGCCGGGCTACCATTACTACTATTCATCCCTTTTCCCTCCATCTATAAATTGTTTTCCATATTATGTAATATGGATTCATAGTGAATAAAATCATTGCGGGCTTATGTAAAAAATTAACAAATTCCGCTAGCATAGATTATAGTTTATTTGTACTAATATTTCAAGCAAATTGTTAATTTTTTGACATTTTCATAGCATTTCTTTTCCGGAAAGCCAGAGCAACTCCACGGTGCGCGCCAGACACCAGCCATAATCGATTTTTGGAATCTCATTTTGCGCCGTAACTGGACGCTCCCCTATGACTGCTCCGTCCAGCTCATAAATGACCTTTCCAAGATCAGCTCCTGCCTCTACCGGCGCCTCAAGCTGTGAGGCAATACGATAGCTTACGGTGATCTCCTCCCCTTCCTTGAGCAAAAATTCTTCCTCTCCCTGATAATCACCGATCCCCGGCATCACCCAGAGAGCTTCTCCGATATTTTCTCCCTGTCCTCCGCTCACCGGAATCGGCTCAGGTTTTTCCAGTTGTATTTCCGACATATTTTTTTTCGCATAATTCTCAATACCATAAGTCATCAGCTTTTTCGTATCTGACCACTTATAGGTCTTATTATTTGGCCATCCGCAGGCAAGCAGCGCCACGATATAGGTTCTGCCGTCACGCTCCAGCGCCCCCACATAGCAGTAGCCCGCGGTTCCGGTAAACCCGGTTTTTCCCGAAAGCGCCCCGTCCATCATCTGCAAAAATGCATTGTGATTGCTGCACTGATAGGAGGAGGTTCCGTCCACGTCCGTAAAGCTGTAGCTTCCCGCCCTTGTAATCTCCAAAAATTCCGCTGCCTTCGGAGATAATTTGATACAGTAGCGCATGATCTTTGCAAGATCCTCCGCCGTCGTATGATGAAAGCCTCCGTCATCGGTACCGTCCAGCCCGTTCGGCGTGACAAAATGCGTGTCCTTACACCCGATTTCCTCTGCCTTCCGGTTCATCAGCTCCGCAAATCCAACAACATCGCCGGCAATATGCTCGGCGATGACCACCGCACAGTCATTAAACGATTCCAGCATCAAACCGTAGAGCATATCCTTTAGATAAAAGGTCTGCCCCTCCCGCATCCCAAGCCGTACCTTCGGCTGCGAAGCCGCATATGCAGAAACATTTGCCTGACTTTCCAGATCACAATTTTCCAGTGCAAGGATGCAGGTCAAAATCTTTGTCGTGCTGGCATTTGCCATTGCCTCATATCCGTTTTTTTCGTACAGCACACGTCCTGAAGCTCCATCCATCAAAACTGCCGCTTTTGCATAAAGCTCCGTCTCCTTCGGCGGCTCTGCTCCGGAAACCTTAAGACCGGACGCCGCCAGAAGGCATGCGCAAAGAATCATTGCTATAATTCGTCGATACACCATATGCTCCGCAAATCACATTCACAAATTTATATGCATCGCGCCGGCGCTTCATACACAAAAAGGCGCGCCTCCACCTTTCGGGTGAAAGCGCGCCCATTTCCCTTCCTGCAATGGACAGTTCACAGCAGCTGTGATCCCTTATTTTTCCGCAAAGACAGCTAGACGTCCATTTTTAAATGCATCTCTGCCTCCGCCTCCTGCTTAAATTCCTCTACCTGAACCGGATTTAACACCGGAAGCTCATCGACAGACTGAACGCCGAAGCTTCTTAAGAACTCCTCGGTCGTCCCAAACAACAGCGGTCTGCCCGGAGCATCCAGCCGTCCCAGCTCACAAACCAGATGATATTCCACCAGCTTATTGACTGCATGATCGCTGGAAACACCTCGGATCTTCTCAATCTCCTGCTTTGTGATCGGCTGCTTGTAGGCGATGATCGAAAGCGTCTCAAGCAAAACATCCGTCAGCACATGACGCTTCGGCTGCTTCGCTACCCTGATCAGATACTCATACATCTCCGTCTTTGTGCACATCTGATAGGAGCCGTCCAGCTCAATGATCTGAACGCCGAACGCCTCATCCTCATACCGTTTGATCATGCGCCCAAGCAGCTCCCTTGTCTGCTCCTTCTCAAGCTCAAGCGCCGCCGCCAGCTTCTCAAGCTCTACAGATTCCCCCATCGTAAAAAGAATTGCCTCTATGATTGCCTGATACTTCTTTTCTTCCATCCCTCATTCTCCATATCATCTTTCTTATGCCACGATTTTTGAACGGATCAAAATATCGTCAAAGGTATGCTCCTGAGAAATAAAAATCTTGCCGACCTTCATCAGCTCCAAAATGGCAAGAAAGGTCACAATGATCTCCATTTTGCCCGCCTGCGCCTCCAAAAGCTGCCGAAAACGAAACGCGCTGTGCAGTCTGCAGTATTCCTCCAGATACGCCATCTTTTCCGAGAGGGAGACCTCCTCCTTCTCAATCTTTCCGAACTTCGAGCGCACCGGATCGATCTTGTCCGCCTGCTTTTTCATAATGGATTTAAAAATCTCATTTAATTTTGCAAGCGTCACATCGGAAACGAGTTCCCCAAGATCGACCGGTGTCTCATAATCCGCCACCTCCGGCGGGATCGTCGGCGCTTTAAAGAGCACGCGCTCCGCATCCATCTGCCGGTCGCGCAGCTCATATGCCATGCACTTGTACATCTTATATTCCAAAAGCTGCTGGACCAGCTCTGCGCGCGGATCCTCCGGCTCTGCCTCCTCCTCTGTCTCCGGTGCGGGAAGCAGCATCCGTGACTTAATATCGATCAGCGTCGCCGCCATCACAAGAAATTCGCTGACAATATTCAAATCCTGACGCTTCATCTCTGCAATATATTCCATATACTGATTCGTGATCTCTGCGATCGGTATATCATAAATATTTACTTTGTTCTTCTCAAGTAGATGCAGCAGGAGGTCGAGCGGTCCCTCAAACACCTGAAGCTTCACTGTCATATCCATCATTGTCTGCCTTTTCTCCGCTTTTATCACAAAACTTCTCTAACCTCACCATTCTACCTTGATTTTCCATAAAATACAAGAAAAAAGTATTCTTTGCATAATGGACCTGCTGTTTTTCTACACTATAATAAAAAATAAATTTATGGAGTATGTCTTGAAACGATTACTCTCCCTTCTTCTCGGACTGACACTGACTGTCTCGGCTCTCTTTTTTGGCAGCGGCTCTGTTCTCGCCAATCCTGCCGAAGCTGCAGCAGAAAACGAACAAACACCCGCGGACACCTCCGCACTTTCTATCTCCGCCCCAAGCGCGCTTTTAATGGAGGCGGAAAGCGGCACTGTGATCTATGAAAAAAATTCTCATGAAATCCTGCGTCCTGCCAGCATTACAAAGATCATGACGCTGCTCCTCATCTTTGATGCACTGGATGCGGGACAGCTGACCCTGCAGGAGACAGTCACTGTCTCAGAATACGCCGCCAGCATGGGCGGCTCACAGGTATTTTTAGAGCCCGGCGAGACACAGACCGTCGATACGATGATCAAATGCATCAGCGTGGCGAGCGCCAACGACGCCTGCGTGGCAATGGCGGAGCATATCGCCGGATCGGAAACAGAGTTCGTCCGCCGCATGAACGAGCGCGCCAAGGGGCTTGGCATGAATGACACGACCTTCGTCAACTGCTGTGGTCTTGAGGCAGATTCGCACATGACAAGCGCACACGACATCGCCCTGATGTCCCGTGAGCTGATCACCCGCTACCCCCAGATCCATGACTACTGCACGATCTGGATGGAAAACATCACACACACGACCGCGAAGGGCACTTCGGAATTCGGCCTGACGAACACCAATAAGCTCATCCGTCATTACCAGTACGCCACGGGCTTAAAAACAGGCTACACAAGTCTTGCAAAATATTGTATCTCTGCCACCGCGCAAAAGGACGGCATGAACCTTATCGCCGTTATCATGGCTGCGCCGGATGCAAAAAGCCGCAATGCCGACGCTGTCACGCTGCTCAATTACGGCTTTGGTCAGTGCCAGCTCTATCAGGACGCCAACAAAGATCCGCTGCCGCCGCTCAAGCTTCAAAAAGGCATGGAGGATTACGCCAAGCTTGCCTACGAAAGCCCCTTTTCGTACCTGACGACAGACGGCTCCGCTGCCGGAGAAATTGAGAAAAAAATATATTTGCCCGAAGCTGCCGAAGCGCCGGTAAAAAAAGGCGCAGTTGCCGGAAAAGCAGTTTATCTCCTGAACGGAAAGGAAATCGGCTCCGTCAACATCTGCTACACCGCCGATATTGCAGCCGCCACCTACAAAGACTATTTCCGAAGGGTGCTGGACTTCTTTCTCTGATGCGTGAGACGTAACGAAACTCCTATGTCAGAAAAAGGGAATCTGCAGCTGCGTAAAATGCAGTCACAGATTCCCTTTCACTTGTAAAGCAACGCATTGCGTTCTTCCCTTATACGGACAACGGCTATCACGCTTCCATGTTCTTCCCTTATACGGACAACGGCTATCACGCTTCCATGTTCTTCCCTTAATATTCAGAAAAACCCCTTCTACATCAACGGCGCAAAAAGGCGCAGCAGACTTTGGAGCATCCGCACAGGCAGCGGACGCTTTCTGCAAAACGCAAGACTGATTTCCTCCGAGCAGGCAAACGTTTCCATGCAGTCCTGCTTTACCTGCATGACTGCTTTGGAGCGGTACATAAAAACACCACACTCAAAATGAAGATACAGACTGCGAAAATCAAGGTTCACGCTTCCGACCGTCGCAATTTCATCATCGCACACAAAGCTCTTTGCATGGAGAAAGCCTGGTGTATACTGATAAATCTTTACGCCTGCCTCCAGTAGCGGCGTATAATAGGACTGTGTCAGCAGATATACCATCTTCTTATCGGGGATCCCCGGCGTCACGATGCGCACGTCAACGCCGCTTTTTGCCGCATTTCGAAGCGTCACGAGCGTCTCATGGTCAATGATGAGATACGGCGTAAAAATATAAACATACTTCTTTGCCCTGCTGATAATATTCAGATAAATATTTTCTCCCACATTTTCGTGATCGAGCGGACTGTCTCCGTACGGCTGAACAAAACCTTCCTCGGCAAAGGTCTTTGTCTGATATACCGAAGGCAGATATTTCTTATAATCCTCGGAGGAACGCACGATACTGTTCCACATGCCAAGAAACATATTGGTGAGACTCCAGACACCCTCTCCCTCAATGCGGACTCCGGTATCCTTCCAATACCCAAAACGCTCAATTTTATTGATGTATTCATCAGCAAGATTGATACCTCCGGTAAAACCGATTCTTCCGTCCACTACCAAAATCTTGCGGTGATCGCGGTTATTCATGATCACGGACATCACCGGACGAAACGGATTAAACGCGGCGCATTTAATGCCCTTTTTCTGCAAAATCTTATAATAGTGCGGCGGCAGCGTACCGATGCAGCCCATATCGTCATAGATCAGACGTACCTCCACACCCTGCTTTGCCTTTTCCTCCAGAATGTCAACGATCGTCTGAAACATATATCCCTGATTGATGATGAAATATTCCATAAAAATAAAATGCTCTGCAGACCTTAACGCCTCAAGCATTGCCGGAAACATCTCCTCCCCGCACTTGTAATACTCCGTCGCAGTATTGCGGTAGACCGGAAAATGCCCATAGTCATTGATATATTTTGACTGGCGGTAAACAGACAGATCTGCTTCCCGAAGCAGACGCTTTGCCTCCTCATCCTGTGTCAGCGCGGCAGATACCTCATGATTGATCTTATCCATATGACGTCTTACATAATTGGTCAGCTCCGACCTTCCGAACAGAAAATACAAAAGAACTCCAAGGATCGGTGAGAGTAGGATTAAAAACGTCCATGACAGCTTATTTGCCGGATTCGTCCAGCGATTGATAATGACAAGCACAAACAAAATCGCCAGTCCGCGGATAAACAGATTGACATAGGTAAACTGATAGCTAAACTGCCACAATACCAGAAACAGCCATGCAACCTGAAGCAGGATAGCCACTCCCACAAGAGTCAATCGTCCAAACAACAGATGCGCCATTTTTTTCATAAGTAAGTTCCCCTTCCAAACAAAGTACTGCATAAATCTCTTTCATTCTAAAATGTTTCTTAAGAAAAGTCAACTGACCCTCTCACAAGATTATCTACATGCAGGACGCCCCAGCTTTTTTTCCCAAGCGCAGCCCCTCTGGGATAGGCGCGCTCATACAACCGCAGCTTCATCTCCGCAGGAGTCAGCAATGGAAACTTCTGGAACGCCAACGCAAGCGCTCCCGCCGCGACAGGCGCCGCCATCGAGGTTCCGCTCTTTTTTTGATAGCCCTTCGCGTCCCGATCACAGCTTGTAATATTCGTTCCGGGCGCTAAAATCTCCGGCTTTACAATGCAGCACTCGGTAGGTCCCATGCTGCTGTAGCCGCTGCGCAGCCCCCTGGCGTTTCCGTCCGCACGCGTATCATCACAGCTTCCCACAGTTAAAATCTTTCGGGAAATCCCCGGAATTGTGACCGTATTATCACGCGGACCATTATTTCCGGCTGCCGCAACGACCATAACACCGCTTTTCCAGATTTCATCCACGGCGTCCAAAAGCTCCCGCTGCTCCCGCTCTCCTGCGCTTGGCAGCATTCCGACCGAAATATTTAAAAGACGGATCTGATAACGCTCCCTGTTTTTTTTGACCCATTCAAGTGCGCGCAGTACGCGCTCCGTACTCCCATTTCCTTTTTCATCCAAAACCTTTAGCACCACAAGCTGTGCCTGCGGAGCCATCCCGCAATAATTGGCGCTTCCCCGCCCCGTGCGGGACATCCTTCCGTCTCCTGCAACGATGCCGGAAACATGTGTTCCATGCCCGTTATCGTCATAGAGTCCCGTTTTTCCATAATAAAAATCCTCAAAGAGCAAAATCCTGTTCCCAAAATCGGGGTGCGGCGCAATTCCCGTATCCATCACTGCCACCGTCACATTTTTCCCGGTTAATCCAATTTTATATGCATAATCCGTGTGGATCATTTTTCTGACACGATTCATAAAAAATACCTTTTCTTATAGCTTATGCAAAGCCAAAGAAAAGGTATTTTCTTCTCATATTTTATAAATTTAAGGATGACTCCTACAGCATGAGAGCCTTAATCTGCAACCTGGAATCTGCCGATCAATTCCTCCAGACTGACAGCCTCGCTGCTCATCTCCTCGCTCGCTGCCGCACATTCCTCAGAAGCCGCAGAATTACTCTGCACTACATCGTTGATATGCTCTACACCCTCATTGATCTGCCAGATTGCCGTTGTCTGTGCCTTTAACGCCTCGGCGATCTCATTCACCTCTGTTACGATCACCTGGGAGTTTGTCGCAATATCCTCAAGCTGCGCGGCTGTCTCCTCTGCAATCTGCATTCCCTTCTCGACCGCCTTTACCGAGGTGCCGATCAGAGCTGCCGATTCCTTTGCCGCACTCGCACTCTGCGCTGCCAGCACCGTTACCTGATCTGCAACGACCGCAAAGCCTTTTCCTGCCTCGCCGGCTCTTGCTGCCTCGATCGAGGCATTTAATGCCAACAGATTTGTCTGTGCAGCAATCTCATTGATCGTTGCAATAATCTTGCCGATCTCTTTGGAGGACTCGCTGATCTCATGCATAGAACCTGCCATCTCATGCATCTTCTCATTGCCGTCTAAGATCTTGCCTCCCACCGTCTCGATCGTGCCGCTGATGTCAGCCACATGCTCCGCATTGCGGGAAACACGGTCCGCTACGCTCGCGATCGTCGCGGTCAACTCCTCTACGACTGCCGCCTGATCCGTAGCGCCCTGCGCCAGATCCTGCGCGCTTGCCGCAACCTGATCCGAACCGCCCGATACCTGACGGCTTGCTGCACGCACGCCTTTGATCGCATCAGTCATGCTCTGCTCAAACATCATAAAGGAATCTAATATCCCGATAAAGTCACCCTTCCACTCTACCTCCGGCTGAACATTGAAATTACCGTTGGAAAATTCCTTCATCGCCCGGTCAATATCGTCTACATAGGAGCTTAAGGTGCGGATGGACTTGCGCAGACTGTGCGCCAGAACACCAATCTCATCCTCGGAACGGTAATCAATATTGCTGTGCAGATTTCCAGCCGAGAGATCCTCTGCCACCTCCTTGATCTGGTTCAGCGGTTCCATGACAGAATGAACAATGACATTGCCGACCTGCTTTGCACGAATGATAGCGATTGCGATAAATATAATGATCAGTGCAATTCCGCCGACAGCAAGCAGCGTTGTGGAAAATACAGTACTTGTCGTCTGATCATCCGTATAAGCATCCATCTCATTGGCGATCGTTACAAGATTATTTAACGCCGGAACGCACTCCGTCATGATCAGATCAAGCGCCTGTGCATCCTTGCCGCCCTCAATATCCGCCATAATCTCATAGCCGATCGTGCCCCACTCCGTGAGCGCGTCCGTGTACTTCTTAAGCAGAGCGTCATCTACTACGCCGGTCTTCCTTAAAACCGCAAGCTCTGTGCCAACCTCGGTCATCTTCTCCTCCACAAGCTCCTTATATCCCGCATAGCTGGATGTATCGGGATTCAACGCCATTTCACGAATACTTCTGGCAGCGATATTGATATTGATCTGGCAGGTCTTAACCGCAGTATCCGCCCGCTGCACATTATTCACATAATGAGTCATGCCTCCCAGCATCATTCCCATTGAAATTAAGGAAATAATACCTGAAAAAAGCATCAGCAAGATCACGGTCCGATAACCATACTGCAGACGTTCTCTCAGATGCAGATGTTCCAATTTCTTTTCCATTTCTATTCTCCTCCTATGTCGACATAATATGGTACCATTATACCACCTCCCCTAAAAAGTTCAATAATTTTTAAGGTTTTTGAATTGTATTTTCATCTTTTTTGTACTATCTTGTCAAATTTTGTCACATCTCATATCTTTTTTATACAATCTGACATACATTTCTCCAAATTTATCAACTACATCAGAAAGTTAAACGGCTTTTCGTTGTAAAAATACACGCGGAATAGAGATTTCTCTCCCAAAACAACGAGCGACACGCTTCGCGAGCCGCTCTTATGTTAAGGACAAACGTCCGCTTCCCTCTGCCAAATTCCTTTATTTTCCCCGCAGATATTCATCAATTCCCGCAGCGGCA
Source organism: uncultured Roseburia sp. (assembly GCA_900548205.1). GTDB lineage: Bacteria > Bacillota > Clostridia > Lachnospirales > Lachnospiraceae > Roseburia. Next base: position 11,769 of record URJS01000017.1, on the reverse strand, counting down.
GCCTTTCCCGCTCCCATTGCAAGAATCACGGTCGCTGCTCCTGTTACCGCGTCTCCGCCGGCAAAAACACCGGGCTTTGAGGTCGCGCCATTCTCCTCGTTTGCCACGATACATTTTCTCCTGTTTGTCTCAAGTCCCTTTGTCGTTGACGAGATCAGCGGGTTTGGCGAAGTGCCGAGCGACATGATCACCGTATCCGCATCCATCGTGTACTCCGAGCCCGGTATTTCTCTCGGACTTCTTCTTCCCGATTCGTCCGGCTCTCCAAGCTCCATCCGGATAAGTCTCGCTCCCGTGACGCGCCCGCTCTCATCGACAAGCAGTTCCGTCGGATTCTGCAGAAGGTCAAAGATGATCCCCTCCTCCTTCGCGTGATGGATCTCCTCGCGTCTGGCAGGAAGCTCCTCCTCCCCACGCCGGTATACAATATGTACCTCTGCGCCAAGCCTTCTTGCCGTGCGCGCCGCATCCATCGCAACATTGCCGCCGCCGATGACAAGCACCCTGCTCCCCGTCTCAAGCGGCGTCTCATAACCCTCTTGACATGCCTTCATCAGATTGGCTCTCGTCAGATATTCATTCGCAGAAAAAACACCCATCGCCTGTTCCCCGGGAATCCCCATAAAACGAGGAAGCCCTGCGCCGGACCCGATAAAGACTGCCTCAAAGCCTTCCTTTTCCATCAGCTCGTCAATCGTGACCGACCTTCCGATGACAACGTTTGTCTCAAGCTTTACGCCAAGCGAAAGAACATTTTCCACCTCCGCCGCCACGACGTCCTTCTTTGGCAGACGAAACTCCGGGATTCCGTATACCAGCACGCCGCCCGCCTCATGCAGAGCCTCAAAAATAGTCACGTCATAGCCAAGCTTTGCCAGCTCGCCCGCGCAGGTCAGTCCCGCAGGTCCAGAGCCGATAACCGCAACCTTCCGCCCGTTCTTTTTTGCCTCTGCCTTCGGGCGGATTCCATGCTCCCTCGCCCAGTCCGCCACAAAACGCTCCAGCTTTCCGATTGCGACCGCATCTCCCCGCACGCCGCGGACGCACTCTCCCTCGCACTGCGTCTCCTGCGGGCAGACGCGTCCGCACACTGCCGGAAGTGCGGAGGAATCGCTGATGATCCGGTATGCCTCCGCAAAATTGCCCTCCTTTACCTGCACGAGAAAGCCCGGAATGTCGATCGCGACCGGACATCCCTGTCTGCACTTTGGATTCTTACAGTCCAGACAGCGCGACGCCTCCTGCACCGCCTCCTGCTCATTGTAGCCAAAACATACTTCCTCAAAATTCGCCGCGCGAACCTCCGGCTCCTGCTCGCGAACCGGAACACTGCTCCATACGTCCATATCTGCCTCCTATTCACAGTTTCCACAACCGCCGTGATGTGTATCGCCTTCCTCCAGTTTGAGCTTCGCTCTGCCTTCCTCCGTCTGATATTGGCGCTGCCGCTGCATTGCCTGATCGAAATCTACCAGATGGCCGTCAAACTCCGGCCCGTCCACACAGGCGAATTTTACCTCTCCGCCAACGATCAGACGGCAGGCGCCGCACATTCCTGTTCCGTCCACCATCACCGGATTTGTGGATACAACGGTCGGTATCCCAAGCTCCTTTGTCAAAAGGCACACAAACTTCATCATGATCATTGGTCCGATCGCGACGCAATGGTCGTAGCGCACGCCGTTTTTCCACAGCTCCTCAAGCTGTGCCGCCCCCGTTCCGTGGAAGCCATAGGATCCGTCATCCGTTGCCACATAGAGGTTTGCCGCCACTTCGCGTATCTTATCCTCCAAGATCAGCAAGTCCTTCGTCCTTGCCCCCATGATCACATCACAGGCGATACCGTGCGCATGCAGCCATTTCACCTGCGGATATACCGGAGCTGTTCCAACGCCGCCCGCGATAAATAAAATCCTCTTTTTTTGGAGCTCCTCTATCTCCGTATGGACAAGGTCAGACGGACGCCCAAGCGGTCCCGCAACATCCATAAATGCATCGCCCTCCTCCAGAGAAGCCATACGCTCCGTGGAAGCCCCAACGCTCTGAAATACGATCGTCACCGTTCCCGCCTGCCTGTCATAGTCGCAGATCGTCAGGGGGATCCGCTCTCCCGCCTCATCCAGCTTTACGATAACAAACTGTCCCGGCTCACAATGCTCTGCCGTACGCGGCGCCTGAACATCCATAAGATATATTTTATCCGCTAATTTTTCCTTCTTTATGATCGGATACATCTATGACCTCCTTTATCTCTCCAACTCATTTACCCTCATTTTTCTATCATAAAGGAAAATGCGCCGCAATTCAACGATTTTCCTATATTTTCCGCTCATGTTCCTCATTTGGCACAAGAGAGCAAAAGTCCGTCATCGCAAAGGTCTGTTCCCATGTGCTCCGAAAACTGTGCGAGCAGGTCATAAACCGTCATTTTCCTGCGCTCCTCTCCCCGTATATCCAAAGCGATCTTTCCCTGATCCATCAAAATTGTCCGGTTTCCGAATCCAAGCGCCTGTTCCATGCTGTGCGTGATCATTAGACAGGTAATTCCCCATTCTGCCGCGATCTGTCTTGTCAGACCCAAAACCTTTTCCGCAGATACGGGATCGAGCGCCGCCGTGTGCTCATCCAGCAGGAGAAGCTTTGGAGCTGCCGCCGTCGCTATCAAAAGCGCCAATGCCTGACGCTGTCCGCCGGACAAAAGCCCCACGGGCTGCTTTAGGCGATGCTCAAGCCCCATATCAAGCTGCGCCAGCCGTTCCCGAAAGTCATCCCTCTCCCCCTTGCCAATCCTTCTAAAATACGGCCGATGGGAGGTCCGCAGGCAGGCAAGCGCCAGATTCTCCTCAATCGTCAGATGCGGGGCCGTCGCACGCAGCGGATCCTGAAACAGACGTCCGATCGCCCTGCTCCTTTGATACTCCTTCTGTAAGGTAATGTCCTCTCCATCCAGCAGGATCATGCCGCGGTCTATGAAAAAAGCTCCGGCAAGCGCCTGAAAAAGCGTTGATTTTCCGGCTCCATTGCTGCCGATCACCGTCACAAAATCTCCCTTTTCCAGCGTCAGATCCACCTCGCGCAGCGCACGCTTTTCCTGCGGCGTTCCCGGCGAAAAGGTCTTGGTTACATTTTTTAACACCAGCATTGTCTCACCCTTCATCTCACAAGCCTCCTTCCGCTCTCTCATCAGACACGGACAATTCTTTTTGGTACACTGCATTTTCTGCCTTCATGGAACGCAGTCTCTGATACAGCGCTGCCTGCTTTTTCAGATAAGGAACGGCAAGCGCAAGTGCCACGATCAGTGCCGATACAAGCTTTAAACACTCTGCCGGAACATGCATCCGAAGCGCTGCCGCTAAAATTATGCGGTAGAGACAGCTTCCCGCCACTGCGCCGAGCGCACCTCTTACCATGCCTCCCCTGCCGGCTGCCGTATCTCCGATCATCAGACTTGCCAACGCGATCGTCACCATCCCCGTTCCGAGATTGATATCGCAGGATTTCTGATACTGCGCCAAAAGCCCGCCGGAGAGCGCAGTCAGCATCCCTGACAGACATAAGCCAAGTGTGATCATTCCCTTTCCGTTGATCCCCGCCGCACAAACCATCGTCGGATTATCGCCCACGGCACGGATCAAAAGCCCAAGCCTTGTTTGGAAAAAAAGAAGGATTCCACTCGCTGCCAAAAAAACAATGACGGCTGCTGTCAAAAGCCCGTACCACGATCCTGCCCCCTTCTCCCTCACCCATGTAAAAAGAGACGGACAGCCAAACAGGTTCAGATTCGAGGAAAAGCCCATGACTGCAAGATTGACGGTGTAAAGTCCTGTATTTACAATAATACCCGCGAGGATCGATGGGATTCTAAGCCTTGTCTGCAAAAAGGACGTCACATATCCGCAGCAGACGCCCGCCCCCATCGCCGCAAACAACCCAAGCATCGGGTGACCCGCAAGCGTTGCCGCTGCGCAGACCGCACACCCGAGCGTAAAGCAGCCGTCTGTCGAAAGGTCCGCAATATTTAAAATACGAAAAGAAATGAATAGCGCAAGTGCTGTAAGCGCATAAATAAGACCAAGCTCTAAGGCATTCTGCACAAGCGATAATGTAAAAATCGACTCCATACGTTCCCTCCTTATTCAAATTCCTCCGCGGTGACAGTCTCCCGCAATTCCTTACACCTATCTGCAAAAATCGCAGGATCAATGCCAACTGCTCTTGCTGTCTCTGTATTGACCGTGACAATTCCGCTCTCTGGCGTCTGTACCGGCATTTGGGCGGGTTCTTTGCCATTTACCAAAATCTGTACCGCCATGTCCGCCGTTTGTGTCCCAAGCTCTGTATAATTTACGCCGCTGCCGCAGAATGCGCCGTTGCGCGCGAAGGAGTCCGCCCCCGTATAATGAGGGATCCCTGCTTCCACAAACTTTTCAAAAATCGCAAGTTCCGCCGTCATGACCGTATTATCCTGCGGTGTAAATACCGCGTCTACGCTCTCTGCCACGAGCGCATCTGCCGCTGCAGAAATCTCGGAGGTGTTCGTCCCCGTCTTTTCCACATATGCAATCCCCTTCGCTCTGCAATACTCCCTCGCCTCCTTGATCGCACCGATCGATGAAGCCTGCCCTTTATCGTAGAGGAAACCCACTTTTGCAATTTCCGGCTCTGCCGCAAGCATCAGCTCAAAAATATGCCTGGTATCAATCGCATCCGAGGTTCCGGTGATCCTTCCTCCGGGCGCATCCATATCTGCAAGCAGCCCGGCGCCAACCGGATCGGAAACCGCCGAAAAGACGATCGGAATCTCACTCTCCTCCGTCACTGTCTGCATCACGACGGCTGCGGGAGTTGCGACTGGAATAATTATATCCACCTCATCCGCGATAAGCTCGGCTCCGATCTGAGCCAAAATAGACTGATCTGCCTGACCGTTAAATGTGTACGCCTCATACGCAAAGGTCACGCCAAGCGCAGCGCCCTTTTGATCAAGCTCCTTGGAAATTGCTTTTACGATCTGATTTAGGGAAGCATCGTCCACATATTGCACAATCCCAACCTTATATACCTTCGGCTTATCCGCCCCGCCGCTCTTTGGCAAGACATCCTCCGTGGCATCCGATCGTTTACTGACGGTTGCCTTGCTCCCCGCATGTTCATGCGACGCCATGCCAAAAATCCCAAGCGCCATTGCCATCGCTGCCGCCAAAATTACTGCCCTTCCTGTTCTTCTCATACTGCTGTCCTCCAGATTTTAAATAATTTTGAAAATCCGCGTTGATATGGAGGTTTGCGCGTGGGTTGCTTTGATGCCGATCATCCGTCACCCTCACAAACTGCCCTTATAAGCAAAGAATCTCCCTGACGAGGTTCTCCGCCTGCGGCGAGGTACTTCTGCGACACAACTCCATTCTGCCACAGCGCGTTCCCCGGAGGGTTTTTTTATAGGAAACGAAGTTTCCTATAAAAAAACCGCCTCAAGCTATTGCTTGAGACGGTAATAAACTGGTTATTATCGCGGTACCACTCAGATTGACGATCAGTCGCCCACTCACTCATGTACTATCATACATGCCGGATGGATAACGGCTCCGGTTCCCGTCGACTCCTACACCGTTCCCGGTTCGGGCCGCCCTCAAAAGTCCATTCAACGCCTCTCTCCATACTGCAATCCCACCTCCTGCAGCTCTCTGTGATCTTGAATAAGCGCCTACTACTCTTTCTCAACGGTTTTTCTTGTTTTCATACTTTAATACATTAACGCAGACTTGTCAATCCTTATTTTTAAAATTTTATGAGAAATAAACAAGCTCGTCCTCCGGCGTGGCGGGCCTTTCTGCGGGCTGAATCTCTACCGGATAAAGCACTGGTCCCTTTCCCTTATACTCACGCGCAAACTCGTACCGCACCTCTGCGGTAATATCGATCCACGACTTGTGCGGGATTTCATCCTCCTTCGCATATTTACACTTAAAGCCGATAAAGGTGACGTCGTCCACACAGCAGGTCATTGCGAATCTGCCCGGCACAAAAACGCCTTTTTTTAGATTGTCAGGATTATAGACAAGCGCTAAAAAATGCACCTTTTTCCCAATATATTTCTTCGGGTTCTCCATGCAATCCATGTACCAGATCGCATAATCCGCATCTGTAATCTCAAGCTGCTCCCCGGAAATATCAAACGGCAGTTCCTCCTCCCGCTCGTCAAGCGTGCCGTCCGCACGCTCATAAACCAGCTGTGCTTTGCGGTTTAACGCTTTGACGTTACGGCGATATTTTCCCTTGTCCGTGTGATCGTCGCAGCGGTTGAAGATTACAACGTCCGCCAAAAAAAGCTGCTCCATGATCATTGCCCGCATATTGTTTAAGTACAGGTCAAAGGTCGTCGCATCCACCGTCGCAAGGGACTGGATGATCGTCCAGCCGCGGGGAAGCTTTGTCTCCATCAGTGTATCCATGCCCCATGTGCCGTTGTACTCTAGGAAAATCTGATCCGGCAGATATTGGGACTGGATCTCCTCCAAACGCTCCGCCGTCAGCTCCTCCTCATTTTCAATCATGACTAGCTCTGCATTGACAGACGCCAGTCTTTCTCTATCGTATGAAACATCGCCGTCCTCACAGCAGAGGATCAGACTTTTCCCCTCCTCCGCAAAGCCGTTTTCAAATAAGGTCTCTTGGATCAGCGTCGTCTTACCGCTGTCCATAAATCCGGTAAATAAATAAATGGGTATTTCCTGCATATTCCTCTCCATGCTTATGCAAGCTCAAACAATTTCTCCAACTCCTGCTCCTTTAATTCCGTTCCGATCACACAAAGACGTCCTGTATAATCAGGCTCGCCCTCACGCAGCTCATATTCTCCCGGAAGCATGTCAAAATAAATCCATGTTCCGTTTACGGCTTCCACCATGCCCTTTGCGCGCAGAATCACACCAAAATCATCTGTCTCGCAGAGTGTCTTTAAAACATCCGTAAGCTTCTCTTTCGTGTATTTGTGCGGCGTCTCTTTTCCCCAGCTTGTAAATACCTCATCTGCATGATGATGCTCATGCTCCTCATGCTCGTGATGATGTCCGCATCCGCACCCTTCTCCGTGCTCATGGTGATGCTCCTCATGCTCGTGATGATGCTCATGCTCCTCATGTGCATGCTGCTCCGCAAGCAGCTTCATCTCCAGCGAATCCTGTCCCTCTACAACCTTTAATATCTGCTCACCACGGATCGCATCCCACGGAGTTGTGATCACTGCCGCCTTATGATTCAAGGTCTGAATCTGCTTGACACAAAGCTCCAGCTGCTCCGGCGTAGCATTCTGTGTACGGCTTAACACGACCATCGTCGCATACTCAATCTGATTGTTAAAAAATTCGCCAAAGGCCTTCATCTGCTTACTTGCCTTTAACGCATTCACAACTGTGATAAGCCCGTTTAGCTTCACGTCTTCTTCCTTCTCGACATCCACCACAGACTTCATAACATCCGAAAGCTTGCCGACGCCTGACGGCTCGATCAAAATACGGTCCGGATGAAATTTGTGGATGACCTCATGAAGATTTTTCCCGAAATCCCCGACAAGAGAACAGCAGATACAGCCGGAATTCATCTCAGTAATCTCAATGCCGGCGTCCTTTAAAAATCCGCCGTCAATCCCAATCTCTCCAAATTCATTCTCGATCAGAACGATCTTCTCGCCGGTAAACACCTCGTCCAGCATTTTTTTAATAAATGTTGTCTTTCCCGCTCCCAAAAAGCCGGAAATAATATCAATCTTTGTCATTGCTTTTCGCTTCCTTTCTAAAATTACAATCCAAAAACACTTTTATTTTACTCGTTTTCTCACTTATTTGCAAATCTTATGGATAATTTTAGAATATTTTTCCAAATTACGCCTGCTGCTTTTGGAACTGCATGTTATAAAGCTTCTCATAAATACCGCCTTTTTCCAGCAGCTGTTCGTGCGTGCCCTCCTCCTCGATCCCGTCGTCGGTCAGCACCAAAATCCGCTCTGCATTTTTGATCGTCGAGAGACGGTGTGCGATCACAAATGTGGTTCTGTTTTCTGCCAGTCTCTCCAGCGATTCCTGCACGACCTTCTCACTCTCATTGTCAAGCGCGGAGGTTGCCTCATCAAAAATAAGGATCGGCGGATTTTTCAAGAATACACGCGCGATCGAAAGGCGCTGCTTCTGCCCGCCCGAAAGCTTAATGCCGCGCTGTCCGATGTCTGTCTCATAGCCGTTTGGAAGCGACATGATAAAGTCGTGGGCGTTTGCATTTTTTGCCGCCTCAATGACCTCCGCTCTCGTCGCGTCCGGTCTTCCATAGCGGATATTGTCATAGACCGTGCCGACAAACAGATACACGTCCTGCTGTACGATTCCGATATGCTCACGCAAGCTCTTAAGCTTGATGTCACGGACGTCCGTTCCGTCGATTTTAACCGCCCCGCCCGTCACATCATAAAAGCGCGGGATCAACGAACAAAGCGTACTTTTTCCTGCCCCCGACGAGCCCACCAGTGCCATATAAGAGCCTGCCGGCACACTTAAGTTGATATTTTTTAACACGCCTTCCGTATTCTCCTCATACTGGAACGAAACATTCTCAAACGCAATATTGCCCTTGACATTTTTTAATTCCACGGCATCGTTCTTATCCTTGATGTCCGGCTCGATCGCCATGATCTCGCAGAAGCGTTCAAACCCTGTATATCCATTCTGGAACTGCTCCGTAAAATCAATCAGCGTGCGCACCGGATCGGTAAACACACTGATATAAAGAAGAAATGTCACCATATCGCTCACATCTACGCTGCCCCTTGCGATCAAGACAGCTCCCGCAAGAATGACATTGACCTGAATCAGCGTCGTAAACGCGCCAAGACCGGCATGAAAGCTTCCCATATAATGATAGCTGTTCTTTTTTGCCGAAAGAAATCCGTCGTTGCCACCCTTAAACTTTTGATTCTCGACGTCCTCATTCGCGAATGATTTTACCACGCGAATACCGGAAAGATTATCCTCAATCTGCGCGTTGATCTCGGCAATGCGCACACGGTTCTGCCGAAAAGCACGGCGCATCTTTCCATTAAGGAAATAAGCGTAGGCAAACATAAATGGAAGCACGATAAACGCTGCAAGCGCAAGCGCCGGGCTGATGCTCACAAGGATCACAAAAGCTCCTACGATCTTAACCACCGACAAAATCAGATTTTCCGGTCCGTGGTGCATCAGCTCGGTAATGTCGAACAGATCGGTTGTGATACGCGACATCAGCTGTCCGACTTTTTGATTATCATAAAATCCAAATGACAGCTTCTGCAAATGATTAAATATCTCCGCGCGCATATTGTACTCGATCTTAGCGCCCATCACATGACCATAATTGGAAATAAAAAACTTACTGTAGCATTCTACCGCCACAAGCACAAGAAGCAGCACTGCCAGCAGCTTCACCTGATGCAGGATCTCCCCTGTCTCCAAATAAATCAACGTTGACGTCACATAGCGCACGATCAGCGGGAATACCAGCGCGATCGCCGCCGACAGCGTGGCGAAAAACATATCCGCCCAAAATATGCCGCGATACGGCTTATAATAAGAAATCATCTTTTTTAAATTTTGGTTCATATAGTAGTACCTCCTGTCGTATTTACCGCTTTACCAAAGCAGCACCTTTCATTTTATCTGCTTATGGAAAAAAGTCAAGTCACATGTTATACTGTTACCCAGAGATATGTGTAAAGCTTTTACAAGGAGGTTTGCTGCGATGAATCCAAAGCAAATGCATTATGAAACACTTGCCGCTACCGTTATCAAAAATCTTGCGAAGCGGCGGATGGAGGGCTGCTACTGTGCCACCGTTGAAGAAGCAGAAAAACAAGCATTTTCCTATCTGACAGACGGCTGCACCGTCTCGTTCGGCGGCTCTATGACACTGGAGGAAACCGGTATGCTCACGGCGCTGCGCCACGACCCGGGTATCCGTCTGATCGACCGCGCCACGGCAAGATCACCGGAGGAGGTCAAGAAGCTCTATCACGATGCCCTCTCGTGCGATTATTACTTTATGAGCACCAACGCCATTACCGCAGACGGCGAGCTTGTCAACATCGACGGCACGGGAAACCGCCTTGCAGCGCTGATCTACGGCCCGGAGCATGTCATTATCCTTGCCGGCATGAACAAGGTCGTTCCGAATGTTGCAGAGGCGCTAAGCCGCGTACACCATACCGCTACGCCGATGAACTGCAAGCGTCTCTCAAAAAACACGCCATGCGCTGCCACCGGCGTCTGCTCCGACTGCCTCTCACCAGACTGCATCTGCAATCAGGTGGTTATCACAAGACGCAGCGGGATTGAGAACCGCATCAAGGTCATTTTGATCGGAGAAGAATTTGGGTATTGATGGGATTACCCAATGTTTAAAACGGTCATCACGCGCCGCGGAGCTGACCGTTTTAAGCAACGGGCGGTACGCGTCGCAAGCCACTCTTATGTCAACGAAGATGCAGTCGATTTCCCGGCTGCCCCTTGCAGGCATCACCAATCTTCTTCATCTAACCATTCTTTCAACTTTTTCTGTAACAACTTCTTGTCTGGCAAATACAATTTATATTCCTTCGCATAAATATTGGCATCTTTCGGCAAAGTCAAATCAACCAAAGCTTCATCACTCTGTTTACAGAGCAGGATACCGATGGTTGGGTTTTCTCCTTCAATTCTCTCGTATCGGTCAAAATAATTCACATGCATCTGCATCTGTCCTAAATCCTGATGTGTCAACTCATCAATTTTAAAATCAATAAGAACATAGCACTTTAAAAGCCTGTTGTACAACACTAAATCCACATAAAAATTCCTATCATGAAAGGAAAATCTTTTTTGTCTTTGTTCAAACAGGAAGCCCTTTCCCAGTTCTAAAAGAAACTTTTGCATCTTTCCGATGACGGCTGACTCCAAGTCACTTTCATGGTAAGCAGCCTGATCCTCCAGTCCGGCGAACTCCAACACATACGGTGTATGCAAAATGTCCTCCGGCTTTTGCGGAACTGCTCCCTCGTTTGCCAAACGCATGACATCATTCTTATCCCTGCTTAAGGCCAGTCTTTCATACAGGCTGGAATTGAACTGTCGTTTCAAGGTATCTACATTCCAATTTGAACGTATGGCTTCTTTCTCATAAAACTCTCGTTCTTCCTTATCCTCTATGCGCATAAGCACCTGATAATGCGTCCAGCTCAGCTTAAACGGCACTTTTTTGTATGAGTTCTCCAATTGTCCAATTCCTGATTGGACAATCCCAAAAGCCTGTTCCAATCCTCCAATTCCCGATTGGATAATTGCATCTTCCCTTTCTCTATATGCCATATAGAACTGTCGCATTCCGGCTACATTACTTCTTGAAAAGCCCCGTCCATACTCCTCTGTGAGATACGCGGCTAAAGAATCAATAACCCTAGCACCATATTTTGCCCGTTCAGCTCCCTGCTGTTCCTGCTCCACAATATACCGACCTAACATAAAACTCGTAAGAACCGTAATGGCATTTGCCATCTGTCCCATATTATTCCTGGCGCTATCAATTAAATTTTTTGATTTTTCATATAAGCCTTGAAATTCTCCATGATCTATGATTTCCATTTTTTTATCAGACACTCCGGCACCTCCCAAATGCTGTTCATCTTTTGATCTCAGCTTTCCCTCATATTCTATCTTGAGCGGTCTCGGAAACTCTATGAATCCCATAGTTCCGCTCTTTTTTATTTAT
>URJS01000016.1 GCA_900548205.1 uncultured Roseburia sp. | reverse complement strand
CCGCCCTGTATGCAAAAATCTCATCCTTTATGCATTGTGTTTCCGAGACTACTCACAATAAATGTAATCTTATAGTAATAGAAAACAAATTTAAAGTCAATGTATATCCGGCAGCGTCAAATGGCGGGGGGCGGAAAACTTCCGATTAGAGTAAACGCATAAAAAATATCCATCGAGGAGTTAAAATCCCTTGATGGATATTTTTAAATGTTTTCTGCAATTTTCTGAAAAATCAATTCCTGTATATACTCTAAATGACAGGTATACAACATACTCATTTTTTATAAGTGATCAGATTGTGCTATACGACAGCACCGGGGTAATATTTTAGGGAGAATAAACAAAACTGCACAATAAAGGCACGATAGAAAAAAGAAAACACAGCAATTCTACAAATAAAAAAGAAGAATTTTCAAGAAAAAAAGAAGAATATTGTATGTTCTTTTTGAAAAGCTCCTGTTATAATTCTTTTGTAACAAACAGTTATCAATCTTTTAAGGGAGGTTTTTTGAAATGAAAAAGAAAGTAGTAAGTGTAATGCTTGTAGCTGCAATGGCAGCGACCCTGTTCGCAGGTTGCGGAACAACAGAGGAGACACAGACAACTCCGGATGCAGGAACAACCACAAATGAGGCGGTTCCGTCCACAGAGGCAGGAGATGCAGCAGACGCAGCAGCAGATGCAGTCGGCGGAGATTTGGCAGATAAGAAGGTTGGCGTATGTATTTATCAGTTCTCTGATAACTTCATGACGCTGTTCCGTACAGAGCTTGAGAACTATCTGGTAAGTCAGGGATTTTCCAAGGACAATATCAAGATTGTTGATGGTGCAAACGATCAGGCAACACAGACAGGTCAGATTGACAGCTTTATCGCAGAGGGCGTGGATGTAATGATCATCAATCCGGTGAACTCATCTTCCGCAGAGACGATCACAGACAAGGTCGTAGAAGCAGGAATCCCGCTTGTATATATTAACCGTGAGCCGGCTCCGGAAGAGCAGGAGAGATGGAAAGAGAATAATTGGAATGTTACATATGTTGGATGCGACGCACGTCAGTCCGGTACCTTCCAGGGCGAGATGATCGTGGATCTCGGTCTTGAGACGGTAGACTTAAACGGCGACGGCAAGGTTCAGTACGTTATGGTAGAGGGCGATCCGGAGAACGTAGACGCTCAGTATCGTACCGAGTACTCCGTAAAAGCTCTTACCGATGCAGGCTGGGAGGTTAAGTGCTTATCGGATCAGGTAGGTAACTGGCAGCAGGCTGAGGCACAGCAGATTGTAGCGAACGCACTTGGTCAGTATGGTGAGGATGTTGAGGTTGTATTCTGTAACAACGACTCTATGGCGCTTGGTGCATTACAGGCAATCGAGGCAGCCGGACGCACCGTTGGAAAAGATGTTTTCTTAGTAGGTGTAGACGCATTATCGGAGGCTCTTGAGAATGTAATTTCCGGTAAGATGACAGGTACGGTATTTAACGATCACTTCTCACAGTCTCACAGCGCAGCAGACGCAGCGATCAAATATGTAAAGGGAGAGACAAACGAGCATTATATTGGTTGTGATTATGTAAAGGTAACAGCTGAGAATGCGCAGGAAGTTCTTGACATGGTAAAATAATGGTGTAAGAACCGTTAAGGGCAGAGTGATAGCAGTGCGGGTGTCGTGGCGGCACCCGCATTCCTTTTGAGGGAAACTATGGTCTGCAAAAGGCAGAAATGAATTTGACAGAACACAGGCAAAAGCCTGTATCAGTATAAAGAGCAAATAAGAGGAGGAGAAAGATGGCTGAGTATAAACTGGAGCTGAAGGGGATTTCCAAATCCTTCCCCGGCGTAAAGGCGCTTGATAATGTACAGTTGTCACTGCGGCCGGGAACCGTGCATGCGCTGATGGGCGAGAACGGCGCGGGGAAATCTACCCTGATGAAATGTCTGTTTGGTATCTATAAGATGGATGCGGGAGAGATTTATCTGGATGGGCAAAAGATTCAGATCGGCAATCCTGATGAAGCCATGAAGCATGGAATTGCGATGGTACATCAGGAGCTGCAGCCTGTTCCGGCAAGAAGCGTTGCTGAGAATCTGTATCTTGGAAGATTTCCGACGAAAAATTTCGGTCCGCTAAAGGTGATCGACCACAAAACGATGTATGCGGAGACGGAGAAGTGGCTAAAGGAAGTAAAGATGGACTTTGACCCGAAGGCACAGCTTGGCTCGCTCTCGATCGGACAGATGCAGTCGGTAGAGATTGCGAAGGCAGTTTCCCAGCAGGCAAAGGTCGTGATCTTTGACGAGCCGACCTCGTCGCTGTCTGACAATGAGGTGGAGGCTCTGTTCCGCATCATGAATGACCTGCGGAATAAGGGTGTTGCGATGGTCTATATTTCTCATAAGATGGATGAGATCAAGCAGATTGCCGACGACATCACGATCATGCGTGACGGTACCTATGTCGGTACATGGCCGGCGGCGGATATGACGACAGACGACATCATTGCAAAAATGGTCGGACGTGAGCTGACCAATATCTATCCGCAGAGGGAAAATAAGCCGGGAGAGGTCATCATGGAGGTGAAAAATCTTTCCTCCATTCATGCAAATTCCTTCCAAAACGTAAGCTTTCAGCTGCGTAAGGGAGAGATATTGGGCTTTGGCGGTCTGGTCGGCGCGCAGAGAACGGAGCTTATGGAGGGAATCTTCGGTATCCGCGGCGTTGCGTCCGGCGAGATTTATATGCACGGGAAGAAGGTAAAGATCAAGCATCCGATCGACGCGATGAATGCCGGTATCGGATTGATCACTGAGGACCGGCGCGGAAACGGTATCTTTGGCTGTCTTTCCATTAAGGATAACGTAGGCGTGTCTGTCTACAACAAGTACCTGAAAGCGGGCTTAGTCTTAGACCATAAGAGGATCAATCAGGTCGTAGATGACAGCATTAAAAAGCTTAGGATCAAAACACCGAATATGAAGGAGCACATTTCCAATCTGTCGGGTGGTAACCAGCAGAAGGTCATCGTATCCAGATGGCTGGCAAATGATCCGGAGGTACTGATCATGGATGAGCCGACACGAGGAATTGACGTTGGAGCAAAGCATGAGATTTACGAGATCATGGCGGATCTGGCAAAGCAGGGGAAGGCGATCATTATGATATCGTCTGAGATGTCAGAGCTTCTTGGCATGGCGGATAAGGTCTGCGTCATGTGCAACGGTAAGCTGACCGGAGAGCTTGACCAGCCGGAGGAGATGACACAGGCAAGAGTGATGAGTCTTGCAACGAGATTCTGATTGTAGGAGGAAAAGAAAATGGAAAAGACAAGACAGCAGAAGATCAATGATTTTTTGATCAATAACGGAGTCATCATGGTAATGCTTATACTGGTATTGTTCACAGGCTTTACCTCGGATAACTTCTTTACAAGCAATAACCTGATGAACATTCTTATGAATATGAGCCCGCGTCTTGTGATCGCGCTTGGTATTGCAGGCTGCGTTATCACGGCAGGCTGCGATCTGTCGGCAGGACGTATGATCGGCTTTGGCGGCTGTATCGCCGGTACGCTGCTGCAGCGTATGGATTATTCCGGTAAGTTTTTCCCGGACAAAGAGCCGATGAACGTGTTTGTGGTAGCGATCATCGTAATGCTGATCTGTGCAGCGTTTGGAGCCGTGACAGGATTTTTTATCGCACACTTAAGCGTGCCTCCATTTATTGCAACACTGGCGATGATGGAGATCGTATACGGTATTTGTATGATTTATACAAATGCGACACCGCTTGGCGGCTATGTGAAGGAGTACACTAATGTAGCTTCCGGGAAATTCTTAGGCATCAATTATCTGATCTGGATCGCGATTATTGTGGCAGCGATCACATGGTTTATCTTTAACATGACACGTCATGGAAAATATATGTACGCAATCGGAGGAAACCCGCAGGCAGCTGAGGTTGCAGGTGTTCCGGTAAAGAAAACCTTGATCTTGATCTATATGAAGGCAGCTGCAATGTACGGTCTTGCGGGTTTTATGCTCGGTGCAAAATCAGGCGGAGCGTCCGTACAGCTTGGATACGGCTATGAGATGGAGGCGATCGCGGCATGTACGATCGGCGGTGTATCCGTAACCGGCGGACGCGGACGCGTATCTTCAGCGATCATCGGTGTTGCAGTCTTTGAGCTTTTGAAGGTTGCACTGCAGTATCTGGGTATGGATGCGAATGCACAGTGGATCGCAATTGGTATCGTAATCTTTATTGCAATTTCTCTGGATATCAGAAAGTATATAGCAAAGAAATAAAAAGTGGTTGGAAGAATGTTTAGTCAGCCTATAAGGCATTTTATAGAGAGGAAGAAAAAAGATGGTAGGAATTATCATTGCCAGTCATGGTGAATTTGCGCATGGTATCTTACAGTCTGGCGAAATGATTTTTGGAGAGCAGCAAGAGTGCGTGGCTTGTACATTGATGCCCAGTGAAGGTCCTGAAGACATTAAGGCAAAAATGGAGGCTGCAATCGCTTCTTTTGAAAATCAGGACGAAATCCTGTTTTTGGTTGACATTTGGGGAGGAACACCTTTTAATCAGGCAAACAGTCTGATTTCCGGGCATGAAAACAAATGGGCGATCATAACAGGGTTGAATCTGCCGATGCTCATCGAAACCTACGGTGCAAGAATGTCGATGGATACAGCACATGAAATTGCCGCTTATGTACTTGCGGAAGCAAGAGACGGCGTAAAGGTACTCCCCGAAACATTAGAAGCCCCAAAGCCTGAAAAGGAAGCTATGACTGACGCCTCAAAAGGAGCTATTCCGGAGGGGACAGTCTTAGGAGACGGAAAGATCAAATATGTATTAGCGCGTATTGATACGCGTCTCCTTCACGGGCAGGTTGCGACGGCATGGACAAAGGCTGTTTCACCGACACGGATCATTGTCGTATCTGATGCAGTAAGCAAAGATGAGTTAAGAAAGAGTATGATCGAACAGGCAGCGCCCCCGGGAGTGAAGGCGAATGTTGTTCCTGTTGCTAAAATGATCCAGGTTGCCAAGGATGTTCGTTTTGGCGCGACGAAGGCATTGCTGTTGTTTGAAACGCCGCAGGATGCATTGCGTGCTATTGAAGGCGGTGTGGATATTAAAGAGCTTAACCTTGGATCAATGGCTCATTCGGTTGGTAAGGTTGTATGTTCAAGGTCTGTTGCGATGGATCAGGATGATGTTGAAACCATCGAAAAGCTTATGGCAAAAGGAATTAAATTTGATGTTCGTAAGGTGCCGGCAGATTCTCCTGAGCATATCGAAGATTTGTTGAAAAAGGCAAAAGCGGAATTGCCATAATACATGGAATTTTAGGAGGAAATCATATGTCTGTAATTACTATTTTACTGATTGTGGTTATCGCCCTTCTGGCTGGTATGGAGGGTGTTCTCGACCAATTTCAGTTTCATCAGCCAATTGTTGCGTGTACGTTGATTGGTTTAGTAAGTGGATATTTAAAAGAAGGCATCATTTTAGGCGGTTCACTTCAGATGATTGCGCTTGGCTGGGCAAATGTTGGCGCTGCCATCGCACCGGATGCGGCGCTTGCCTCCGTTGCCAGCGCTATTATCATGGTAAAAGGACTTGGCGGGGCAACAGATTCATCGGCAGTTATCACAAGTGCGATCGCAGTTGCGATCCCATTATCAGTAGCCGGCTTATTCTTAACGATGATTTGCCGTACATTGGCGATCCCGATCGTGCATTTCATGGACAGAGCTGCCGAAAAAGGTAATTTCAAAGGCATTGAAATGTGGCAGATGATTGCGATCCTGATGCAGGGCGTTCGTATTGCAATTCCGGCAATCGCATTATGCTATATTCCGGCAGGCGCTGTACAGGGAGCGCTGGAAGCGATGCCCACATGGCTCGCCGATGGTATGAGCATTGGCGGAGGAATGGTTGCCGCGGTTGGTTATGCAATGGTTATCAATATGATGGCAACAAAGGAAACGTGGCCGTTCTTTGCGCTGGGGTTTGTGCTTGCCTGCATCTCTCAGATCACATTGATCGGGTTGGGTGTCATCGGCGTTGCTATTGCATTGATATATCTGGGGCTGAAAGAAAGCGGAGGATCTAATGGAAATGCCGGTTCGGGCGACCCGTTAGGCGATATTTTAAATGATTACTAAGCTTGTGGAAGGAGGTTGTCATAGTGGCTGAAAAGATTCAATTAACGAAAAAAGATCGCTTTTCTGTAGCGTTTCGTCATCAATTCCTGCAAGGCTCATGGAATTATGAACGGATGCAAAACGGCGGCTGGTGTTATTCCATGATTCCGGCCATCAAACGTCTTTATCCAAACAAAGAAGATCAGATTGCCGCATTGAAACGTCATATGGCATTTTATAACACGCATCCTTATGTATCAGCTCCGGTTGCCGGTGTAACGCTGGCGCTGGAAGAGGATCGGGCAAATGGCGTGAAAATTGATGACGAGGCAATTCAGGGCGTGAAGGTTGGTATGATGGGACCTTTGGCGGGTATCGGCGATCCTGCTTTCTGGTTTACATTAAGACCGATCCTTGGTGCGATGGGAGCGTCTTTAGCGCTTTCGGGAAGCATTATGGGACCAATCCTATTTTTTGTTGCTTGGAATGTGATCCGTTTTGCGTTTATCTGGTATACGCAGGAATTTGGTTATAAGGTTGGGACAGAGATCACAAAGGACTTATCCGGTGGATTACTTGGAAAGATCACGCAGGGAGCGTCCATACTTGGTATGTTTATTATCGGCGGACTGGTTCAGCGTTGGGTAAATATCAAATTTACGCCGGTTGTCTCATCGGTCGAGCAGGCGCCGGGCGCTTATATTGACTGGTCGGGCATCACGGGTGATGCGACGGGCATCAAAGCTGCACTGGAGCAATATAACGCTCTTGGCGCTGCCGGTTTAAATCAGATCAAAGAGACTACGTTACAGGCGAATTTGGATCAGCTGATTCCGGGTCTTGCTGCCTTATTGCTCACATTGCTTTGCTGCTGGCTGTTAAAGAAGAAGGTCAGTCCGATCGTTATCATTATTGCGTTATTTGTTGTTGGTATTCTTGCTCATCTGGCAGGGATTATGTAAAAAGAATGAAATGGAAAAGGTCGGAAGCCCCGGCCTTTTCTTAATGGGGGTAAAAGTTATGGCACAATCACAAAATACAAAAGTGGATTTTACGATCAAGGCAACCTCTATGATGGGGCTTACCACCTACGGGGATGTCATGATCGGAGATAAGGCTTTTGAGTTTTATAATGAAAAGAACGTTCAGGACTTCATTCAGATTCCATACGAAGAAATTGATCGTATTGAGGCGTCGGTTCTTTTTAACAAAAAAATTTCTCGCTTTGTGATATTCACAAAAAACAACATGCATTTTACATTTTCCACAAGAGATAATATAAAAACCTTAAGAGAAGTAAAGAAATATGTCAGCGAGGATAAGCTTTTGAGATCATTGAATTTTTTTGACGTGATAAAAAGAGGAATAAAAAGGTTGTTTCGGAAAAAATAGCTTGCTTTTTGCAAGTTATTTTTTTTCGCTTGGTAGGAACTTTTGTTCTTTGAAAACAAAATGATTTTTTATTGTGGCAATATTGGCAGGATGTTATAATCAGTACATAACAGAAATATTTTTATGATTTGTAAACGTGGAGGTAATTGTCTATGGAGCCGATTTTGGAACAGGTGGGAATCCAGCTTTTGATCTTTGTTGTTTGTGTTTATTATGGAATGCGTCTTTTGATCCTGCATGATGTAGGCTCGATTCGCGGAAAGGATAAGCCTCCGGTGAAGGATGAGAAGGCATATGCGATCGCGGGCGGAAAGCTCATCTTATTTTTTGGAGCGGGAACGCTTGGCATGGCGGCGCTTACGTTTGTGAACATTTATGCGGCGCTTGCAGAGATCGTGCTGTGCACGGTCATTATGGCAGTGCTGTGGAAACGTATGGACAAAAAATATGGCGCATAGCTGCCAGCGGCAGGGGCGTCGGGAGAGTGAGAAATAAGAATGGATCAGTATTCCGTATTGCTGGTGGACGACGAGGAGGAAGTCTATCAGGTCATTATGAAAAAACTCGATTGGGAGACAATGGGGTTTCGCATTGCGGGCTATGCAAGGAACGGCGTAGAGGCGCTGGAGCTTGCGGAGGAGCTGCAGATCGACGTTGTCATGACGGACATTAAGATGCCGTATATGGACGGCTTAACGCTCTGCCGCAGGCTGAAGGAAAATTATGAAAAGATCAAAGTGATCATTTTTTCGGGCTTTGACGAATTCGAGTATGCAAAAGAGGCGATCAAGATTGAGGCGGAGGAATATATCCTAAAGCCCATTCATTCCGGCGAGCTTAGAGAGGTATTTGAGCGGATCAAGTCAAATCTTGATAAGGAGCTGGACGAGAAGCGCAATATTGATAAGCTGCGCGAATATTATCTGGAAAGTCTGCCGCTGCTGCAGGAGAATTTTTATACATCGCTGCTGGACGGGAGGATTCCCGAAGCTGAAATTGAAAATTATGCGAAGAATTACCAGATTGCCCTAAAGGGTCCTTATTATGTGGTGAGTGTGCTGCATATCAGTACGACGGCGGAGGGATGTGAGCAGCAGCTTGACCCGTTTCTTTTGACGATGTCCGTGCGAAAGCTTGCGGAGGAGCAGTTGACCGGGGAGTGGGACAGCCGCATTGTCACTTATCTGGGGGATGTGATCGTCATTACACAGCTTGCGGAGGCAAATCTTGCCAGATTTACAGACAGGATGGATGCGCTTTGCAAGCTGGCAAAGCGTGTCTGCAACGCGTGCGTGACCGCGGGCGTCGGGTCTGGCTGCAAGAGGCCGGGTGAGCTTGCTGCGTCCTATCAGGGAGCGAAAAATGCTGTGTCCTATCGGGTGTTATACGGAAATACAAGAGCGATCAACATAGCGGAGATGGAGCCACAGGAGCATAACGATCTATCATGGGAGGAGCCTTACATCCAGAAAATCTTAAAAAAGATCAAGATGGGCGGGAGCGAGCCGCTGCTTGCAGCAATCGGTGAATTTACGGAGAAGCTGGCAGGAAACAAAATGTCGCTGCAAAAATACAGGATTTTGATCATGGAGCTGATCACGGAGATCTTCCGCTTCGGTGCAAATCACCGGATGAACCTTGAGGCGATCTTTGGGGAGGACGAGGATGTATATACGCAGGCGCTGCAGCTGGAATCACCGGAGGCGCTTGGCAGCTGGCTTGAGGACAATTGTTTAAAGATGCAGCGTCAGGTTTCAAGCGAGCGCTCCGATACGACGAAATCCTTCGTCACGCGGGCGAAGGAATATGTAAAGGAGCATTATGCGGATTCGGATCTGAGTATTGAGACGCTCTGCGGTCATTTAAACGTCAGCGCGGCGTATTTTTCTACGGTATTTAAGAAGGAAACGGGAAAGACGTTTATCCAATACCTTACGGATTACCGTATGGAGACGGCGGTGGAGCTTTTGCTGACGCAGAACGAAAAAACGTATGTGATCGCGGAGAAGGTCGGTTATCTGGACCCTAATTATTTCAGCTATGTGTTTAAGAAGCGGTTTGGCGTCAGTCCATCCAAATATAAGATCAGTCAGTTGGAGCAGAATTGAGAAGAACAAAACAGTTTTTAAAAAAGCAAATAGTATATATCAGACGCAAGATACAGTCACAGCCGATCCAGATGATGATCGCGATCTCCTTTACCGTGGTGTCGCTGCTCTCCATGAGCGTGCTCTGCGTCTCCCTCTACAGCCGCTTTGTCAATAAAATGCAGGATATGACGATGCAGAGCGCCGAGCAGCTTTTAAACCAGACGGCGATCAATCTGGAGGATTATCTGCGCAATATGCGCCGGATCTCGGACGCAATGTATTATAGCGTCATTAAGGATAAGGATTTGAGTGTCGACACGCTGGATGAGGAGATGAATCTTCTTTATGAAGCGAATAAGGACAACCTTATCAGTATTGCCTGTTATACGAACGACGGCAGGCTTGTGGCGGCAGCTCCGGTCGATACGCAAAAGGAGCATACGAACGTCACCGGTCAGGAGTGGTTCACGGAGGCGGTGGGACAGATGGAGAACATCCACTTTTCAGCGCCTCATGTGCAGAATCTGTTTGATGACAGCAGCTACCGCTATTACTGGGTTGTATCGCTCAGTCAGGCGGTGGAGCTGACGGATAACGGCAGTACGGCGCTCGGCGTTCTGCTGGTTGACATGAATTACAGCAGCATCGAGCAGCTCCTGACAAAGGCAAATACCGACAATGCTTCGGAATATATTTATCTGACGGACAGTAATGGGGAGATCATTTACCACCCCAAGCAAAAGCTCATCTATACGGGGCTTTACGAGGAGAATAACAATGCGGCGGCAGGCTATGAGGACGGCAGTATCACGGAGGAGTTTGGCGGGGAAAAGCGCCTTGTCACGGTAAAGACCATAAGCTATACGGGCTGGAAGCTTGTGAGCGTCGTGCCGATGAGCTCCTTTGAGATGGGGCTTTCCGATATGCGGATGTTTGTGATCCTTGCAATGACGCTTATCATGCTGATCATCGTTATCACGAACCAGCTAGTATCGGCACGCATTGCCGATCCGTTAAAGCGGCTGAATGCATCGGTGCGGGAATGGGAGGCAGGAAATTTAAACCCGAAGATTTATGTCGGGGGCTCTTTGGAGGTCGAGCATCTTGGAAAAACGCTGCGCTCCACGGTCGCGCAGATCCAGGAGCTGATGCACGATATTTTGGTGGAGCAGGAGCAGAAGCGAAAGAGTGAGCTTGACGCGTTACAGTCGCAGATCAATCCCCATTTTTTGTATAATACCTTGGATTCGATCGTGTGGATGATCGAGGGTGAGCGTTATGAGGACGCGGTATTTATGATCACGCAGCTTGCCAGCCTGTTTCGCATCAGTCTAAGCCGCGGCAGGACGATTATCAGCATTGAGGATGAGATACGTCATGCAAAAAATTACATGAACATTCAAAAGATCCGCTACAAAAACATGTTTCAGATTTCCTTTGAGCTGGAGGATGAGATCTTGAACTGCTGCACGGTAAAGCTTGTCGTGCAGCCGCTTTTGGAAAATGCAATTTATTATGGTGTCGAGTGCATGGACGGAGACGGAGAGATTTTCGTGCGCGGTTACCGCAGGGAGGATGATATTTATATCGAGGTGCGCGATAATGGTCTTGGGATGCCCAAGGAGACGGTGGAGGGACTTTTAAAGGAAAATCACCGTGTGCCCAAAAAGGGATCGGGAGTAGGCTTGTTAAATGTCCATAACCGTATCCGGCTGCGCTTTGGAAGCCCGTACGGTCTTGTGATCGAAAGTGTTCCCGACGAGGGTACGACTGTGCGCATTCATCTTCCGGCGATCACATATTCACAGGAGCATGCCAGAGAGCTTGAGGAAGGAAGGCTCAGAGAGTGGAAGGGAGAGCGGGAGAATGAAGAAAAATAGGCTTTATTTTGGCGTGTTGCTGCTGCTTTTGCTGATTGCCGCAGCCTCCTATGGGATGCTTCATGCAGGGCGCAGGGAGAAGATTTACAATATTTCCGTGATCGTAGACGACAGCAATAACGACCGTTGGATCGCGTTTCATCAGGGACTGGAGCAGGCAGCGGCAGCGCAGAACATGAATGTCAGCTTTGTTTCAACCGGAAAGCTGACGGATACACAGGAGCAGTTGGCGCTTATTGAGCGGGAAATCGAAAACGGGGCGGATGGTATCCTCGTGCAGATGGTGGGCGGCGCACAGCCGATGAAGGAGCTGGAGCAGGCAGCGGCAAGGGCTGCCGTTATGCTGGTCGAGACAAATGTTTCCCCGGAGGGCGTCTATGCGTTTACGGGACCGGATAACCGTGCCATGGGGGCGGCGCTTGCACAGGCGGTGTGCGATGATCTTGGAGGGGAGCTCTCAGGAAAAAAGATCGGTGTTTTCAGCGGCAGTATGCAAAAGCTCTCCACGCAGCAGAGGCTTTTGGGATTTCAGGAGGAGATTGCGCAGACGGGAGCGGAAATTATCTGGACTGTTGAGAATCAGGCGGATGGCGCGCAGAAGACAAAGCTGCCGGAGCAGGAGGAGGCAGATATTGTCGTTGCACTGGAGAATGAGGAGACGGAGCGGATGGTTGACAGCGTTTTGAGTGGAACGCAACAGACGGGAAGCCTGCTGTATGGCATCGGCTGTTCCGAAAAGGCAGTCTATTACCTTGATAAGGGGGTTATCCGCGCGTTGGTCGTGCCCAATGAGTTTCATATGGGGTATCAGGGGATGCAGGCGCTGGCATGGCAGTTACAGTATCATCTGGCAAAGGCGGAGGACAGTGAGACGGGTTATCTGGTTGTAGATCAGGAAAAGCTGTACGAGGAGAGTAATCAGAAAATATTGTTTCCGATCGTACAATAACGGAGGAGAACATGCGGGAGAAAAAGAAGACGTTGGCGGGGCTGCTGATTTTTTGTGCCGGGTTGCTGGGGTTATCCGGCTGCAGCAGTGAAATGCAAAGGAGAGAGGTCAGCAGCATACGGATCGGCGTGACGCTTTATGACCAGTATGACACCTTTGTTTCACAGCTCTTAGAACATTTCAACAATTATGCGGCGAAAAAGGAGAAGCAGACAGGCATTGCGATCAACATTGAGGTTTATAATGCGGCGGACAGTCAGTTGACGCAGAACGATCAGGTGGAGGAGATGTTGGAGGACGGCTGCGATGTCATCTGCGTCAATCTCGTAGACCGGACGGAGCCGACTGCGATCATTGATATGGCGGAAAAACAGGATGTGCCGGTTATTTTCTTTAACCGGGAGCTGGTCGCGGAGGATTTGGAGCGGTGGGATCGGCTTTATTATGTTGGGGCAAAGGCATTTGAGTCCGGCATCATGGAGGGCGAGCTTGCGGCGGAGGCGTTTTTGGAGAATCCTGCGGTAGACAAAAACGGCGACGGCGTGTTTCAGTACATTGTTTTGGAGGGAGAGGCGGGACATCAGGATGCAATCGTGCGCACGGAATATTCCGTCTCTACGATGCAGGAGCAGGGCGTGAAGGTTGAGAAGCTTGGGTATGCGATCGCCAACTGGAACCGGGCACAGGCGCAGACGAAAATGACGCAGCTACTGGCGGAATACGGAGAAAGGATCGAGCTTGTCCTTGCAAATAACGATGATATGGCGCTTGGGGCGATCGATGCGCTTAAAGCGGACGGCAGGGAGCGGCAGACGTGGCCGATTATCGTGGGGATTGACGGAACGGACGTAGGTCTGCTTTCCGTTAAAAATAAAGAAATGGCGGGCACGGTCTATAATGATAAGGAGGGACAGGCGGAGGCAATGCTGGAGCTTGCATATGCGCTTGCCGTGGGAGATACTCTTACGCATCTGGAGCTTGAGCAGGAAAAATATATCCGGCTACCCTATGAAAAGGTGAGATGGGATGAGGTGGATGCTTATATCAAATAGCTACGGCTGTTCCCAATAGGATTTTCCATTTTCAATCTGCTCGCAGTATGCTTCGCCCATGACGGTCAGCAGCGGCTTACACACATGGGAAAGCTCAAAGGCAGCCGGGTATTCTAAGAGCACGAGACGGATGTCTGCGGCAATTTTGGACGCGACAGCAGCGTCATTGATCGGAACAATGCCAAAAAGAGTGGAGCAGTAGGAGCGGCTTCCGGTACAATAGGAGAGATACCGGTGGGCAAAGCTGAGCCACTCGGCACGAATGGCGTCCTGCTCATGGGGCGCTTTTTTTTGATAGTCGAGCAGACAAAGCTCCCTTAAGTATCCCTCCAGCTCCCGTTTGCAGCGTTTCTTCCCAAGCAGCGGAACACCGGAGACGGCTGTGGCATGGATCATCAAAAAGGCGTGCAGTAATGTGTCTTTTTCATTTGTTTTATGCGGCATGGCGAATACTCCTTCCCCCAAAATAAACAGTAGACTTTTGTTAGCTGTATATAGTATAGTATACACGTTGTACCTTGAAAAATAAATAGCGAGATATTTTGGAAACCGGAAACCATAAATTTTCTTTAAGCGCCAGGTACCTGCGGCAGGCAGGTTGACGAGGAGAAAGGTGATCGAAAATTCGGCGGGTGCCTTTCCGTATGATTCCCGTGCGAGACGCGTCGGCAAATATGCAGGTAACTGCAAAACAAATACGGTGCGAGGGATGCATTAATGATAAAAAGAGTGAAGATAAAAATAAAGAATGGAGAAAATTTATGTGTGGAATTATTGGTTATACAGGAAATGAAGACGTGAGAGAGGTTTTGCTTGATGCGCTCGAGCTGCTGGAGTACAGAGGATATGACAGCGCCGGGATTGCGGTAAGGAATCAAACAGAAAATCGGACGGACGTTTATAAATGCGCCGGGAGAGTGGGCGATCTAAGACAGATATGTGCGGGGATGACAGGCGGCGCTGGCTGCGGGATCGGACATACGAGATGGGCGACGCACGGTGGGGTCAGTGACCGGAATGCGCATCCGCACCGGTCGGGGGCGGTAACGCTTGTGCACAACGGTATTGTTGAGAATTATAAGGAGCTGCTGCTTGACTATTCGTTGGAGAAGGAGCTGGTATCGGAGACGGACAGCGAGGCGGTTGCCGTGCTCTTAGATCATTTTTATGAGGGAAATCCGAGGGAGGCGATCAGAAAGACCATAGAAAGGCTGCGCGGTACGTTTGCACTTGTCGTGATGTTTGAAGATCAGCAGGACGTGATCTATGCGGTGCGCAATGTCAGCCCGATCGTGGCGACATTCTGCGGGCAGGGGGCGATGCTGGCTTCCGACCTCACGGCACTCTGCCGCTTTACGAACCGCTATTTTGTTGTGCCGGAGTATCATATTTTAGAGCTGCGTGCAGACGGTCTTAAGCTATTTGACACGGAGGACGCAGAGACTGCGCCGGTATACGAGACGGTTGACTGGGAGCTTAACAGTGCAGGCAAGAACGGATATCCGTTTTATATGGAAAAGGAGATTATGGAGCAGCCCGAGGCTGTTTTGCGCACGATTTCGGGTCGTATATCGGACGGATTGCCTGATTTTACGAAAGACGGTGTGCCGGATGAGCTTTTTACATCCTGTGATCGCGTCACGATCATTGCGTGCGGGACGGCAATGCACGCAGGACTTGTCGCACAGGCGCTGGTAAAATCGATGCTTCATATGCACATTGATGTAGAGATGGCGTCGGAGTTTATGTATGCGGAACCGGTGCTGGATGAAAAAACGCTTGTGATCGCAGTTTCGCAGTCGGGAGAGACCGTTGATACGCTTGAGGCAGTGAAGTATGCAAGGGGGAAAGGGGCAAAGTGCCTTTCCATTATTAATGTGCGCGGAACTTCCATTGCAAGGGAGAGCGATTATGTGCTTTATACGAATGCGGGACCGGAAATTGCGGTTGCAAGTACGAAAGCATATACGACACAGCTTGCCGTCTTTTATCTTGTTGCAGCAAAGATGGCATCCAGCAGGGGGATATTTTGTGAGGAGGAGACGAGAGCGTTTCTGCGAGAGCTTGAGAGAGCGCCAAAAGTGATCGAGCAAGTGCTTGCAAAGCGCAGGGAGATCCATTTGCTTGCGAAGCGTGTGCTGGGGGCAAAGGATTTGTTTATGATCGGCAGGGGACTTGACTATTCGATTTTGCTGGAAGGCTCTTTAAAGCTGAAGGAGGTGTCCTATATCCATTCGGAGGCGTATGCTTCGGGAGAGCTAAAGCATGGGCCGATCGCGCTGATCACAGAGGATACACCGGTGATCGCGGCGGTGACGCAGGAGCGGTTGGCGGCAAAGGAGCTTTCCAATATCAGGGAGGTGAAGTCCAGAGGCGCAGAGGTTGTCTTATTGATAAGAGAGGGACTAAAGGAAGCTGCACAGGACGTTGGGGAGATGTTTGTTCTGCCGGATATGAGCGATGCGTTTATGGTGATGCCGGCGTCAGTCGCGTTACAGCTCTTTGCATATTATGTGTCTGCCGATAAGGGCTTTGATGTAGATAAGCCAAGAAATCTGGCAAAGGTCGTGACGGTAGAATAAAATTTATGGTTTCTGTATTTTCCAAAATATCGGGAGATAAGCTGACACTATTTGATAAGACGAGGAAACACAACAGAACTGCGGGCATATGATGAATAAAGAGAAGCTATGAGGTTTTTATGTCAGACATCAGATATACGCAGACAAATAATGTCGATCAGGGAGATTTGCGGATACAGGTGATCGCGCGGGGGCGGAACACGCCGATCGACAATGCAAAGATTTCAATTTCTTATTCGGGTGACCCGGAAAGTGCAGTGGAGGAGGTGAATACCGATGCGTCAGGACTATCAGAATCAGTTACGCTTGATGCGCCTCCACTTGAGTACTCTATGGAGCCGTCCGAAACGCAGCCCTACGCGGAATATACTATTCAAGTCACTGCGGAAGGATATCGCCCAATCAATATCTCCGGCATTGAGATCCTTTCGGGAGAGCAGGCGCTCCAGGAGGTAAGGATGGATGAGGAGGAGACAAAGGTAAGTCCCTCTGACAATATTGTAATACCGGGGCATACGCTCTATGAGGAGTATCCTCCGAAGATTCCCGAATCAGAGATAAAGCCGGTGACGGAGACGGGAGAGATCGTACTTAGCCGCGTCGTGATACCGGAATTTGTCGTGGTGCATGACGGCGCACCAAGCGATTCTACGGCAAGGGAATATTATATCCGCTACCGTGACTATATCAAAAATGTTGCATCGAGCGAGATTTATGCGACATGGCCGGACGCGACGATCCGTGCAAACGTCCTTGCGATCATGTCATTTACCTTAAACCGTGTCTATACGGAGTGGTACCGCAATAAGGGCTACAGCTTTACGATCACATCATCCACGGCATATGACCAGAAATTTATTTACGGGCGAAACGTCTACCAGAATATCTCTGATATTGTGGATGAGATGTTCCAGAATTATCTGTCGCGTCCGAATGTCAGGCAGCCGATCTTAACACAGTACTGTGACGGGCAGCGCGTGACCTGCCCGAACTGGATGAGCCAGTGGGGCAGCAAGTTTCTGGGGGATCAGAGCTACGAGACAATTGATATTATCCGCTATTATTACGGAAACAACATGTTTATCAATACGGCGGAGGAGATTTCCGGCATTCCGGCGTCTTGGCCGCGCGTCGATCTGACCGTTGGGTCTACGGGGGATAAGGTGCGGCAGATCCAGGAGCAGCTGGCGCGCATTTCACGTTCCTACCCGGCGATTCCCTCCATTACACCGGACGGTATTTACGGCCCTGCGACACGCGCGGCAGTCGAGAAATTCCAGAGTGTGTTCGGTCTGCCGGTGACGGGAGTCATTGATTACCGTACATGGTATAAGATTTCCGAAATCTATGTGGCGGTGACAAGAATGGCAGAGCTTGTCTGACAGTTGGTTTTTGTGCGGATCTGTGCTAAAATAACTCCTAACATCAGATAGGAGAGACGCATGGGATGAATAATTATAAGATCATTTTGCAGTATGACGGGACGCGTTACCGCGGCTGGCAGAGTCTGGGTGATACGGAGCAGACGATTCAGGGAAAGCTTCAGAATGTCCTTTCAAGATTAAACGGAGGTCCGGTCGCTGTCATCGGCTCAGGAAGAACAGACGCGGGAGTTCATGCAAGCGGGCAGACTGCAAACTTCTGTCTTAGCGAGACGTGGGAGGAGGATGTGCTGCGCGCGGAATTAAACCGTTATCTGCCGGAGGACATCGCAGTGCTTCGGGCAGAGCGTGTTGGAGAGCGTTTTCACAGCCGCTATCAGGCAAAGAGTAAAACGTATCTCTACCGGATTGATACCGGGGAGGTTGCGGATGTATTTAAACGGCGCTATGTCTATCATTATCCCATTGCGCTTGACGCCAGCCGGATGAGACGGGCGGCGGAGCTTTTGATCGGAACGCACGATTTTCGTTCCTTCTGCGGAAATAAAAAAATGAAAAAGTCTGCGGTGCGTACCCTTTCTGAGATCACGATTGCAAAAAAGGAGCAGGAGCTTCAGATTTTTTATACAGG
The DNA here is from genome assembly GCA_900548205.1 of uncultured Roseburia sp. GTDB lineage: Bacteria > Bacillota > Clostridia > Lachnospirales > Lachnospiraceae > Roseburia. Next base: position 15,809 of record URJS01000016.1, on the reverse strand, counting down.
CAATGGTTTTTTGCAGAATATGGTACGCATACTGACAGGAACATTGATCGAGATCGGCGACGGGAGACGGGAGCCGGAGGAGATCGAGCAGATCCTTGCGGCAAAAGAGCGTGCATGCGCGGGTTATACGGCGCCTGCGTGCGGACTTACGCTGCTTGAGGTGACATACGGAGAGGAAGAAGCATGGAAAAATGGGTCGTAGTACAAAAGGGAGCAGACTTTGCGGGCATAGCGGAACGATTTTTGATCAGTCCGGTCACAGCGCGTCTGATCCGTAACCGTGAGATTGTCGGAGATGCGGCGGTGGAGAAATACATAAACGGAGGCATGGACGATCTGTATGACGCGCACCTGCTCCATGATGCGGTCCGCTGCGCCGCGATTTTGGAGGAAAAGATCAAAGCGCAGCTGCCGATCCGCATCATCGGCGATTATGATATTGACGGCGTGATGGCAACTTACATTCTTTCTCGCGGCTTAAAGCGGTGCGGCGCCAACGTCAGCACGAAAATACCGGACCGCATGAAGGACGGCTATGGGATAAATGATCATTTGATCGAGGAGGCTTATGAGAGCGGAATCGACACGATCATCACCTGTGATAACGGAATTGCGGCGATTGATGAAATCGCACATGCCAAGGAGCTTGGGATGACTGTTTTAGTGACGGATCATCATGAGATTCCGTATCGTGAGGCGGATGGCGTGCGTACCTATCTGCGCAGTGCGGCAGACGCGATCGTAAATCCCAAGCAGCCGGAGTGCAGCTATCCTTATCCGGGGCTTTGCGGTGCGGCGGTGGCATGGAAGGTCATCTGCCTGTTATACGAGCGCTGCGGTGTGCCAAAGGAGGAGGCATATCCCTTTTTGGAGGAGGTTGCGTTTGCGACAGTCGGCGATGTTGTGGAGCTGACAGACGAAAACCGTATTCTGGTAAAGGAAGGCCTGCGGCGCATACGGGAAACAAAAAATCCGGGCATGCGCGCGCTGATTTTCCAAAATAAGCTTACGCCGGAGGAAATTACGGCATACCATATTGGTTATGTGCTTGGTCCCTGCGTCAATGCGGGCGGAAGGCTTGAGACGGCACAGCTGTCCTTAAAGCTTTTTTTGCAGGAGGATGAGCTGTCCGCGATGAAAGCGGCAGAGCAGCTTGTGGAGCTCAATTTGCAGAGAAAGGAGCTGACGGCTGCGGGCGTGGAGGCTGCAAAGCGTATTGTGGAGGAGGGAAATGCCGGGGAGCGGGTGCTGGTCGTTTATCTGCCCAAGGTGCATGAGAGCCTTGCGGGAATCATTGCAGGAAGAATCCGGGAGGCATATCAGAAGCCGGCATTTGTCCTGACAAGGGCGGAGGACGGAGTGAAGGGCTCGGGAAGGTCGATCGAGACATATTCGATGTATGAGGAGCTCTGTAAATGCCGGCATCTGTTTACAAGATTCGGCGGTCATCCGATGGCGGCAGGGCTTTCACTGCCGGAGGAGGAGGTTGAGAATTTCCGCAGGGAGATCAATGAGGCATGTACTCTGACAGAGGAGGATTTTATTCCAAAGGTGAGGATTGACATTGCGATGCCTGCAGATTATCCGACTGAGGAGCTGGTTAGAGAGCTTGCTATTTTGGAGCCTTTCGGGAAAGGAAACGGAAAGCCGCAGTTTGCCGATAAAAACCTCGCCGTTTTGCATGCGCGTATTGTCGGAAAGAACCAAAATGTGTTAAAATTACAGTTGCAGACAGAGCGTGGTACGCGTGTGGACGCCGTGTATTTCGGCGATATTGAGCAGTGGAAGGAGTATTATCGCCAAAAATACGGGGAGCAGGAGGTAAAAGCCTCCCTGCGCGGACAAAAAAACGGGATTCGTATGTCCGCCGTGTATTATCCCGAGATCAATGAATATCAGGGGATCCGGCGCGTGCAGCTTGTGATCCGCAGCTATCAGTAGGAGCATGGCAGAACACGGGAGAGGGGGATGTGGTATGACAAAAGAGGAAGGATTTGGATTTTTATCGGCGGACGGAATAACGATGATCCATGCCGTAAAATGGATGCGGGAGGATGGCGCGCACAAGGCGGTCGTGCAGATTACGCACGGCATGGTCGAGTATATTGAACGCTATGCGGCGTTTGCCGCTTATCTGAACGAGCAGGGGTATCTGGTGGTCGGACATGATCATTTGGGGCACGGAGTGTCCGTGACAGATCAGGAAAACTGGGGGTATTTTGAGAAAGAGCATCCGAGCGATACGCTTGTGGAGGATATGCACAGGCTTCGGACGACCGTGCAGGAGGAGTACCCAAAGCTGCCTTATTTTATGCTCGGACACAGCATGGGCTCTTATATGCTGCGCAAATATCTGTGCATCCACCCACAGGGAGTGGACGGAGCGATCATTATGGGTACGGGCTGTATGCCGGATCGGACGATGAAGCTTGGACTTTTTTTGTGCCGGACGATCGCCTTTGTGCGGGGCTGGCATTACCGGAGCAGATTGCTTCAGACGATTTCCTACAGTAAGCCGTATCGGCGGTTTGACCTGTACGGAAAGGATCATAAAAACAGCTGGCTCTCAAAAAATGAGGAGAACGTCAGGGAATATTATCACGATCCGAGATGTACGTTTTTATTTACGGTGAATGGCTACCGCGGTCTGATGGAGGCGGTGCTCTTTGACAATCAGAAGGAAAATGTGGCGCGTGTGCCAAGGGATCTGCCGCTCTTTTTTGTTTCCGGCAAGGACGATCCGGTCGGAGATATGGGAGAGGGCGTCAAGAGAGCCTACCGTCTTTATGAGGAGGCGGGACTTTCGGATATTACTTATAAGCTTTATGAGAATGACCGTCATGAGATTTTAAATGAGACGGACCGTGCGTGTGTGTATGCGGATATTGGAGCGTGGCTGAATGTGCGCGTAGAATCTTAAGAATCTATGAAATGCTTGCTTTTTTTCGTAAACTCATAGTAGAATTAGTACTTGTTTCAAGGAGTATGAGACAGGGAGGTATGCAGGTGAGAAAGAAATGGTCAAGAGGTCTTAGTATTTTTCTGGCGGCTGTGACGCTGTTTACCGCAGTGCCGGCGGCGGCTTCGCAGTCTGCCGCACCGTCAACGGAGGTGCAGGCAGGGACAGCAGAGACACAGCAGCCGTCTGGGGAGACACAGCCGCAGGACGGACAGGCGCCGTCCGGGGAGACGCAGCCGCAGGGCGGACAGCAGCCGTCCGGGGAGACACAGCCGCAGGGCGGGCAGACGACGAATCAGAATATACAGGGAGAGCAGGTACAAAGCCCCAATATACAGGGGGAGCAGGTGCCGGATGCAAATGTACAGGGAGAACAGGTGCCAAACACAAACGGAGATCAGGTAACGATCCAAAAGGATGACAGACCCTATCTTTCACTGGGCGCAGATTTGACGGAGGAGCAGCGCGCTACAGTGCTGGGACTGATGGGGATCGATCCGGCGGGACTGGCAAATTATGATGTGGTGTACGTCACAAATCAGGAGGAGCATCAATATCTCGGGGCGTATATTGACGCATCCAAGATAGGAAATAAGGCGTGGTCGTCGATTGTGATCGTTGATCGGAAACCCGGAAGCGGATTAAATATTTCGACGAGCAATATTACCTACTGTACGGTGGGAATGTATAAAAATGCGCTGGCAACAGCAGGGATCACGGACGCGGACATTATCGTGGCGGGACCAAAACCGATTTCCGGCACGGCGGCGCTGGTCGGCATCTTTAAGGCTTATGGGGAGATGACCGGAAAGGCAGTCGACGATACGGTCATTGACGCTGCGCTCAATGAGCTTGTCGTGACGGGAGAGCTTGCTGCGTCGATCGAGGGCTTGACCAATGAGGAGGTCGAGGAATTTATCGCCTATATTAAGTCTGTCATCGCACAGAATGATTTCAGCGATGCGGAGAATATTAACAAGGTCATCGATGAGGCGTGCGAGAAGTACGGGGTAACCCTCTCCGACACGGAGCGTCAGCAGATCGTAGACCTGCTTTTGAAAATCACCTCTCTGGGAATTGATTTGAGCGGACTTGTTGATTATGCGGAGTCCTTATACAATTCCTTCCGGGATGGCGGAGGAGATGGAATTTTATCGGCGATCGGCGATTTCTTCGTCCGTGCGTTTGAGGCAATCGCAGATTTCTTTAAGTCCTTGTTTTCCTGACAAGGGAATATAGAATGCGGCAGTGGAGATTGAGAGATTTTTAGTTTTATAAACAGAACAGGAGTAAGAAAAAGGCGGTGTGCATCCAAAGGGAGCGCACCGCCTTTTTTTTGCATGATAGGAAATTTGCATTTCCTATCATGCAAAACCCTCCGGGTGATCGCACTGCGGCGGAATAGAACTGTGTCGCTGATGCGACCCGCCGCAGGCGGGAAATCTCGAAAGCGAGATTTTTAATAGAATAGGAAATTGCACTCCCTATCCTATTGACAATACAATACTATATAATATATAGTATTGTAAAAGAAATGATATTATAAAAGATCTATAAACAGGCAGGGGGTGAGGGCATGGTATTTAACACGGGCGCTGCGCTTTTGGATGCAATCGTTTTGGCAGTCGTCTCAAAGGATGAGGAGGGAACATACGGTTACCGGATCACGCAGGATGTCAGGGCGGCGATCGACGTGTCGGAATCAACGCTGTATCCCGTTTTGCGCAGGCTGCAAAAAAGTGGCTGTCTGCGTGTATACGACAGGGAATGCGGAGGGAGAAACAGGCGTTACTATCAGATTACGGAAGCGGGCAGCGAAAGGCTGCAGGAATACCGCAGAGAATGGCGGGAATATTCCGCTAAGATTTCAGGGTTATTTTGCGAGGAGCGGGCAGATGCGTAGCGCATACGGGATTTTGGTATGGAGTGCATAAGAATGGAGGAAACGATGAATAAGGAAGATTTTTTGCGGCAGTTAGAGCAGCTTCTTTCGGCAATCTCGAAGGAGGAGCGGGCAGATGCAGTCGCGTTTTACAGAAGCTATTTTGAGGATGCGGGGGAGGAGAACGAGCAGGAGATTCTTGCAAAGCTGGAATCCCCACAGAAGGCGGCGGAGAGTATTTTAAAGGATTTTGGGATCGATCCCGAAAAAAAGGGTGCAGCCGACGGTAAATATTATAATACGTTTGCAAATAGGGATGAGGAATATTATAGGAATATTAATGAGGCAGTCGGAGGGATGGCAAAAAGCCGTACAAAGGAACGGAGTGCAGGCATGGCGGCGCTTATAGCCGCGGCGGCGGTGCTGACCTCCCCGATCTGGCTTACGCTGCTTCTTCTTCTCATTAGTCTTGCGCTTGCCGCGGCGGCAATGGCGGTGGGGATCGCACTTGCCTCGGTGGCAGTCATGGCATCTTTGTTAATTACGGGTGTTGTTTTGATCGGTGCAGGGATTTCACTGATCATCGGTGCAGATCCGGCGGTTGGCGTCGGTTTGATCGGAGGCGGCTGTCTGGTTCTTGCGATCGGAATACTGGCGCTGCTTCTTGTGGTTGTTGTGTGCGGGAGCTTTTTGCCGTGGGCGGTCAGGGGGATTTATCATCTTTGCAAACGACCGTTTGAGAGAAGAAAGGAGCGTGTCGGGGCATGAAACTATTTACGAGGATAAGTCTGATCCTTGCGGGAGTTCTTGCAGGGATAGGAGTGTTGCTTTGTATTGCTGCATCCGTTATGGGCGGAGGCGTCCATAAGCTGCTTGAGGCGGGTGTGACCTATGGAAACTGGCATATCGGCTGGGATGGTATCTATTATTCGGATCGAGATCGGGATACAGAAGGGGAGAGCAGCGTTTCCTATACCTATGAGACGGCTGGGATCAGGAATCTGGAAATTGATATGGAAGCGGCAGAGGTGTATGTGGAGGAAGGCGCTCAGACAGATACTGTTGTAGTGCATATGTATCGGGGAAGGGAGCAGGATTATAAGGGAGCTGTGACGGCGGACGGCACGCTTTCTCTTGCGTACCACCGTTCGGGAGATTGGAGCAATCGTTCCAATACAGAATTTGTGATCGAGATTCCGTCAGGGCTTGCGCTTTCTGACGTAAAGCTGGAGTTGGACGCGGCGGAGGGACAGCTTTCTCTTGCGGACATGCGCTGTGAGAAGCTTACGGTGACGGTAGATGCGGCAAGCGCGGTTTTAGAGGATTTTACGGTATCAGGGGAGACGATTGTCTTGGCAGACACCGGAAACGCCGAGCTTTTGGGCGGAACTTATCAGAATCTTGAGATTGATTGTGACATGGGAAATGTTTCGGTTGAGGGTGCGGCAGAGGGCGACATCACAGCAAAAACCTCCATGGGAAACGTTGCGCTTTCACTTTCGGGGGACGCCGCTGCCTATCGATATGAGCTTTCCTGTGATATGGGTGAGCTTACGGTGAACGGACGTGATTACTCCTCTATTTCCGCAGACTATGAGCCCAAAAACGCGGGAGCGGAGCACACGGCGGCGCTTTCCTGTGATATGGGTTCGCTGGAGCTTACGATACAATAAATCAGGAGACGCGCGGATAGAAAAGCAATTCTTCATTTGACACTTTTCTACTTTCTGATAAAATGGATATATTATGCAGACATTTGGAGGGAGTATGAAGAAGATATTGCAGAAGCTGATGTACATAGCATCTTTGGGAATCGTGGTTCTGCTGCTTTTTGCACTTGTATGGGCAGGAGACGAAACGGCGCAGACACAGGGAGAGGAGGTGGAGCCTCCCAAAGAGGTGCAAAACAGCGAGACGGAGAGCCGGACGGAGCCGGACGGCGAAGGAGCAGCAGAGAGCGGGACACAGGAGCCGCAGGCGGCAGGGGAGCATATACAAAAGCCGCAGCCGCCAAAGGAAGATACGACGATTCTTTTTGGCGGTGACGTATTGTTTGGAAACGCTTTTCTGGCAGGCTACGATGCAAACGGGATTGCCGGTGTGATCTCGGAGGAACTGCTTTTAGAGCTGCAGGCGGCGGATGTTCTGATGATAAATAATGAATTTCCGTTCAGCACACAGGGGGCTCCGATGGAAGGAAAGCAGTATACATTCCGATGTGAGCCATCCTATGTCACGGCGCTAAAGGAGATGGGAGTGGATGTCGTTTCCTTGGCAAATAATCATGTGCTTGATTACGGAAAGGCGGCGTTAAGCGATACGTTTGTCACTCTGGATGGAGCGGGGATCCGCTACGGCGGCGCGGGGGAGAGCATCGCGCGTGCCGAGCAGGTGAAGACCTTTGAGATCAACGGAAAAAAATTTGGATTTCTTGCAGTTTCGCGTGTGGTACCGACCGGTGACTGGAAGGTAGAAAACAGCGCGCCCGGCGTATTTTCCTGCTATGATGATACAAGGCTGATCGAGCTTGTTGAGGAGGCGGCGAAGGAGTGCGATTTTCTTGCGGTTTATCCGCACTGGGGTGTGGAGTATGCCGCTTATCCGGAAGATTATCAGACAAAGATTGCGCAAAATTGCCTTGCAGCGGGCGCGGATGTGGTAGTGGGATCGCATACGCACTGTCTGCAGGGCGCCGCCTATTTTGGCGGGCAGCCGGTGTTTTACAGTCTCGGCAACTTTGTGTTTGGACAAACGATTGACCGCTCGGCGCTGCTTAAGGTGACGGTCACACCGGAGGGAGAGCAGAGGTATCAGTATCTGCCCATCTATGCAGAGGGTGGCGTGACAAAGCTTGCGACAGGACAAAAGGCGCAGGAAATCTTAGGATATCTGCAGCAAATATCGGCGGGCGCGGTCATTGCGGAGGACGGAACGGTCTCAAACAAAAATTAGTTTGGAAAAATGCGCAAAAAAGTTTACAGACACGCGTTCAAAGCCTATAATAAGAAGATAATAAGCATAGCAGAGAAGGAGAACGAGTATGAGCTATATGGAGCTTTATAAGCAGTGGTGTACAGATGACTATTTCGATGAGGATACGAAAGCGGAGCTTGCGGCGATCAAGGATGATGCAGCCGAGATTGAGGATCGTTTTTACCGTCAGCTGGAATTTGGAACGGGAGGACTGCGCGGCGTTATAGGCGCGGGAACAAACCGTATGAATATCTATACCGTGCGTCAGGCGACACAGGGACTGGCAAATTATATTATTTCGCAGAACGGACAGAAAAAGGGCGTGGCGATCGCCTACGATTCCCGCAGGATGTCGCCGGAGTTTGCGGAGGAGGCGGCGCTTTGTCTGAACGCAAACGGAATTAAAGCATATGTATTTGAGAGTCTGCGTCCAACGCCGGAGCTGTCTTTTGCGCTCCGTCATCTGGGATGTGTGTCGGGGATCGTCATTACGGCGAGCCATAATCCGAGAGAGTATAACGGCTATAAGGTATATTGGGAGGACGGCGCGCAGATCACGCCGCCGCACGATAAGAATATTCTGGCAGAGGTGGCGAAGGTAACTTCTTTTGCACAGGTAAAGACAATGCCAAAGGACGATGCCGTCAAGGCAGGTCTTTATCAGGTCATCGGTGCAGAGATCGACGATCTTTATATGGAGGAACTCAAAAAGCAGTCGATCCATCCCGAGATCATTCAGGAGATGGCAAAGGACATCCGCATTGTTTATACGCCGCTTCACGGAACAGGCAATCTTCCGGTGCGCCGCGTGTTAAAGGAGCTTGGCTTTGAGAACGTTTATGTGGTAAAGGAGCAGGAGCTGCCGGACGGCAATTTCCCGACCGTGTCCTATCCGAATCCCGAATCGCCCAAGGCGTTTGCGCTTGCCTTAGAGCTTGCAAAGGAGGTAGACGCTGACATTGTGCTTGCGACAGACCCGGATGCTGACCGTCTCGGCGTATACTGCAAGGATACAAAGACGGGAGAATATATAAGCTTTACCGGAAATATGTCGGGGATGCTCATTGCGGAATATATTTTAAGGGAGCGCACACAAATGGGAACCATGCCGAAAAATCCGGCGCTCATAGAGACGATCGTGACGACGGATATGGCAAAAGCGATCGCCGCAGCTTATGATGTAAAGCTGATCGAGGTCTTGACCGGATTTAAGTATATCGGCGAGCAGATCCGCCTGTTTGAGGAACAGCAGACAAATAACTATGTGTTTGGTCTGGAGGAGAGCTACGGCTGTCTGGTAGGCACCTATGCGAGAGATAAGGACGCCTGTGTGGCGGTCATGATGCTGTGCGAGGTTGCTTCCTGGTGCAAAAAACATGGAAAGACGCTGTGGGATGCGATGCTTGATATGTATGAGAAATACGGCTTCTACAGAGAGGGACTTGAGACAAAAACATTAAAAGGGATTGACGGAGCGGCGCAGATCCAGACGTTGATGCGTGAGTCAAGGGAGAACCCGCCAAAGGAGCTCGGCGGTCATAAGGTGCTTGCTGTCCGTGATTATAAGGATGATACGAGAAAGGATATGGTGACAGGAGAGGTGACGGCAACGGGACTTCCGTCCTCAAATGTTCTTTACTATGAGCTTGCCGACCAGGCTTGGTGCTGTGTGCGTCCGTCCGGCACGGAGCCGAAGATCAAGTATTATTTTGGTGTGAAGGGCGAGTCCTTGGAGGATGCAGAAAGGAAGCTGGAAGCTTTAAAAAATGATCTTTTAGGATAGGGACAGGTACGATTGATGAGCCAGAAAGCAAAGGAACTTTTATTTTTAGATCCGGTATGCACACATAATATCTGGGGAGGTACGAGACTGCGGGAGGAATTCGGCTGTGCGGAGGCAGGAGATGATCTCGGCGAATGCTGGGGGATTTCCGCGCACCCAAACGGTGACGGAACGATAAGAAACGGTGTTTTTGCGGGGCAGAAGCTCTCAAAGGTATGGGAGGAGCATCCGGAGGTATTCGGCAATTTTAACAGCGCCCGTTTTCCTCTTATGACAAAAATTATTGATGCGCGGGAGGATTTGAGTATTCAGGTACATCCTGATGACGATTATGCAAGGGTACATGAGAGTGGATCGCTTGGAAAGACGGAGTGCTGGTATATCTTAGACGCGCCGGAGGGAAGCACGCTTGTATTCGGTCACAACGCCCGTTCAAAGGAAGAACTGGAGGATATGATCCGACAGGGAAGATGGAAGGAATTTATTCGCGAGATTCCCGTAAAAAAAGGCGATTTTATCCAGATCGATCCCGGTACGGTCCATGCGATCAAGGGAGGTCTGCTTTTGCTGGAGACGCAGGAGAACAGCGATATTACTTATCGGGTCTATGATTATGACAGACTTCAGAACGGCAGGCCGAGAGAGCTGCATATTGAAAAGAGCCTGGATGTCATCACTGTTCCGGCAGAGCCTGCAAAGGAAAGCGTAAAGTCTGTTCTGGATCTTCCAAAAAATCAAATGAATGAGCTGTATGCCTGTGCGTATTACCGGATATTTAAGGCGGATGTAGAGGGAGAGCTGATGTTTTGCCAAAGTGATCCGTTTTTATTGGTATCGGTTGTAGAGGGAGCGGGCAGCATAGACGGCTGTCCGGTGCAAAAGGGAACACATCTGATCGTACCCTATGGCTACGGTGCCGTAAGGATGCGGGGGCATATGACGATTCTTGCAGCCAAGGCAGAGGAATAGAAAAGGGAGAGATAACAGAGCATGAGATACACAGGATATGAATTGGCATGGTTGTTTTTCTGCTACTCTTTTTTCGGATGGGTGCTTGAGACTGTTTTTGCGGCGCTTAAGCAGAAGCGGTTTGTCAACCGCGGTCTGATCAATGGTCCGCTGTGCGTGCTGTACGGAGTAACGGCGGTTACGATCACAGTTTATTTACAGGAGCTTAGCGGAATATGGCTGTTTCTTGGCTGCATGATTTTTACAACGGTTGCCGAGTGGGTTGCAGGCAGACTGATTGAGCGTTTTTATCATGAGCGCTGGTGGGATTATTCTGCGCTGCGGTGGAATCTTGACGGTTATATCTGTCTGCAAATGTCAGTCCTTTGGGGAGTGCTTGGGTTTGCGGCGGTAAAATGGGGCAATTACATACTGCTTACGCTGTTTTCCCTGCTGCCGCAGACGTTGGGTCATATCCTGATCTGGATAACGGTCAGCATAGCGGTCTTGGACTGTGCGGCAACTGCAGTCATCCTTGCAGGAAGAAGCAAGCAGATGAAACGCTGGGAGGCAGCGGATGCGTGGTTTGCAAGGATCAGCTTTCGGATTGGGAAATGGATTTTTGATCAGGTAGACAGGCGTATCCATAAGGCATATCCCAATGCCGCAAAGCGGGAGAGCGCAGCACCAAAAGCAGGTGTGTTTGCAGACGGGTGCGGCTTTTATAAGCTCGTGATGCTCTTTTTTGTAGGGGCATTTTTGGGAGATCTGACGGAGACGCTTTATTGCAGGGTCACAGCGGGCGTGTGGATGAGCCGCAGCAGTGTTGTATGGGGGTCGTTTAGTCTGGTGTGGGGCTTTGCGATTGCGGGAGCGACTGCACTTTTGTACCGCTACCGTGACAGCTCCGACGGATTCTTATTTGCGGTCGGCACGTTTTTGGGCGGAGCCTATGAATATTTGTGCAGTGTTTTTACGGAGCTTGTATTTGGTACGGTATTTTGGGATTACAGCTGGATGCCGTTTAATCTTGGCGGAAGGATCAATCTGCTGTATTGCTTTTTCTGGGGCATTGCAGCCGTTGTCTGGTTTAAAAAATGCTATCCGTTTGTCTCCAAATGGATTGAGCGGATTCCGGTGAGGCTCGGAAAGACATTGACATGGGTGCTGCTTGTCTTTATGTGCTGCAATGTCGCTGTTTCCGCGCTGGCGATGTCACGCTACGACGAGCGGTCAAGAGGGATTGCGGCGCGCAGCGGCTGGCAGAAAACGATCGACGAGCATTTTCCGGATGAGAGGATGGCACGGATTTATCCGAATGCAAAGCGTGTGGAATAAAGCGGTACGAGGGAGGAAAAGGAAAGGAACTTATGAATCGGGAAGAACGCAGACAAAGGCGCCAGAGGGATACGAAGCAGGCGACGATTTTGTTTATCATATTTTTGATCGCTATTGTGTTGGCAGTGGCAGGACTTGTATTTGTCATCGGAAGATTTGTGATAAAGGACAGGGAGGAGAAGCCAAAGCAGCCGGTTGAGACACAGACGGAGCAGCCGTCGGAGGAGACAGAGCCCCCGACAGCTCCGGTGGTGGATGAGGCGATGACAAAGGCAGCGGAATATGTTGCCGGAATGACGCTGGAGGATAAGATCGCGCAAATGTTTGTGATCACACCGGATGCGCTGACCGGGTTTTCGGGAGTGACAGCAGCAGGTGATACGACAAAGGAATGGTACGGAAAACGTCCGGTTGGCGGGATTGTCTATCTGTCCGATAATTTAAAGGATCCGGAGCAGACGCGTACGATGCTCCAGAATATGAATACGATCGCAAGGGAGCGTACGGGACTTCCGGCATTTTTGTGTGTGGATGAGGAGGGCGGAAGTGTTGCAAGGATTGCCGGAAACAGTGCGTTTGGCGTGACAGACGTTGGAAATATGGCGGCGATCGGAGCAACCGGTGACAGTCAAAACGCTTACAATGCGGGAAATGTGATCGGCGGTTACCTGTCAGAGCTTGGATTTAATGTTGATTTTGCACCTGTGGCGGATGTGATCGTCACGGAGGGAAATGCGATCGGAGACCGTTCCTTTGGCACAGACAGTCAGCTTGTGGCAGAGATGGTGACATCGGAATTAAAAGGTCTTTCCGATGCCGGAGTTTATGGAACAGCAAAGCATTTTCCGGGGCATGGAAGTGTGAGCGGCGATTCGCATGAGAATGCGGTGAGCACTGACCGCGGACTGGAGGAGCTGAAGGGAACGGAGCTCGTTCCGTTTCAGCGTGCGGTCGATGCGGGGGTTCCATTTATTATGGCGGGGCACATTGCAGCACTGAAGGTCACAGGAGACGATACGCCGGCGTCACTTTCTCAGGTGATGCTTACAGATGTTCTGCGCACACAGATGGGATATAAGGGGATCGTGATCACAGATGCGATGAACATGAACGCCATTACTTCTGTCTATGGAGCAGACGAGGCTGCCGTAAAGGCGGTGCAGGCAGGAGCGGATATGATCTTAATGCCGCAGGATTATGAGACGGCTTATAATGGTTTGCTGGATGCTGTGAAAAACGGGACGATCAGCGAGGACCGTATCAATGAATCGCTGATCCGCATTGTAAAAGCAAAGCAGCAGCTGGGATAGCAGAGAGAGAGAATGTGATGACAAGAGAGGAATTTCGGAGACTGACGGAGCAGGGAGCAGTTCTTTTGGATGGAGCGACAGGAACAAATCTTCAGAAAGTGGGTATGCCGGTCGGCGTATGCCCGGAGCAGTGGACTTTAGAGCATCCGAAGGTTATTACAGAGCTTCAGGAGCGCTATGTTCAGGCGGGCACAAATATTTTATTTGCGCCGACCTTTACTGCCAACCGGATCAAGCTTGCCGAGTATGGTTTGGCGGAGCAGCTTGGCTCTATGAACAGGGAGCTTGTTGCGCTTTCCAAAAGAGCGGCGGCAGGAAGGGCGTTTGTGGCGGGCGATCTGACGATGACGGGAGCACAGCTTTATCCGCTGGGAGAATTACAGTTTGAGGAGCTGGTGGATGTATACAGGGAGCAGGCGCAGGCGCTGTATGAGGCGGGCGTTGACCTGTTTGTGGTAGAGACGATGATGAGTTTGCAGGAATGCCGGGCGGCAGTGCTTGCGATCCGGGAGGTGTGCGGGCTGCCGGTGATGGTATCGCTGACTTATCAGGAGGATGGAAGGACACTCTATGGTACAGACCCCGTGACGGCGGTGGTGACTCTGCAGGCGCTTGGCGCAGACGCGGTAGGATTAAACTGCTCAACGGGACCTGCGGCGATGCTTCCGCTGGTGGAGGCGATGGCGGAGTACGCGACAGTTCCGATTCTTGCAAAACCGAATGCCGGAATGCCAAAGCTGGTCAATGGAGAGACAGTATTTGATGCGACGCCGGAGGAATTTGCGGCAGCCGGAAAAAGGCTTCTTGTCGCCGGTGCGTCGATCCTCGGCGGCTGCTGCGGTACGACGCCGGAGCACATACGGGCGCTTGGCGATGCGGTCAGCGGCGGAACAGTCAGAAAACCGCTGACAAAGAGCCGCAGAGTGCTGACTTCGGAGCGTGGCTTTGCAGAGATAGAGCTTGACGGAAATTTTCTCGTGATCGGCGAGCGCATCAATCCGACCGGAAAAAAGAAGCTGCAGGCAGAGTTAAGAGAGGGCAGCTTAAATCTTGTGCGCCAGATGGCGCTTGAGCAGGAGGAGAACGGTGCGCGGATCCTTGACATCAATATGGGAATGAACGGCATTGACGAGAAGGAAATGATGCTTTGCACTGTTTATGAGGTGACTTCGACGGTAGATACGCCGCTTTGCATTGATTCGAGCTATGTGGATGTGATCGAGGAGGCACTGCGGATCTATCCGGGGCGTGCGCTGATTAATTCCATCTCTCTGGAGAGCGAGAAGATTGGGAGGCTGCTTCCGGTTGCGAGAAAATATGGTGCGATGTTTATTCTGCTGCCGCTTTCGGATGCGGGGCTGCCGAAGGATTGTGAGGAAAAACATGGCATTATTCGTGAGATACTTGCGCGGGCAGAGGAGAATGGGCTTAGCGCCGAGGATGTGATCGTGGACGGTCTGGTGGCGACGGTCGGTGCAAATCCCGATGCGGCATTGGAGTGTTTTGAAACCTTTGCATACTGCAAACATGAATTGCAGATTCCGACAGTCTGCGGTCTGTCAAATATTTCTTTCGGTCTGCCGGAGCGTATGTATGTGAATGCGGCGTTTCTTACGATGGCGATCGCGCATGGTCTTACGATGGCGATCGCCAATCCGTCGCAGGAGCTTTTGATGAACGCGGCGTTTGCCTCTGATATGCTGCTTCATAAGGCGGACAGCGATAACCGTTATATCGGGCGGATGAATTTTCTCTCGGAAAAATATGCAGGCATGGAGCGGGTGCTTGTACGGACCAAGGGGAGCGATCAGAAGGGAGGAAATGATTCTTCCGGTGCCAAGACGCACAGCGCCGTCTATGAGGCGGTGCTCAAGGGAAATAAAAATACGATCGTGGATGAGACAAAGGCGCTTCTTTCGGCGGGCATGGACCCGGATGCGGTCATCAATGAGCATTTGATCCCGGCGATCAATGAGGTTGGCGCACTGTTTGACTGCCAGAAATATTTTCTGCCGCAGCTGATCGCATCCGCCAATGCCATGAAGCTCGCGATCGAATACCTTGAGCCGCTTTTGAAGAAGGAAAACAGAGTGGAGAAGGAGACGATCGTGGTGGCGACAGTGGAGGGGGACATTCATGATATTGGAAAGAATCTTGTTGTACTGATGCTGAAAAATTACGGCTATCGCGTGATCGATCTTGGCAAGGATGTGTCGGCGGAAACGATTGTTGAAGCGGCTGTTCGGGAGCAGGCGGCGATCATCGGTCTTTCTGCGCTCATGACGACGACGATGATGCGCATGAAGGAGGTTGTCGAACAGGTAAAAGCACAGGGCGTCTGCTGTAAGGTTGTGATCGGCGGGGCGGCGATCACGGAGAGCTTTGCGGAGGAAATCGGTGCGGATGGTTATTCAAAGGACGCGGCGGACTGCGTGAAGCTAGTGGAGCGTCTGCTGGGGTGATTTTCTGAACTTTTATGAATAAAAAAGTTAAAAAAGGTGTTGACAATTAAAAAGACAAGTAGTATACTAATCAAGTCAGTTGCGGTAAGCGACTGACAGATATGGGATCTTAGCTCAGCTGGGAGAGCATCTGCCTTACAAGCAGAGGGTCATA